>CAZZCL010000040.1:0-25967 GCA_964652295.1 uncultured Chthoniobacterales bacterium
GTCGCGGCAAGCGACGAGCCTGATGGCACGGTTTGCCCGGTGCCGGAAGAGCTATGAGGATTGTTTGGGTTCGGGACGCCCGAAACGCACAGGCTGGCCGGTCGATTCGAGGACGGACATCCATAACCCGCCATTTGTGTTGACTGTGCGCCGCGCACTAACAGCGGCTTCGATGGGCACGTGTATAAACCGCCCGTGCCAGCGTCCCACAACCATGCCTGTTTTTCCCGCCATGGCGGCGTGCACGGCAGCCTGCGCCAGGCGCTGACAGAACACCCGGTCCTGCGGCGCCGCCGGCACGCTGCGGATGATATAACTGGGGTCGATATATTTCAGATTCAATTCCGTCATGCAGGCGTGAAAATGCCTTTGGATCTGCGTTTTAAGGTAGAGACCGATATCTTTAAGTCTTTGGTTGCCGGATGCGTCGAATTCGAGGTTGTCGCCGTTCATGTGTTCCTGTCCTGCACCTTCAGCGGTCACAATGACCGCATGCCCCCGTTCCCGCATGCGTTTGCGCAGATGTTCCAACAACCCAAATGGGCCTTCCATTGAGAAGGGGCATTCCGGAATGAGCACATAATTGACTTCGCCCGTGGCGATGGCTGCCGAACAGGCGATGAAGCCCGAATGGCGCCCCATCAATTTCACCAATCCGAGACCGTTGCGTGCGCCGCGTGCCTCAACATGAGCGCATTCGATCGCCTGAACTGCGGCGGCAAAAGCCGTCTCGTAGCCGAAGCTTTTGTCGGTGAACATGATGTCGTTGTCGATGGTCTTGGGAACGCCCACCACCGCCAGCTCGTGGCCGCGGCGACGCGCTTCGCGAAAAAGTTCGAGGCCGCCGCGCAATGTCCCGTCGCCTCCGATCAGGAAGAGCACATTGACGCCGAGCGCCTGGAGGGTGTCAACCATGCGCCCCACATCCTGGGGTCCGCGCGAGCTGGCCAGCAGACTGCCGCCGAATTGATGGATGTTGCCGACAACAGCAGGAGTCAGCGGGATGGGATCATGGCCATAGTCGGGGATCAATCCCTCGAAGCCGTATTGCATGCCGAGGAAGCGTCTGACCCCATAGCGATGATGCGCATGCAGGACAAGGCTGCGGATCACATCGTTCAAGCCGGGACACAAGCCGCCGCAGGTGACCACAGCGCAGGTCACGTCGCCCGGATGAAAGCGTAGCGTTTGTCTTGGACCGGCAGGTTCGAGCTGGGGTTGTTCGTTGAGCGGGATGCCTGCCACCGCATGGACGGAATCGTCGACGAGGATGCGTTCGTCGTCGGAAATAAAGGTTTCTGCCGGTTCGACATCCCATGCTTCGGCAGCGAGCGAACGGGCTGGTACGGTGCATGGTCCGAGCGTTTCCACGCGCAAATCGAGGTGCTCAGCGGCGATCGGTTGGTGCCCGGTTCCCGTATTCATCGTGGTTCAGCGTGAACAGTTCATTCGCCGGAGGCAAGAGTCGGATCGTTGGGCGGTCGGCTTGAGACGCCTGATAGCGCATAATGTTTTAAGCGCGAATGCTGTCGGTCAAAAGGTGGCTGGCAGCCTTAGTGAAACGGTTACACCTCGCGCAGCCGGTGGATTTCCGGAGGTGCAATCGCATGCGGCGCATTGCTTGCATCCGAAATGACAGGCCAGCCGCGGTCGTTGACGCCGACAAACTGCGCGCGGGTTTCGGGGCGGCCATCTGCCCATTCGAGCGATACGTCGCTGCCGACGCGCCAAGCGATATTCAATCGGGAAAGCGCTGCCTCCCGTCCGCCGGATCCGAATGCGTCGTGCACGGTGCCAAGCAAATCTGCCATGTCATGCACAAGCCCACCGGGCGTGGCGCCGGAAAGCCATTCGGCGAGTATGGCTGCGGGAGTTTCGAGGGCACCGTCCCGGATGCCGGCATTGGCAACATTCATTCCGAGACCGAGGATAAATCGTTCGGGCCACAACAATTCGCACAGCACCCCACCCAGTTTGCGTTTGCCTGCGAGGATGTCGTTGGGCCAGCGCACGCGGGCTTCGGTTACGCCGCAATTGAGAAGCCAGTTCGCCACCGCCTCCGCCGTGCACAAACCGAAAACCGTCATGTCTTCGGCGGTACATCCCTCGGGTACAGGCATTGCCGCAGACATCCACAGGCCGCCTTCCGCGGAGATCCACGCCCGGCCATGGCGACCGCGTCCTGCGCTCTGGCGCCTTGCCCGTACGATGGTCCATGGCGGAAAGGCGCGCACCGCATCGTTTGTGGAAGGGACGACTTCCATCTCGACGATAGTCCATTTGCGCGATGTGGACTGGGTCATGGTGGTGGCGGAGTTGTGCGCCCGAACTTCGTGCGATATTCCGGCACCCCGAGCATTGGGGGGCGTTCCTCTTCAGGGCGGTCCTCATGTTGCATCGCCAGGCGGTTTTCGCCTTCATGAAAATGGCGAAAGACCGTACTCCACAACGCTGTGCCGCCTTCTTCATTCTGTGTTGGGTACAACGGCATCCGCCTGAAAAACCCCTGAAGAATTGCGAACGCCGTTCGACCCAACTCGATGTTGGAGCGGTTGCGATGCACGCGCACATCGAGATCGCACTGGCCGAGTGCTGTCATGCCATGGCTTCGGACAATATCGATGAGGTGCGCGGTCTCGACGCCATAACCGCTTGGGTACGCGAGCGTTTCCAGGAGACTGCGTCGGCCTGCATACTCGCCCGAGAGAGGCTGTACCAAGGCGCATAATTCGGGGTGGAACATGGAGAAGAGCGGCCGGACAAGAATCTCCGTGACGCGACCGCCGCCGGTGGGATACACCCGGCCTTTGAGTGCCAGGGGTCGGTCATAAAGCGCTTTCACATAGGAGATCTCCGGGCGAAGCAGCAACGGTCCGATTAAGCCTGTCACGAAACGCGGGTCGATATTTTCGATATCCGCATCGACATAACACACGATGCTGCCCCGCGCGCGGTGCAGAGCTTTCCAGAGGTTTTCGCCTTTGCCGATGCGATGCCCGTATTGCGGCAGGATTTCGGCAGCCGGACATACTTCCGCTCCGGCGGAGCGGGCTTCGGCCAGCGTGGCGTCGCTGGAACCGCTGTCGATGACCAGAAGTTCGTCGATGAGGGGGACGCGCTCCATCAGCGCATCGCGCAGGACGCGCACAGTGCGGCCTATGGACCCTTCCTCATTGAGTGTGGGCACGCACACGCTGACGCGCTCGGAGGCGTTGTTTTTTAGCCGGGCAAGATCCGCCGCTGCGAATTGCGAATGATGAAAGGTGTTCTGCGCCAGCCAATGTTGCGCATCCCAGTGTGCGCCCGCGTCGTGTGGGGTCACAGCATTTGCGCAGTCTTTTTCGCACGGCCCTTTGCAACCTTTTTGGGTTTTTCACCGCGCGGTTCGCGTTTTTCGAATTCGAACACTGCACGCTTGCTGGCTTCGTCCCAGACGAGAAATGCTTTGAAGGGTCGGTTCGTGCGTTTGGAGACAAACCCAGGCAGGAGATCGGTGCGCCCGTCCACGACGAGTTTCTGCGCCTGCTCAACGGGGATTGGCCGCTGCAGAATGGTTTTGTTGATGCGCACAGACTCCGTGGTGCCGTCGGCGGTGTCTGTTTTTCGCTTCAGAAAATAGAATGTGTCATACTCGTAAAGCCTGCCATCCGCCGCTGCGGCGCATTCGTGGACGGCTGCTGCCTGAGCCGGATCCGGATCTTCGTCCTGATCGCGCGCGGCCTCGCCGAAGTCGAACTCTGGCTTGTGTTCCGCGCCAAGTTTAAGGATTGCCGAGAAGGGACGGCCGAGTTTGTTAAAGAAGCCGTCAAGCGGTCCGACACGGCCTTTCTCAAGCAGCTCCACGATTTCGGTCCGTTCCAGTTCGCGGCGTGCCAGCATTTTCCAGACGCGCAACCCGCAGCTTTTGCACTCGAACGTCTTGTAGGATTCCTTGAAGCCTCCGAGCGATTTGCATTTGGGACATTGGACTTTGAGATCTTCGTAGTTGCCTTGCACATCATCGATTTCGAACCCGCGGGCGTTTTCCACGATATCGCGTGTGAGCGAACGGATCTCGGTCATGAACGCGTCCCGCTGGAATTGGTTCTGCTCCATTTTGCGGAGTTTATACTCCCAATCGCCGGTCAGCTCAGGTTTGGTTAGCGTATCCACGCCGATGTTGCGCAGGAGGGTGACCAGCGACAATCCTTTCGCGGCGGCGATCAGCTCGCGACCCTGGCGCAGCACATAGCCGTCCTTGATCAAGCCATCAATGATGGCCGCGCGGGTGGCCGGCGTTCCAAGACCGCGTTGACTCATTGCTTCACGCAGTTCCTCGTCGTCCACCAGTTTGCCGGCGCCTTCCATTGCGGAGAGCAGGGTCGCCTCGGTGTAGCGCGCCGCCGGGCGGGTGAGATTTTCTTTGACCTCCAGCGCAAGGGTTTCGGCAGGTTCGCCTTCCCGCCATGATGCGAGGGTTTTGTCATCGTCGTCGCCGGAGGCTTCCCTGCCGTAGACCGCCAGCCAGCCCGGATCCTTGATGACTTTGCCTTCGCTTTTGAAAGGCTCGCCATCCACGCGTGTGATGCGGGTTGTCGTTTCAATTTTTGCCGGCGGATAAAACACGGCGACAAACCGGCGTGCGACCATGTCGTAGAGTTTGGCTTCCGCTTCGTCGAGTTTGTCGGGGATCTGCCCTGTTGGCACGATTGCAAAGTGATCGCTAACCCGGGCATTATTGAAAATGCGGCGGTTTGGTTTCACGAGCCCGTCTTTCAAGGCGGCAGAAGCGAACGGAGCCAGTGAACTGGCTCCGCTTGTGCCGAGCTGTTTCAGGGCCGATTTCACCGTGGCGAGGTAATCCTCCGGCAGATACCGTGAATCGGTGCGGGGATAACTCAGCGCCTTGTGCCGCTCGTAAAGGCGCTGTGCCAGCTGTAAAGTGCGCCCGGCGCTAAACCCGAAGCGGCTGTTGGCCTCGCGCTGCAGGCTCGTGAGGTCGTACAATAAGGGAGGAGCCTGCGTCCCGGGTTTGCGCTCTTCGGTGATCTCGCCGGGTTTTCCACGGCATTTTTCCGCGAGCGCCTCCGCCTTTTGGCGGTCCCACACCCGCTCCGCGCGTGCGTCTTCGTCCGTGCCGTCTTTTTTGAATGATTCGTCGAACCAACGCCCGGGATATTCCCCACTTGCAATTTTGAACTGTGCATGAACTTCCCAATAGGGGCGGGGCTTGAAGGCGCGGATTTTTTCTTCGCGTTCGGCAAGGATTGCGAGGGTGGGGGTCTGCACGCGTCCGACGGGCGTGAGTTGAAAGCCGCCGGTGGTGGAATTCACCGCCGTCATTGCGCGGGTGCTGTTTATGCCGACAAGCCAGTCGCTCTCGGAACGGCATACTGCGGCATTGGCAAGCGGCTGCATTTCTTTGTCGGTGCGCAGCTGGCGGAAGGCTTCGCGGATGGATTCGGCGGTCATGGACTGGAGCCAGAGCCGTTTTACCGGCTTTTTCACTCCGGCCAGTTGGACGAGGTAACGAAAAATGAGTTCGCCTTCGCGACCCGCGTCGCATGCATTGACCAGTTCGTCGACGTCCTGCCGTTTCATGAGCTTCCTGAGCAGGTTGAACCGGGTCTTGGAGCGTTTCTCTTCGATGGGCTTCAGCTCGAACCGATCCGGAATAATCGGCAGGTTTGCCATCTGCCATTTGCCGCGTTTTTTGTCGAGTTCACCCGGCAAACACAACTCCACGAGATGACCGATTGCCGAGGAAACGATGCGGTCGCCGCTTTCGAAATAATCGTCGTGACGCTGAAACCCGCCCAATGCGCGGGCGAGATCGGCGGCCACGCTGGGTTTCTCGGCGATGACAAGCTGTTTGCCCATGGGTCTGGACGCCACAGTTGACCTGCGAGGCGCGGTGTCAAGCGGGCATACCGCGCGGGACGTGCGCCATTGGCACCGGGTTTGGAGGCGGGCAGAGTGTCAACCCTGCGGATTAAGCCCGCTCGCCGTACACGCACTGTGCGAGATAACCGCTCAGCGCCGTCAACCGATTTTCATCGCGGTATTGCTGTACCCGCGCGCGGTCCACCTTTAGCGCCCGATTCCACAAAGCCACAAGATTCGCTGCGCTCACGTCGAGCACATCGCGGATGTTGGCGGCATCGTCCACGCGCGGGGCTTTCACGTCGAAACTCATGATGCCGGGCCATGCTGCATCCTGAAGAACGGTCATCAACGCCAGATCCTTGACGGGTTCGGTGTAGCCGAACGGCAAATCCTGGTCGTAACGCTGGCCATCCTGCGCGTTGAGATGGATGTGGAAGAGTTTGCCTGCTTCGAGGCAGAGTTCCACGTCCCACAGATAATCGAGTCCGGCGATGCGGCTGTGTGCCGTTTCGGGGTTAACGCCGAACAGATCGCGCACACCGGCGTCGAGCCGACCGATCAAATAAAGAACTTCGCCCACGTTTGCGAGGTACATGTTTGCCCGCGGTTCGTTGGGCTTCGGCTCGATGGCGAAACGCACCTTATCGCCATGGATTTCCTTCGCGTACTGGCCGACGGCATTGAATCCGTCTACCAACCGGCGGAATGCGTCCTGCCCGTTTTTGCCGAGGACGAAATCGAATCCTTCACGCCCGTTCCAGAACACCATGATATCCGCGCCGAGGCTGACGGTGGCGTCCACAGCGCGTTTTGCGTTGTCCAGACCTTTTCGGCGGACAGCAGCGTCGTTCGATGTCATTGCGCCATCCTTGAATGTGGTCTGTGCAAAGAACGACGGCGTGTACATGCCGCATTTCAACCCGCATTCCTCCGCGCGTCTTGCCGCTGCGGGAGCCTCTTCCGGAGCAATCTCGACGTCGTGCGCTTCGTAATAACTCATGCCTGCGGCGGCCAATAGTGGGAGCCGATCGAGGATCGGTATGGCGTCGCGCGTGGGTCCGCCAAACGGGTCCACGCCTGGACCGAGATTCCAAACGCCTGCGCCCAAACCCGTTGCGCCCATCTTGTTCTGGAGATGAATTGGATTTGCCATTGAAGCGTCAGCTTTTCCGGATTGAACGCAGGGTCAAGCCCGGGAATTCTGAGCCCTGGGATTTAATTTCCACCGTTCCTGCCAGTTGCCTGGCAGGCGAAGCACCCGGCCTTCCGGCATCTGCACCACGGCAAGCATCTGGCGGCACTCGGTCAGGACTGCAGCGGAAGCCGTTGTGCAAAGCCGGAATGCGCACCAGAAACGTGCTTTCTCCACGGAATCCAGCCAGCCTGCGATCGCGAGTGTATCGCCGAGTTTTGCCGGGCGCTTGTAATCGATCTCGGTCCGCACCACGACGGGATATTGGCCGGCACCGGCCATTTCGGACAGGCGCCACCCAAGTTTCTCGGCAAGGAGCGTCCGTGCGGTTTCGATGTGCCGCAAGTAAGTGAGGTTGTGCACCACGCCGGCACAATCGGTGTCGTAAAACATCACGGGCGCCTCAATGTTCACGCGGGGGGCGTCCTGCAGTTGGGCTGGCCGTTCAGACATCGGAAAGTTAAGAAACTCAGTGCCGGACGCAGCGCAAGGGTGGGGCGATGTCTGCGATGCATGCGGGGGAGCATTTATGAAGTGACTACCGATGCGCAATGACGATTGTTGCATCGGCATGATCAACAAGCTTGTAACGTGGCTTCGGGCTCAGCTGGGTGCGCGCGGTATTCAGGTGGAACGCGTCTGGCCCCCGGCTCTGAGGCTGCGCGACGCCATCAGGCTGGCTCTTGATCGGAGCGGGGGGCCGCCCCTGCATGTCTTTGTGTACGCTACCCATTCCCGCACGCAGAACACATTCCTGAAATTGCTTCCGGACAAGAGTGTGACACTTGCGTGGCGGCTTCCGTCTCCCGGCGCTGTGGTGCTGTCCGGCGCGGAGGCGCAGAAACAGTCCCAGTGGATTGTCGCGCCACTCATGGAGTGGTCCGGGTTTCCCCAGGATCTCCCCGGGCTGCACCGGGCTGGGGTCGTGTTCGGCACATGCCTGCTTTCAGGGTGCGTGATGGGTGCCGTCGATTTAACGGGGATTTTTGAACGTGCGAGCGACGCAGGGTTTCATCTTGTCGACGTCGTCATCGACATTGAGCCGACGACGGCAAATGTAGGATGTTCTCATGTCGCATTTGTCTGGGTGCGTGGCGCGATGTTTAAGGAGCTGGACCGGTTCTCGGCGGAGCGCGTGTCGCGTGCGCGTGCGTTTTTTTCCGCGCCCTTGCTGGATCCGGCATGTCGCCGACCGCTTGGCTGGCACGGGGCAGGAGATTATGCTGCGGGCCCGTTCAATCCGGGTGTTGTCAGAACGGAGGGCAGAATGCTGGCTGTGTGCCGTGCGGAAACCGATTCCTGGCCGGTGCAGGCCCGCGATGAAACGCGGCATTATTCCAGCTGGCGTTGCGTGCTGCTGACGCTCGGTGCCCGGGGAGTTGACGCCGCAGTCCCGCTGGAGTTTGTACCGCTTGCGGGCATGGAGCACGCGCGCATCGAAGATGCACGGATGTTTACGGCGGGCGGACGGCTGTTGTGCAACCATTCGGTTATAGCGCCGCCCAGAGGACGAATACCGGGAAAACGGCCAGTGCGGCCTGCTGGACAAACCTGTCGGATCGGTTTGTCCGAGCTGGATCCGTCGTCAAACCAGCTGAGGTTCCTGGGATTTCCGCAGCTCGACATTGCTCTGGGGCCGGTTGAAAAGAATTGGGCGATGTTCGAGCACCAGGATGGCATCGGTCTGATCTATTCGGCGGCGCCATTCCGTGTTTTTACAGCCGTCGCTGGTTCGGCGCTCGAATTTCGGCGCGTGCCGGTTGCGGAAGATGCTGGAGCGACGCAAGGGCGCATCCCGTGGCTCGACGCGTGCTGTTTCCTGCGCAACTCGATCAATCCGATCCCTTACGATGGCGAGCGGCTGCTTCATGTCGTGCACCAAGTGTTTCCGAACAAGCACTACGTGTTTTGGGGCGTGCTGATCGACCGGCGCACACTTGTTCCGGTGGCGGCCACGGCAGCCCCACTGCTGCGTTGCGCTGGCGCAACTGCGCCGTCCATTCTTTATCTGTGTTCTGCAGTGGAAGAAGGCGACGCGTTCCTCTTTTTTGCCGGGGAGAACGATAACGCCGCCTGTTGCATGCGGATTGCGAGGGCGACGCTGGACGCATCGTTCAGGCCGCTTACCGCGCCGGGTTCGGCTTGAAGAGACCTTGTTCAGGCATGGCGCCATGCGCGTCCGCTGGCCTGCGTGATCGGACCGATCTCCCGGGCAAGTGCCGCGATGCCGTCGAAATCGATTTGTTGTTGTCCGTCGCTCCATGCTTCTGCTGGCATGGGATGGACTTCCACCAGTAATCCGTCCGCGCCGACTGCAACTGCGCCCTTGCACAACACACGCACGAGATCGGCGCGGCCGCATCCCTGACTCGGATCGACCACGACCGGAAGATGTGATTCCTGCTTGGCAATGGCTACGGCGGCAAGGTCGAGCGTGTTGCGAGTGTAGGTTTCGAACGTGCGAATGCCCCGCTCGCAGAGAATCACGGCGGGATTGCCTTCGGAAAGAATGTATTCGGCAGCCAGCAGCCATTCCTCAATGCGCTCGTTCATGCCGCGCTTGAGCAGGACCGGCTTCTTCGATCGTGCCGCCTCGATCAGCAGGCGATAGTTTTGTGCGTTGCGCGCGCCAATCTGCAGGATGTCGGCGACTTCGGCCACGTGTTCGACATCCCGTTCGCCAAGCACTTCGGTGACAATCCGCAAGCCTGTCTCGCTCCGCGCGGCATCCAGCAGGCGGAGGCCGTCACGGCCAAGCCCCTGGAACTCGTACGGCGACGTGCGCGGCTTATAGGCGCCACCGCGCAGCACCTTCGCTCCCGCCGCTTTTACGGCGCGTGCGGTCGACATGAGTTGTTGCTCGTTTTCCACGGAGCAGGGTCCGGCCATGAGGACAAATTCAGGGCCGCCAATCAGGACTCCGGCCACATCGATCACTGTCGGTTCGGGACGGGTCTCGCGGCTTGCAAGCTTGTAACGTTTCTGTACGCGCAGGACATTCTCCACCTGCGGCAGTGCACGCAGCGATTCGAGCGTGTGATGTGTGCGTTCATCGCCGATCGCGGCGACGACGGTTTGCAGTTCGCCGTAGATGGGGCGCGGCTCATAGCCCAGCCGGCGGACTTCTTCCACAACCTGTTCGATGGCTTCCGGCTGTGCTCCGGCGCGGACGACAATAATCATAGTTGCGAATTATCGTTCCCGCCCGCGGCGGCGTCCAGACGGAATCGGACCGCCCTGCCCAGGTGACTTTGCCTTCAAAATGTTCTGTGTTTCCAAGGCATGGGAAACCTGCAAGGCGCAAAGGGGCAGGGCAGAGAGAGGAAAGAAGATTCGCGCGCCGCCCAGAATCTCCATCAGGTCAACGACCTGATCTACAGGACGCGCGTTCGGAGAGCCTCACGCCATCGGATGCGATGCTCTGTGGCACAGGTCGCTGACCTGCGGTCTCAAAATGCAATGTCCGCAGGAAGCGATTTGAAGGGGATAAATTCTGGAACTGCAGAGATGGGGCGCAGCATCTTGAATGAATCGGTGCGGGGCGGGTTGCCTTTCTGCTCTGCCCCCGGCATGGTCCACGCTGTGAACGTCGCACGGCCATCTTCGCGTCCGCCCGCTTCCACCGGCCAGCCGGATTTCGACAGACGCATCCGCGCTTTGGTTGCGGACTGGGGCTGCGACGATTCTGCGCCGCTGGTCGAGGAGATGATTATGACGGCTCTGCGCATGGGGCGGGATTGTCTGCCTGCTGCAGATCTGAAATTGCACAACCGCGCCCTTAAGGAGCTGCGACATGCCGCGCGTGTGTTCAAGCGGTACGCGGAACACCGCAAGGTGGCGGTGTTCGGCTCCGCTCGCACCGCGCCGGAGGCGCCGGAATACCGTGCTGCGGAAGAGTTTGCGCGCCGCATTGTGGAGGAGGGATATATGGTGATCACAGGCGGCGGGGACGGCATTATGGGCGCCGCACAAAAAGGGGCAGGCCGCGAGCACAGTTTTGGGCTCAATATCCGCCTGCCATTTGAACAGAGTGCCAACGCCACGATCGAAGGCGATCCGAAGCTCATCAACTTCAACTATTTCTTCACGAGAAAACTCAATTTCGTAAAGGAAACGCATGCTGTGGCGTTGTTCCCCGGCGGGTTCGGCACGATGGACGAATGTTTCGAGCTGTTGACGCTTATCCAGACGGGCAAGGGGCGGATCATCCCGGTGGTCATGGTGGACCGCCCCGGCGGCACGTACTGGCGTGCGTTCGAGAGCTTTCTGCGCGATCACCTGTTACGTCTCGGATTGGTGTCCGAGGAAGACTTCGCGTTATTCAGATTCTGCGATGGCATCGAGGAAGCCATCGCCGAGGTTTCCGGGTTTTATCGCGTTTATCATTCGTTCAGATATGTGGGCGAGAAGCTCGTAATCCGCCTTGAGGATCCGCTCACGCCGGAGGCGCTTGAGGGATTGAACGCCGAGTACGCCGCCGTGGTGGAGCGCGGACGGATCGAGGCGAGCGACGCTCTTGACGCGGAATTGAATGAGCCGGAGATTGCCTATCTGCCGCGCCTTGTGTTTCGCCCGCGGAAAAATTTCGGACGACTCCGACAGTTGATCGACGCCATCAATCGTTGCGAAGTGGACAGTATGCAGGCTCCCAAACGGCCGCGGCCTTCGGCTTTGCACACGGCGTCATGAGCTTTGCGCCTGCGCTGCAGGCGTTCGAACGCGTGCGCGAAAACCGCAAACGGCTGCTTCCGCCGGGCACCGATTGCCTACGGTTGGCGGGTGGTGCGGGAGATGGCTTGCCCGGCGTGTTCGTGGACGATTTTGCCGGGCACTGGTTAGTGTCCACAAACGGGGCGGATTTTCCGGGCTGGTTGAGAGAAACGCGTGGCTGGCGTTCTCTGCACCACAAGATCCTTCGGCGCGACGATCGGGCTGCGCCCGTTCCGATCGCGGGTGCACCACCGGAGGGGGCGTTCGAGGTGACCGAAAACGGTCTGCGCTATGAAATCGATTTTACGGCGGGGTATTCGCAGGGGTTGTTCCTCGATCAGCGGGACAATCGGATGCGGCTGCGCGAATGGTTAAAAGCGCGTAATAATGCGCAGGTGCTGAATACATTTGCGTACACGTGCACCTTTTCGGTTGTGGCGGCGGCGACGGGGGCTGGAGCCGTAAGCGTTGATCTGTCGGCGCGATATCTCGAGTGGGGCCGACGAAATTTCGTTCGCAACGGGCTGGACGACGGCCGGCAGGAATTTCTGTGTGGCGACGTGTTCGAATGGCTGCGCCGTTTTGCAAAGCGAGGGCGTCGCTTCGATGCGGCGATCCTCGATCCGCCAACATTTTCGCGGACAAAAACGGGCCGCGTGTTCCGGGTTGAAAACGATTATCCTGCGCTTGTCGAACTGGCCTGCGCGTGCGCTGCGGAAGGTGCATGGATTCTGTGTACAACGAACCAGCGGGCGTTGTCTGCCGCTGCGTTTCGCCGTCTCGTTGAGCGTGGCGCTCCGCCCGGCGCGCGGATCGTGGCGCATCGGATGCCGTCGGATTTCTCAGGAGATCAATATCTCAAAACGCTCGTGGTTGAGTTGGCGTAAACGCCTGCTCAATAGATGTAGGGGGAAGGAAGCGGGAAGGCGTCGGGCGTGTGTTCGATGCGCGGAGTGCCGCCCGGCCCGTCAAAATAGACTTCGACCACGTCGAATCGTCCGTGCACGTCGGGATTGTCCAGAAGCCGGAGCCAATGCAGTGCGCCGCGGACGACAAGCCGCTGTTTTGCGTCGTCGACGGCGTCGGACGCGCGGACGCCTTCGGCCTGGAATGCGCGCGTTTTCACCTCGACGAACACCAAGGCGCGGGCCGCCTTGTCGCGGCATACGAGATCCACTTCGCCGCCTTCGGGCGGGCGGAAATTGCGGAAGAGAATCCTGTAGCCGTGCCGGCGCAGCCAACGCGCAGCAGCGGTTTCGCCGGCCCGGCCGAGTTGGGCAGTTTCGGTGCTGGACTCCGCGCGTGCGCCTGTTCCGGGCGGTAGCCACCATTCACGCCATTTTCTAAGCAGGAAACGCCGGAGGCGTGAACCTGCGCCGCGCAGGGACTTCCGAGCGGCGCCCGCGACATTATCGATCAGCCCGGGCTTCATCGGCCAGCAACGCCGCGCCGAGCGCGCCGGCGCTGTCTCCCAATTCCGGTTTTACCACGCGCACATCGCAATAATCGCTGAAAACCCAACGGGCGAGTTCCTTGTGCATGTCCCCGCCATAAAGCGCGTCGACGTTGCCAACGCCACCACCGATTGTCACCAGATCAGGATCGAGAATGTTGACGACGGTTGCGATGCCGCGCGCGAAGCCTTTCACGAGTCTGTCGACTGTTTGGGCTGCAGCATGGTCGTTCGGCGCGGCTTCGACAATCTGCGGAAGCGTCAGGGATCGGCCTGTGCGCGTTTCGAATTCGCGCTCCAGCCATTTGCCGCTGAGCACAGTTTCCACGCACCCGCGACGACCGCAGTAACATTGCTGGCCGTCGGGTTCGAGAATATTGTGTCCCCATTCACCGGCGATGGAATGATGACCGTTCCACGTGCGTCCACGCACGGCGATGCCGCCGCCGACGCCGGTGCCCAGGATCACACCGAAAACGACTGCCACCTCGCGCCCGGCACCGAGCCGGGCTTCGGCGAGTGCAAAACAGTTGGCATCGTTTTCCATCCGCAGTTCCACGCCGAGCTTTTCCTCAAGATCCTTTTTCAGACACTGCCCGTTCATGGCGACTGCGTTGGATCCCCGCAAACGCCCTGTGCGCGGGCTGAGCGATCCCGGCGTGCCGATGCCGATGAGCGGCGGGCGTGTCTCGCCGCTTTCTTCTTCGAGTTTGGCAACAAGTTTTACGATCTGTCCGAGGATATGGTCATAGCCGAGGTCTGCCTCTGTGGGAACGCGCGGCCGACAGATTTCCCGGGCCGGATCGGATGCATCGAGTACAACTCCCTCGATTTTCGTTCCACCCAGATCGATGCCCCAGATGCTCTTCGCCATGCGTCGAGGCTGGGATCATCCCCCATGCGATGCAAGCAATTCCTTGAGAGCGGCGACAGTGCGCTCCCGGGCGCCGAGATGCGGCGCCAAAGCTGCGACCGAACGGCGGGAGAGTTCCTCTGGGTGGGGTGGGTGCTGGAGAGCGGCAAACATCGCCGACGTCAGAGCCTCCTCCTCATCGACAATCGTTAGTGCGCCTGCGGATGTCAAAGCGGCTGCGGCATCGGAGAAGTTTTCCATGTGCTGACCACTGAACACCGCGCCACCTGCACTCGCCACAGCTTCCACAGGGTTCTGTCCGCCCCGTTCGAACAGGCTTTTCCCGACGAAAATCGCGTCGGCCAGCGGATACCACAGGCGCAGCTCGCCGGTTGTGTCGATCAGCAGCACGTCTGCGGTTGCGTCTTGTGGGCTGGGCGCGGTCTTTCGGGCAATGCGATATTCCATGGCGGTCAGCGAACGCGCAATTTCGCCAGTCCGCTCGATATGCCGCGGCACAAGTACAAGCAGAGCGTTCGGAAATCCCATGGAACGCGCGCGGGCAAGGAGCCGGGCAAGCGCTTCCTCCTCCTGAGGCCACGTGCTGGCTCCGAGGATTGCGGGTCGTCGGTTGGCCAATCCGCGTGTATCGAGCCATTCGCGTACAGGTTCGCACTCCTTTTGCGATACGGCCGGACGATCGAACTTCGGATTGCCGGCGACGCATACACGCTCCGGCAGAACTCCGAGATCCCGCCATACCGCGGCAATGCGTTCGTTGGGTGCGGTGACAAGGTCCAGGAGGGTAAAGAGAGGTCGCACAATGGCCTGCGCCAGCCGATAACGACGCTCGCTCCGGGGCGACATCCGGGCGTTAACGATGGCACAAGTTGCCCCCCGCCGTTTGGCTGCGTACAACAGCTCCGGCCATACGGCAGCTTCCACAAAAACCACGCGGCGTGGCTTAGCCAAATCCAGCAGCGCCTGCGCGGCAAAGGGGAAATCGACAGGGTGATACACCACATCCATCCAGTCGCATGCGGCCCGGCGCGCCTGAGCAAACCCGGTGGTGGTCGTCACCGTCAACAGCACGCGCAACTCGGGCTCGCACGTTTTCCATGCGCGCGCCAGCTCGATGGCGGACAGCATTTCTCCGACGCTTACGGCATGCAGAATCTCCCACGACCCGGCAGATTGAACCCGTTGCTGCACGTCTAAGGAGTAACATCCGAATCGTTCCCAGAATTTTTCGCGATAACCGCCTCTGCGAAACAAGCGCGTCAGTGCGGCAGGCAATGCTGCAAGAAAGAAGATTGGAAATCCGATGCGATAACACCAGAGCACAGGAGCCGCGCGGCGCATGGCAGCGGGCGCGGTCTCCGGGCTTTGACCCATGTTTTGTTTCATGGGTCTGCAACCTTTTTTCGCACCCATGCCGTTTCGGTTTTGCCGTAGCGTCGGGAGCGGAACAGTTCCAGATGCGCAGATGGCGCAAGGGTTTCGCGCGGTAGAATTTCGAGGATGAAAACGCCATCATCGGCAAGAAGCGCTGCGAGATCGGCCGATGTGAAGAGCGCCTGGCCATGGTTGAAATCGCCGGGTGTTTTTGCGTATGGCGGGTCGGCAAAAACGATATCGAATTGTGTGGTCCCGGCTTGGCGTGCAATCCACGTGGGAGCATCCGCGCAGATCACCTGACCGGTGAGCCCGGTGTGTATTAGGTTGGCTTCGATGGTTAATGCCGCGTCGCGGGATCGATCCACAAATACGGCGTCCGCCGCCCCGCGACTTAACGCTTCGATGCCCAGCGCTCCGCTGCCAGCGTAAAGATCGAGCACGTGCGCCCCGACAATGGCCTCGCCGAGGCTGGAAAAGATCGCCGCTTTGACACGATCCATCGTGGGACGAACGCCGCCTGTTTTCGGCGTCGTCAGCCGCAAACCACCTGCGCTGCCCGCGATCACCCGCATGAAATCTGTTTGATCATGCCGTTGAAGCTGTCCGCCGGAAACGGATACGTCAGAATACAAACGGGATGTTCTGAGCTTTAAAAGCGGCTTTTTGTTCCGCGAGATATTTGTCGCCAAGCTTTTCGAAACCGCCAGCAGTGCGGAACGTTTCGATGAATGCATTGACCCGTTCGCGCAATTCGCCGGAGCCGTGCGCAAGGCCGACCGCCCACGCCTCTTCGCGGAATGGCTTGAGTAAAGCGCGCGTGGTTTCCGGATTAAGCGAGGCGTGTTTATAGACCGACATCTGATCATACAAAAACGCATCTGCTTTGCCTTGGACCACCTCAAGAACACACGCGTTCTCCTTGTCCAAAACCAGCAGGTTGGCTTTGGGCAGGTTGTCCATGGCGTACAAATGGCCGGTGGTCCCTTTTTTGACGGCGACAGTCCGTCCGGGGGCGTTGAGATCTTCGATGCGTTCAATAGGCGCATTCGTTCCTGCAAGAATCCCGAGGCCTGTGCTGAGATAAGGCTGTGAGAAGTCTATAGCGCGGGCGCGCTCGGGCGTAGCGGTCATTGAGGAAATCACAAGATCGATTTTGCCCGTCCGCAAAGCCGGGATGAGTCCGTCAAAAGGCATGTTTTCGATCTGAACCTCGCGGCCCAAATATTCAGCCAACGCACGGGCGAGATCCACGCTGACGCCGGCGGGTTGTCCGTCCGGCGTCAACATTTCGAATGGTGGATAGGCCAGTTCCATACCGACACGGAGCGGGGGATGGCCGGGGGAAGCGGTTTGTGCCGACAGTGCGGTGGCAAGCAGCGCCAGCACCGTGCAGCAGGATGTGAAGGCGGGTTTGGAAAAGAATGCGATGCGGGTTTTCATGGAGCGATCAATGTCCGGCGAGATAACGTTCTGCTTCGAGGGCTGCGGCGCAGCCATCGCCTGCGGCGGTAATCGCCTGGCGATAAACGGGATCGGCCACGTCTCCTGCGCAAAACACGCCCGGCACATTGGTTTTCGTGCCGCCATGCCGCACGATATAGTCGTTGCTGTCGAGGTCGATATGCGCTGCGAACGCCTTCGTGTTGGGATCGTGTCCGATGGCCACAAACACGCATTTCACTGCGAGTTCCCGTGTCGCGCCGGAATCGACTTGTTTAAGAACGACTGCACGCATTTTGCCCCCCTCATCGGTCAGATATTCTGTGAGGACCGTGTTCCAAAGAGGCTCGATTTTCTCGTGGGCGAGCGCGCGTTCTGCCATAATTGCTGAGGCGCGCAATTTATCCCTGCGGTGGATGAGATAAACTTTCGAGGCGAACCGTGTCAGAAAGAGCGCTTCCTCGCAGGCGGAATCCCCGCCGCCGACAACAGCCACAGGCACATCGCGATAAAACGCGCCGTCGCAAGTGGCGCACGAAGTCAGGCCATGGCCGACAAGATCCTTTTCGCGGTCCAGCCCCAGCCAGCGAGCGCTTGCGCCGCTGGCCACGATAAGTGTTTTCGTTTCGATCCACTCGCCATCGACCAGGACCTTGTGAGCGGTTCCCCTGCCGTTGCCCGGTTGGAAATCACCTGCGACGCCGAACTTGAATCGCGCCCCGAACCGTTCTGCCTGTTTGTGCATGGCCATGATCAGGTCCGGCCCCATGATGCCGTCGGGGAAACCCGGGAAATTCTCGACCTCCGTGGTGGTGGTTAGCTGTCCACCGGGTTGAGCCCCTTCAAGGACCAGCGGCGAGAGATTCGCCCGGGCGGAGTAGATGGCGGCGGTCAATCCGGCGCAGCCGGTACCCACGATCAGCACATTTTCCATACAATCAGCAACATGGCGGGAAATTGTGCAGGCGAAAGATCAAATCGCAGGGTTGGTCCGGACGATGCGGCGACTGTTTTAAGCTGGACACCCCGCCCGCTTTCTCAAACTTTTGAAGCGTGAGGTCAGCATCAGGATGCCAATGAACTTTTTTCGATTTTTGCCGATGCTGAGATTGCGAAAAAGAGCGGAAGGGCAGTCCCTTGCTGCGGGGGCCGCGGTTTTTCTCATGCTGGCTGCGCCATTGGTCACCGCGGCAGATCGTGCGCCGCTTTCGCGCGGGCATTTCCATGGCATCCTCCGGCAATACGTCCGGGAATCCGTCCCCATCGTGGAATACCTCGCCCAGCGGCGGTTTAAAACCCCTCCGGTTGTCGTGATTGGAGAGAGCGAGCGCGCTCTACGTTCGCTTGTCGAAGATTACATGCTTCAACTTCGTGTCGTCGCTTCGGAGGTGGATGGCGCACTCCTGCGCAACGCCGCAACGGAACTCGCACGCTCGCAGCTGCCGGGCATTCTTGGCAAGTACGGTATGAACGACCGCACGCTGTATCTTCTTCCGGAGAATGTTTATCGCGCCGTCCGTGAACGTCGGGTGGATCGGATGTATACTCTGGAAATGATCCGCATGGTGCTGATTCACGAATTGGCGCATGCGTTGCACGATCAATATATTGGCCTTACAAATCAGGTCCTGACCCGTCGCGGATCCTCGGCGTCACTTGCTCAGACCGCAATCATGGAGGGGTTCGCCACGTATATCGAAGAGCGCGCCGGCGAATTTATCGGCCTGCCAAAATCCATCCTTCGCGCCATGGACGTGCAACGCGTCGACAGCAAGTCCGTGCCAGGCGCCCTGCGGTATGTCTGGAATAAAAAAGCCGAGGCGTACATCACCGGCGCCAGATTTTTTCACCAAATTGAAAAGACCAAGGGCCACGATGGTATATGGCAATACCTTGCCGACCCGCCGCACAATACTGAAGCGATCCTCGCCACGGCAGAACAGTCGCAATCGTCGACCGATGGCGGGCTGGATATCTCCCCCGCGCTTCAATCTCTGGGTCGCGTGCTGGAAACGCGCGGTTACAGCGTGGATATTGAGGACATGCGCGGTCTGCCCACCGCATCGTTCTTCGATAGGAAAAACCCTGGGACCAAGCGTGAACTCACGGATTCCAAAGGAATCGCAATGCTACGCGCAACGGGCGCCGATGGCGGCGATCCCGCTGCGGTTGTCATGCTCGTTCTGCTCCGCGAGGAGCAGCAGGCCCGGAATTTCCGGGCAGGCCTCGAAAAGACCATGGTAGCAGAAGATCTCGAGCAAAAGCGCAATTCGGTCTTTGGAAATCAGGACTTTGTTGTCGGCCACATCGCGCCAGGTCGGGACATTCCCAAGGCCCAATGGCGTATCGCCGGGCGCGAGGGTACTGCATGTCTCCTCGCCATCGCAGACACCGGAACGCTGGCCGAGATGGAATGGATTGGTTTTTTTCGCAATGCCCTGACCTGGTGCAATCGCACAAAGCCTCAGGAGAACCCGGCTGAAGGTGGAGGCGGAGCGCAACGCATGGCCGGACGCATGCCGTTGAATGAACTTGCCACTATGGTTTCCATGGGCGTTGCCGAAAGCGAGATTGTTTCGGAACTGCAACGGCGCCCCCTCACCGAACCTCCGGACGATGCTCAGGTCGAAATGCTCCTGGCCAAAGGTGCAACCCGGAACATTATCTCGGTTGCCGGCAGCGCAAGCGCGGTCGTTTTGCCTGCACCCGATCGGGTGCCGCAACCGTCGCGCCCCCAGCCGATGCTGTTCGAACTCACCGACCGCGATCTTGAAGCGTTGCGCTGAAACAGGGTGCCACACCACCACGGCTGCGCTGCTCAGCCGTTCGCGCCGTTCAATCGTGCTCGCCCCCCGGAATCGTAACGGCACAGACTTTTGCTAAGCAGTCGTGTTTCCTGCTTCCAACGGCCGGTCCGCAGCGATACCTGCAGCCGGGAAAAGGCGCAGCGCCTCGGCCACAATCCAGATTTCGAGCAGTATGGAAACGATCCCAAACGACGCCAGCAGCCAGTTCCCCGAAGGAATCCAGCCTGGAACTGCGCCCGAGCCCACAAAAACCTGGAGGATCATCGCCCACATGGGCATGACGAGCATGAATACCGCGGGCAACACTGCGAACCACAGGGGGCGGTTGGTTCGACGCAGATAAAAGAGAATCACCAGGAACGCCAGACCAGCGAGGAGTTGGTTGGTTGCTCCGAAGATCGGCCAGAGCAGCATCCCTCCCTTGCCTGCGGTCTCAATCCCCCACGGTTCGCCCGGTGGCGGTACTGCGGCAACGCATGCTGCAACCACCACGGCGAGAAGGGTGGCCCCATGCGTGCCGCCAATCCAGGTTGCTGGATTCCACGCCGCACCGCGCATCGTCGCCGGCTGCGATTCCTTCAAAGCCGCAGACAATTCCTGCAGGACGTAACGCTGCAGCCGGCAACAGCTGTCCAGCGTTGTCGCCGCGAAGGATGCCACGAAAACGCCCATCAGCGCCACGGCCGCCCCGGGCGGCATCCCGATCGCCTGCAAAAAGTTGGATGCACCGCCCACAAATGCCCCGATTGTGCGCGCCAACCCACCGGCCTCCGTCCAGCTCGCGTATTGCGCCGTCCATGCCGCAGAACCGGAGCGAACCACGCCGTCTGCCCCGGCAAAACCCAGACCCAAACCCGCAGCACACGCTGCAATCACCAGCACGGCGAGGAAGCTTTCCAACATCATCGCACCGTACCCGACCGGTTTCGCGTGCGTTTCACAGCGCAATTGTTTGCTGCTCATTCCGCTGCTGACAAGGCAGTGAAAGCCGCTGACAGCCCCGCACGCGACCGTGATAAATAAAAACGGCCAGATGGCAGGCGCATCTGCCGGAGCCCATTGCACCATGGGTGCCACAAACTCCAGCTGCGCCTCACCCGCTCCGCCGCCTGCCACAGCCGCCGCCACAAGTCCGCATGCCAGCAGTGCGAGCGCCGCCACAAGCTGCAGCGCATTAATGAAATCCCGCGGTTGCAACAACACCCAAACCGGCAGGACCGAGGCGACGTAGCAATAGAGCAACAGGAGGGCGGTCCACGCCCACACCGGCATGGTGGCGAGCGACGCATTGAAAGCGTGCAGCCAACCAGCATCCCCGAGAAAGACCGCGGCATACATCGCCGCCAGTGCGGCGAGAGAGGGCGCCAGCAACCCTGCGCCGCGCCGGTGTAACCATACTCCGATCCCCACTGCGATCGGAATCTGCAAGAGGCACGGTGCAATCGCAGAGGGGAACAATCGGAACACGTTCGCGATCACCAGACCGAACACCGCCAGCACAATTGTGAGCGCAACAAACAGCACGAGCAGAAACAGGATGCGCAGCCGCGGGCCTGCGAGGCGTCCGGCCAGATCGCCGACGGTGCGTCCCTTGTTCCTAAGGCTCACAACCAACGATCCAAAATCGTGCACTGCCCCGATGAGGATTGAGCCGCACACCACCCACAACAAGGCGGGCAGCCAGCCCCACATCACAGCGATGGCCGGTCCGACAATGGGTCCGGTGCCGGCAATCGAAGTGAAATGATGCCCGAAAACGACGAACGGCGAAGTGGGAACGTAATCGCGTCCGTCGTTCAACTCTGTCGCAGGGCACGAGGCCTGCGAATCGAGCTGAAAGACGTGGCGCGCCAGCCAGCTTCCGTACAGAAAATACGCGGCGACCAATGCCAATGTCGCAGCCCCAACGACGATCAGAACGTCCATAGACGGCAGGAGTGAACGTTAGAACCCCCTCTGGCGCAAGCCATCCGTCACGGTCGCCCGTCTGCGCACAGATTGGGATGACGCAGCCTGTTTGCGCCATCGGCAGGCAGCAGTTGAAGTCTGTGCCTTTCACGCTACGCTCCATGACGAATCTCCGCGCACGCCGTTTGCGTGTAGCATTTGTTCCCCTCTTAAATGAACCAGCTTATTCGTTGTTTGGCGGGCCGCGCATTTCTTTGTGCGGCGGTTTTGTTTTTGTTCTCCGTACCGGTATTTGCGGCCGGCGATGCGAGTCTTACGTTGCCCGGGGTCGAAGCGCGCACTCAGCCATTCAATGTGTTTGGCTGGCAGACCGACGGGGGCGTCATCCTGTACATCGGCCTTGGCGTGTGCCTGCTTGGAATGGTGTTTGGACTTGCGCAATACGCACGCCTTAAAACGCTGCCTGCGCACACGAGCATGCTCGACGTCTCCGCACTCATCTACAGCACGTGCCGGACTTACCTTTTGCAGCAAGGCAAGCTGCTGTTGATCCTGCTGGCAATCGTCGGCGCGACGATGGTGTTTTATTTTGGATTTTTGAAAAGCATGGCGGCGGGTCAGGTCGCGCTCATTCTTTTATGGTCGTTGATTGGCATGCTCGGCTCCTTCGCGGTGGCGTGGTTCGGGATCGCGATCAACAACGTCGCCAACAGCCGCATGGCGTTCGCCGCTCTTGCAGGCAAGCCGCTGCCGTTGCACGAAATACCGACGCGCTCGGGTATCAGTGTGGGCGTGCTTTTGATCAGCGTGGAGCTGATCATGATGTTGATCGTGCTCAAGTTTGTGGACCCCGCTCTCGCTGGGCTTTGTTTCGTTGGATTCGCGATCGGCGAATCGCTTGGCGCAAGCGTGCTGCGAATCTGTGGTGGCATCTTCACAAAGATTGCAGACGTCGGCAGCGACATGATGAAGATCGTCTTCAAAATCAAGGAAGACGACGCGCGCAACCCCGGGGTGATCGCGGATTGCGCCGGGGATAATGCCGGCGATTCCGTCGGACCCACCGCCGACGGCTTTGAGACTTATGGCGTGACCGGCGTGGCGCTCATCAGTTTTATCGTTCTGGCTGTGCTGCCGGAGTATCAGTGGCCGCTCATTGTTTGGATTTTCGCCATGCGCATCATCATGGTGGTCGTGTCCATCGGCGCATGGAAGCTTAATGCGATCGCAACCCGCGCGCTTCATAACCCTCAGAAGAAATTCGATTTCGAACATCCGCTTACCGCATTGGTGTGGCTGACATCGCTGCTTTGCATCGGTGCGACATTCGCGTTGTCATGGACGATGTTAGAGCCGGTGTTTGGGCCCGTGTGGTGGAAACTGGCGGCGATCATCAGCTGTGGAACCATCGCGGCGGCGATCATTCCCGAGGCTACGCGGGCGTTCACCAGTACCGGCAGCGCGCATGTCAGGGAAATCGTCAGCGCCACGCGGGAGGGCGGCACCGGGCTCACGATTCTCAGCGGTCTGGTCGCAGGATACTTCAGCGCCTTTTGGAAGGGTCTTATCATCCTTGCCCTGATGCTGGTCGCCTTTATCGCCAGCATGCAGGGGCTGGAGGGATTCATGGGTTACCCGGCGATCTTCGCCTTTGGCCTTGTCGCATTCGGTATGCTCGGAATGGGGCCAACCACCATTGCTGTGGACAGCTATGGGCCAGTGACCGACAATGCACAGTCCGTTTTCGAGCTTTCGACCATCGAACAGATACCAGGCATCGCCGACGAATTAAAACGGGATTTCGGGTTTGAACCCGATTTTGAGACCGGGAAGGATTACCTCGAACAGAACGACGGCGCCGGTAACACTTTCAAGGCGACGGCAAAACCCATGCTGATCGGCACGGCTGTGGTTGGCGCGACGACAATGATCTTTTCGCTGATTCTGCTTTTGAAAGATCATGAAGGGTGGGCGGACCTCAGCCCGCTTAGCATTGTCGAACCGTGGGTCATTCTGGGGTTCCTTGCGGGCGGTGCCGTAATCTCATGGTTTTGCGGCGCATCCATCCAGGCTGTTACGACCGGGTCTTATCGCGCGGTCGATTACATCAAGAAGCATATTAAACTTGATGGAACGGAAAAAGCCTCGGCCAAAGACAGCAACGAAGTCGTCCGCATCTGCACCATTTATGCCCAGCAGGGCATGGTAAACATTTTTGTGGTCGTGTTTGCCCTCGCTCTCGGGTTTGCGTGTCTGAATCCGCAATTCTTCGCGGCTTACCTGATTTCCATCGCGTTCTTTGGATTGTTTGCTGCCATTTTCATGGCGAATGCCGGTGGTGCATGGGATAACGCGAAGAAAGTCGTGGAAGTCGAGTTGAAACAGAAGGGCACACCCCTGCACGATTCAACCGTCGTCGGCGATCTGGTCGGCGATCCGTTCAAAGACACTTCGTCCGTGGCTCTCAATCCGATTATCAAGTTTACAACCCTCTTCGGTTTGTTGGCTGTGGAGATTGCCATCAATGCCAGGGACATTGCGCCATGGCTGTCCGGGGGATTTTTGATCGTCGGTTTGGTCTTTGCCGCGCGATCATTTTATGGCATGCGCATTGTGACTGACACAGGCGCGGCCTGATCGCTCCCCGGAAGAGCGGTGGCGCAACTGGCCGCCACGGGGTATTCTGCTCTCGTGAAGCGATCATTGCGGCGCGCCCTTCGGTTCACCGGCTGTGCGGCGGTATGGGCTGTGTGTGTTCTGAACTGCGTCTGCGCACAACCCATCCCGGAACACCCTCCCATGGTTGTGTCCATAGGCGATTCCATGACGGCGGAGTATGCGGAGATCGCATTGCCCGCTCCGTTCGACGATTGGATTGGCGATCTGCCCACGAACTACGCAGAGATCACCGTGCCAGGCTGGGAATCGTTGTCATGGGTTGAAGTGTTGGGCGCTCTCCGCACGGCGCAGTTGAACCTCGGCAGATTCGATCCCGGCGATACAGCCCATGGAATCCCGCGGTTGTCCGGGTATGAATACAATTATGGGATTCCCGGCGCTGACTCCGGGAACTACAGGGATTTTCTTGAGAAATGGTATTTCTGGCCCTTCCGCCAGGAGCTGGATGCTGACATTGATAAGGCGGATGTGGTGGTGGTCTGGCTGGGCGCAAACAATTTCCGCGCCCGATACGGTTTCCTATACGACGGCGGAGATCCCGACGAAATGATAGACGATTTGATGGAAGAGCTCTCGGCGATTGTTGAATACGTCAAAGACGAGAACAAAACGGCCACGGTCATCATTGGCAACATACCCGATCCTGGCGCCACTCCGGATAAACAGGCGGCGCATCCCGATCCTGTGAAGCGGGCTCGGGTCACGGCAGCCACTGTAAACGCCAATAACCGGATCGCTTCGCTTGTCGGCGACATTCCGAACGCTGTGCTGGCCGATGTTTACACGCAAAGCCGAAAGATCGTGGATGGCGAACCGTTGTGGTTCGGCGCGGTGCGCATTCTTGAGGGGGCGGATGCGGACAACGATCCACGCTATCTTTTCACACGGGACGATCTTCATCCCAACACCGCTTCCCAGATCGAGATCGCGCGCGCGTTTGTTTCCGCGTTCAACACCGCCGGATATGCCGTCGATTCGATCGGTGACAGCGAGGCTCTCGCATTGCTCGGGCTCGATCCGGACCAGCCGTTTCTTGATTGGCTCGATTCGTACGGCGCTGTGGGTCAGCCCGAAGACGATATCGAACTCGACGGACTGAATCTGCTTACCGAATTCGTCTTCGAGCTCTCTCCTGTGCAGCCGGACTTCGCCGACCTGCCGGTTTCCATCGTGCCCGATGAAGAAGGCGCCGTGTTCACCCTTGAACCTTTGGGCGAAGTCCAGTCCCGTTATGCAAACGTGCGCATCGAGGAATCGCAACGCGCTGATGTCTGGCGGCCCGTTCCGCCCGACCGGATTGCAACTGAGACTGACGGAACGACGCGCGCCTTCCCGCCGCACGGTGCGAAGCGCCTTTTGATGCGGCTAAATATCGAACGCCGTCTTGTTGACAACTGAGGCGCAGGGCGGCGGACAGCGTTTTTCGGCGTTGCCTGGAACAGGGTTTCATAGGAGATTTCTATCTATCCCATGCCGCTCGAGGAACGCGTCACCAAGATCGAGGAAGTCTTCGCCGAATACATGCGGGCGCAGGCGCGGGAACTGTCATTGATTCGGAGCAGTATCGCGGGGATTCACGCTGAAGTTGCAGAGATAAAAGCCAGCAACGCCCGCACGGACGCTATCCTCCTGGAAATGCAGCAGCAGGCTGAACGCGACCGC
>CAZZCL010000041.1:0-25966 GCA_964652295.1 uncultured Chthoniobacterales bacterium
ATTGCCCTGTGGTGTAATGGTAACACAGCGCCCTTTGGAGGCGTTATTCTTGGTTCGAGTCCAAGCGGGGCAGCCACATTCCTGGCGCAGGCTTTCCATCGCACGAAGTGGAAGACCTGGGAGATAACGTGAGCGCATTTTGTTCTTGCCGTGGCAACGCGTTTCTGTTGCCCTTCCAAGAAGTGAGTGGCACGGCAACGCGGCACATAAAGACGGGGATAAAGACGGGGATAAAACAGGCTTGATGGCTGCGAATCTGGCCATAGCAGTAGAAACTGAACCGGACCGGAGCAACGGCCGGTATGAGCGCCCAAGCGGCGTTCGCAGCGGGCGTCCCGATGGCGCTGGCAACAGATGCATCACTGGCAATCGCCTTCATAATCTTTCGAAAGGCACGTTGGACACCAGTACGCTCCGGCCGATCATTGACGCCCTGCCTTCTCTGGTCCTGCTTGTGGACGCAGATCTCACCGTGCACGATTGCAATCTTGCCGCGGAAAAACTTATCGGACCGCAGACGTCCGTTTTTCTCAAGCGCCGCGGCGGAGACGTGCTCCACTGCATCCATTCTGTCGAATCGCCGGGCGGCTGCGGCCATTCGTTACCGTGCCGAACTTGCATCATCCGCAATTCGGTGCGGCGCGCCTTTCAGGGCGAGGCCACCATGCGCCACCGGATGGCGTTGCAGGTTGAGCAGGATGGCAGAACGTTGGATCTCCAGACATTTCTTAGCGTTTCCGCCTTGCCCGGGGATCACGATGGGTTCGCACTGCTTGTGATGGAAGATATCACGCCAATTGCGCAGATCAGCGCTTTGATTCCGATCTGTTGCGTATGCAGGAAGGTGCAGGATGAAACCCGCGCATGGTCCAGAATCGAGGTGTATCTGAACTCGCATTGGGATCTCGCATTCAGCCACGGATTCTGCCCGGATTGTTATCGCCAAGAGGTCGCACGCCTGAGCCCGCAGATGTGCACCGAACGATTGCTGGGATAAACGGCTCCGATGTCTCCGGCTGGGTTATTGCGGAAATTGGTGATCCCAGCGCTGCTCGCCGCAGCGTCGATTGTTCTGGGCGTCCTGGGTTTTCATCGGTTCTTTACCCAAACGGGAGCGCCTGGACGTGGTGAGCCCTGGTTGTGGGTTGAGGCATTTCATCATGCCGCCGGCCTGCCCATCCTTCAGACCACGGCAATCGCCGAACCGGCGCGCAGCCTCCCTGTGGAGCTTGAAGCGGCACGCCTGCTGGGGCTTGCAGCCTTCATTTACACAGTCGCCACAGCGTTTCTCCTGGTGTTCTGGAAAACCATTCGTCCGACATGGTGGATGTGGCTCCAACGCAGTGGTCTGTCGCGGCATGCCGGCCATGCGGTGATCTGCGGCCTCGGATGGAAAGGCCGCGAACTGGCTGCCGATCTGCGCCGCCAGAAATATCGCGTCATCGCCATCGAACGCGATGAAGAAAACGGATTCCTCCCGTGGTGCGAAGCCAACGGCGTTCATGTCATTCATGGCGACGCATCGGATGACGCCACGTTAAAGGCTGCACGCACTGCCAGCGCGGAGCGGGTGTACGCAGCTTGCTACCAGGACGACACCAATCTCCGCATTCTCCATGCCGCGGCGCGGCTTGCGCGCGCACGCCGCAGCCGTCGGCGCATTCAGCTTGCGGCGCATTTCAACGCCGAAACCACGCTTGCGCTGGCTGCTCCTGCGGTGCGCCCGACCGATTCGCTTGGATCCGGTGTCGACCGCGTTGCGGCGTCGGGTTTTGTCACCGAACTCACAACCGCACGCCTTTTTTTCGTCCGCCATCCTCTCGATCGCGTGCGCACGCCCGGAGCGGCGCCTGCGCCAATGCGTCTTGCCATCCTTGGCGACACAGCCATGGCCCGCGCATTCGTGGTACAGGCACTTCGCCTCGCCGTCTTCAATCCGGTCGCAGAGTTCGACATCCACGTATTCGCGCCTGCATCAGACGCGACGCTGGCAGGGTTTCTCCGGGATTATCCGTGCTACCGCAAAGCGGACGCCACCGGAGCGGTCCACCCGGCGCAACCGGCGCTCGAAGCTCTTGCCACGGTACACTTCCACCAGTGGCCACCTGAAGGGGGCATGTTGACGGACGATTCACCACTGATGCAATCGATATTGCCGAAAGGACGCATGCATATTGTCTCTGCCCTCGACGACGGGCCGGCTTCGGCCTATGTGCTCTCGGAGCTTGCGCACAAAATTGGACGCCTTGCCGTGGACCGCAACACGGCGGTATCCGCATTTTACTATTTCAATACCCCCGACCCGCGCTACCGCATCGCCATGCAGGAAGCGCTCGACGCATCCCATCCCGGATTGTCGGTTGGCGCCTTCGGAGATTTCCTCGATGGCTGTACCACAGCAGCCGTTGAAGGCCGTCCTTTCGACAACCTCGCCCGCCTGCTCAACTTTCATTATGCCGCGCCACAAAGTTATGCGGCGCTCTCAGGAAGGAAGGCTCTTGTTGCAGCCGAAGACGTGTGGAACGCCTCAGGCGAACAGGATCGCATGTTTTCCCGCAACGCCGCGGATCATCTACCAGTGAAACTGCGTTGGCTCGGATTCGACCCCACGGCAGCCTCTGCGGACTTTCCTGGATTGCTCGCGGAACTTCAAGCCGCCATCGACAACAACGCGGAATCTCTCGGCCGCCTGGAACACAGGCGATGGTGTGCAGATCACCTTCTTGCAGGCTTCCGCATGGGGCAGCCCAAAATCAAAGCCGAAAAGCAACATCCCTGCCTCGTGCCCTGGGAAGAGCTTCCCTCAGTCGCAGATGATCGGACGGCGCGCGATCCGGAGTTCTACCGCATGCAGGCCATGCGCATGGCCTCCGTAATACCCAAGCTCTACTCCGATCTATGGGAAAATGCGAAGCGGGGTTGACGCGGCGTCCGGCGTGCGCAGCGTTCGGCTCGCGCAATGCCGTTTCTTACTCTCTACGTAAAACACTGGTGCCCCTGGTGCGTGCTCGCCATCCGACGTCTCGACGAAGCAGGCTACGCTTACACGCTTTGCGATGTGGAGCGCGATCCGGCCGCCGCCGCCCGCATGGCCGCCATTTCCAACCAACGCCTTACGCCGACGTTGACAGCGGCGCATAACCCGGGCGACGACCCGTTTGCGGTCCTTGCCGATTTCGGCCCCGAGCAACTTGAACCGTGGTTGCTTCGCCATAACATTCCCAAGTCGCATGTCTGAACTTCTTCTGGTGCTTGGCGTTGCCGTGCTTGGCATGGCACTCCGAAACTTTCGCCATCCCATCATGGTGCGGCTCGGCGTGCTGTGTATTCTGGCAACCACATTTCTTGCCGTTTACTTCCTTACCGACTCCATCGTGGCCGGCATTACAGGAGCTGCGATCTGGCTGTTTTTGCCGTGGTTCGAACTCGTCACCCGCGTGCGACGCATTCGTCTCCCCCGCTCGCGCAACCTCCGGATCATGCATCCGCCCGATGCCGACGATTTTCCTGCCCTGGAAGATCTTACACGGGAGGTCACGGACGAAGGATTCGAACATGTCAAGGATGCCGGCTGGGAGTGGGAGCAGTTCCGCCAGTTCTTCCGCATTTTTTATCGGGCGGATGATCGTGCTCTCGCCGCTATTTGTCTGAACAAGCAGCAGGAACTGCAGTTTTTTTACCTCAGCATCATGTCGCGAGACAAAGACGGTCGCCTGTGGCTGACATGGAATTATCCCTTCACCCCAAGCATGAAGCTGCCGCCAAGCTTCAGCCTCAACCCGCAGCGTGCAGACCTTTCGTTCTTCGACATGTACCAGAATCATCTGGGTTTTCTGCTGCTGAACGGGGTTTCCCAGGACAAACTCCTTGAGCAGGACGAAGACCGCATCGACGAAGGTTTGAGCGGGGATTTGCAGGAACAGATCGCGCACAACCTCAAGGCCGGTCTGTTGACGCCCGTCAGCGACAGGGAGGTTCGTTACTCGTGGCGCGGGCTTGTTTATATCTGGGCGCAATTTCTTCTTGAGTTCGTCCGCGTGCGTTAAACGCTCGCCTCGGCCCCCTCCCACGTTCCATGCCATCAGCCGCCTCCGCTCCGGGAGAAACGCGGCAGTGGACCGCCACCTCCCGCTCACCGCGCACTGATGCCGCCCTGGCTGCGGCATGGCCGGATCTGAGTCGCGCCCGCATCCAGAAGTTGATTCGCGACAATCGCATCTTCATCGATGGCATTCCCGCAAGGGCTTCCGCTCCGATCCGGGAAGGTGCCGTCGTTGTGGCCGAGATACCGCCCATACTCGCCGCGGCAGCCGAACCCGAAGCCATCGACATCGCCGTGCTTTACGAAGACGACGAGATGCTCGTCGTCGACAAAGCGCCGGGCATGATCGTGCATCCCGGGGCGGCACAAAGTTCCGGAACGCTCGTCAACGCCCTTCTTCACCGCTGCCGCGATCTGTCTGGTATCGGCGGAGTGGAACGTCCAGGCATCGTTCACCGCCTCGATCGCGATACATCGGGTTGTCTTGTCGTTGCAAAAACAGACGCCGCACACCGGGCGCTTTCCGCCCAATTCTCCGGACGCACTGCGATCAAACTTTACCTGGCACTTGCCTGCGGGAGGCCAGGATGGTCCAGACACACGGCCATCTTCCCGATCGGCCGACATCCTGTTCATCGTAAGAAGATGGCTGTCGTCGAAACAGGCCGCGGGCGCACGGCACGCACGGATTTCCATGTTCTTGCTGTCGGCCCGTGGCTCTCGCTGCTGCTTTGTCGTCTGCACACCGGACGCACGCATCAGATCCGGGTTCACCTCCAGGCGTTGCGCTTTCCCATAGTCGGGGACGCGCTTTATGGGGGACGCACCGCGGCACTTTGCCAGCGCGTGATGCTGCACGCATGGCGCCTTCAGCTTTCGCATCCATCCAACGGCTTGCCCATGATCTTCACCGCCGCGCCGCCGCAGGATTTCTCCGTGTGCTTCGACGGCCCATTCCCGTCATCTGCCGAGCTGGATCTCGCAGCCGACCGTCCTTTAAGTTAAAATCGTTCACAGTGAATTCACAACCGGCCATTTTTATTGACGGCGCAGAAGGTACAACAGGCCTTCTCATCCGCGAGCGCCTCGCCGCATCAACCGGGTTTCGACTGGTGGAGATCGATCTCCTGAAACGAAAGGACCCGGACGCTCGCACAAAATGCCTTGAGACCGCCGACGCGGCCATTCTCTGCCTTCCGGACGATGCCGCCAGGGAAAGTGTGGAGCTTGCCGGCTCCAGCAAGGTGCGAATCATCGACGCCAGCACAGCGCATCGCACAGCGCCTGCCTGGGCATACGGACTGCCGGAACTCTCACCCGCTCATCGCCGTGCACTGCGCACCGCCGCGCGCGTCACCGTGCCCGGCTGTCACGCCACCGGGTTTTTGCTCGCTGTGCGCCCCCTCGTCACAAGCGGCATCCTGAATGCCGCAGCTCCCGTTCATGCAACGTCGCTGACCGGTTATTCCGGAGGCGGACGCAAGTTAATCGCGAAATTCGAATCTGATCCCACCGACCGCCTCGGGGCCTGCCCGTACGCGCTTGCTCTCTCCCACAAACATGTGCCGGAGATGATGCTCTACGCTGGGCTTGTAGCCGCCCCGGTTTTCCAACCCATCGTGGCGCGTTTCGCCCGTGGGATGATCGTCAGTATTTATCTTGATGCCGCCCGCATGGAGCAACCTGCAGACCGCGCTGCGCTGCACGCCATCTATGCCGCCGCATACAACGGAGAGCCCGCCATCCGTCTCATGCCGCCTGACTTCACCGACGTCGCGACCGACGCCGGGCTGTTAATTCCCGGTGAGTGCAATGGCACCAACCGGGTGGATCTGTTCGTCGCCGGCAATGACACCCAGCCTGTGATCCATGCCCGCCTCGACAACCTTGGCAAAGGCGCATCCGGAGCCGCTCTTCAATGTCTCAATCTGATGTTTGATCGTGACGAGTTCGATGGCCTCACCATCGCGCGCGGTCAGACAGGTTCCCCGGTATGATCCTTGTCGTTTGCCTCAGCCCCACCATTCAGAAAACGATCGAATTGGAGCGCTTAAATCTCGGCGAGGTCAATCGCGTGCCCGCAACCCGCACCGATGCCTCCGGAAAAGGCATCAATTCCGCACGTGTGATCGCTCAGCTCGGATCCGACGTCACACACCTCAGCCAGGCTGGCGGCCAATTCGAAACCCTGTTCCTGCGTCTCGCACGGGCTCACGGAATCCGCATGGAAACCGTGCCCACCGCCGCCGAAATCCGCTTCTGTTACACCCTGCTTGACCGAAGCACGGCGACCACAACCGAGATCGTGGAAGAATCGCCGCACGTTTTTCAAGACGTTGAAGAGGATCTCCTCGATACCTTCACTCCCCTCGTAGAGGCCGCCTCCGTTGTCCTGCTCACCGGTTCCAAAGCTGCAGGATTTACGACTTCGGCGTTCCCAGAAATGGTGCGCATCGCCAAAACCGCCGGCGCGCGCGTCGTGCTGGATTGCCGTGGGGACGACCTGCGCCACAGCCTTGCCCATCGGCCGGATGTGGTGAAACCCAATTTCAGTGAGTTTGTCTTTACATTCCTGGGCGAGACCATTCCCGAAGGGCGCGTTCTGGACGAGAACCTTCTCAGGCGCGTCAAAGAACGCATGCGTGAACTTCGGACGGAACAAAAGATTGACAGCATTATCACGCGGGGACGTCATAGCACCCTTTTCACTGTCGATGCCAGTGGTGCCATCGGCGAGTGCATGCCGGAGTCGGTCATTCCGCGTTCCACGCTCGGTTGCGGAGATTCGTTTGGTGGCGCTCTGTGTGTGGCGCTCGAACAGGGCCTGACCATGGAACGTGCCGTGCGAATTGCCACGGCAGCTGCGAAGTATTGCGCGCTCACGCCAATCCCCGGCTCCATCGAACAACCCTCCGGCGCAATTCCTGCGGAAGAGATTCTCTCGGCGTAACACGCGAGAGCAAGCTGCGCCACTGCAGGTGCGTGACCCCCCGGGGATGAACTCTGCCCAAACCTAGGGCGCCATAAAAGGCGGCAACAAATAAACCCGCCCTGGTTTCAACACCGGGCGGAGTTGTTCTGGCAACTCGAGACGCACCGTGTTCCCCGCACTGCTGCTGCCAAGGAGCCTCAGCAAACCGCGCAATCGAAATCCGGCACTGTACCGCACCACTTTTGCATCTGGTGTCTTCCCGATCTCTTTTGCTTTTGCAACCGCATCCTCGAATTGCCCGGTGCTGTCGATCAACTTCTCTTCAAGCGCGCTCTTTCCGGAAAGGATGCGTCCATCCGCCACGCCAGCTCTCAACATGCCCTCGTCCAACCCGCGTTCCTTCGCCACGATACCCACAAAGCGTGAATAAATTTCCTGCACCAGACCCTCTACATACGCCCGTTCCTCCGGAGTGATTTCGCGTGCGCCACTGAGCATATCCTTGAACTTGCCGCTCTTGAACACCACGGCGTCGAGTCCGACCTTGCCGAAAAGATCCACATAATTCAGCGTCTGAATGATCACACCGATGCTGCCGGTCAGCGTCGTTTCGTTTGCCATCAAATGTGAACCGCCACACGCAGCATAATAGCCGCCGGACGCAGCGACGGAATTCATCCACACGACCACCGGCTTTCGGTCGCGCGCCCTGCGCACCGCATCATAAATCTGATCGGCCGCAGTGACCTCACCGCCCGGAGAGTTCACCGTAAACAGGATCGCCTTCACATCTTCGTCCTCGGATGCCTGAGCGAAAGCCCGGCTCAAGTCCTCCACCATTGTCTCGCCAAGATCTCCCTCGATCTCCGTTGCAATAAGCCCATCGAGGCCGATCACTGCGATCTTGTCGTCAACGCCTTCGCCGCCATCAATCAGCAGTTCTTCGTCGAATGTCTCCACCTCGCCCACAGCTCCTGAACCCCGGACTCCGACTGCACTTGATGCACCCAGCATCGCAAGCAATACGAAATTCAGGATCCCGCTCAACAGCAGGGCCACAAATAGAAACACCGGCAAACACCCGGAGCGGGAAGAACGTTCGTTTTCAGGCATGAGAAGATCAGAATGCTAGCGCATTTCAGCCATACGGCACGCGTTATCCCGTGGCAACCGGCGAGTGAAGGATGCTTCCCACGACAGCCTGACGTTCCCCGGCCGGCGATGGCCGCCTCAGAGACTGCGATCGATGAATACCTGATGCCACAACTCGAGAATCACCAGACTCATGACCTGCTTGAGATACACGAATTCGCGTGTCTCCATGCGGTTGACGAGCGCATTCACATACGTCGGATCAAAATATCCCCGGGCCCTGACCTGATCTTCGTTCAACGTAGAGCGGATCAGATTCCGGATCTGAGGATGATCGTAGAAAAATTCCATCGGCAGGAAGAACGGGTTTTTCTTCCGGCGTGTGACCTCGCGGGGTAACAACTTTTCCGCAAGCCGCCGTTCGACGATCTTATCTTTAAACCCATTGTTCTTGAGGCGCGGCGGAACACGAAACGCCAGTTCGATCAAATGATGATCGAGGAACGGCAGCCGGATCTCGAGCGAATGCGCCATTGTGTTTTTGTCCTGCCGGATGATGCACCAATCCTGCAGCCATTCGTCCCATTGCAATTTCAGCAACCGGTCGAGGAACAATCCGCCGCCATCGCGCACGGCCGGAATCCAACTCTCGGATGCCATGGACTTGAAACGTTCCGTGTAGAGCGCCGTGCGCGCGTCCCGCCCCCAGAGCGTCTTCAAGGCGACATAATTCTCGAACAGAGTGCGCTGGCCGTACTGGCCGAAGAATTCAACAAGCCGTTCCTTCCCCTGCTCGCCGAGCTTGGCGGGAAACACAAAAAACTTTGTGAGAAACTCAACTGGCAAACTCCTGAGCACCGGCATGGCTGCGCCGCGGTGTAGAAAGCCCGGCACGAGCTGATGATACCATTCGGCAAGCTGAATCACGTTTTGGAAGGAGTACCCTCCGAAAATTTCATCGGCGCCCTCACCGCTGATAATGACTTTAAGATCTTTTGCCGCGCCCTCCGCGAGCTTGTAGAACGCAAGGATCAGTGCGTCTCCGACCGGTCGATCCATGTGGTGCACGATCTTCGGGAGAAGCTCGAAATCCTCCGGAGCACAATGAATCTCGTGATGCGTTGTGCCCAGAAGGCGAGCGGTTTCTGCGGCGTCACGCGTTTCATCGATCGGAGAATTGAATCCGATGGAATACGTGTTCACGCGCTCGCTGCTGCGCGTCATCAAGGCCACGAGCAATGAAGAATCGACCCCGGCGCTTAGATACCCGCCGACGGGCACATCGCTGCGCATGGTCAACCGCACGGCCTGGGCAAGCATTTCCTCGACTTCATCGAGCAATTCCTGCTCCGAAGCCCCACCGCCGCGCGTCGTAGGGTCAGGCAGCATAATATCCCAGTAACGTCCCGTCTCCACCCTGCCCCCCGCGTCCAACGTCATCCAATGCGCAGCCGGAAGCGTGTAGATTCCCTCGAACATCGTTCGCGGCTCCGGAACGTAACGCAGAGCCAGGTACGCGTCGATCGCCGCGATGTTGCAGGCGCGCGGCACATGGGCGCTCTCGAGAATCGCTTTTGCCTCGGAAGCAAACACAAAACGCCCGTTGGCGTTGTAATAATAGAACGGCTTTTGTCCGCAGCGATCGCGGGCGAAGAACGTTTTTCCGGAGCGCGTATCATGCAGCGCAAATGCAAACATACCGTTAAAACGCTTTAAACAATCGATGCCCCACTCTTCGTAGGCGTGCACGATGGTTTCGGTATCGGAACGTGTCCGGAACGTGTGCCCGAGCGCGCGCAGTTCCTCGACAAGCTCCACGTAATTGTAGATCTCGCCGTTGTAACACACGGCCAGCGTCCGGTCTTCGTTGTAAATGGGCTGCCATCCATTCTGCAGGTCGATGATGCTCAGCCGTCTCATACCCATGGCAAAACGGCCGCTCCGAAAGAATCCTTCGCCATCCGGCCCGCGATGCAGCACCGATGCCGCCATGCGTTCCAGCAACCCTTCCTCCACGAACCCTGCGTAACCGAAAATGCCGCACATGGTGAGTAAACGCCTTCCGCCCCTCGTTTAGGCCGCCTGTTGAGCCAACGCTTCGCGCGCACAATTTTCGAGATCCGCCACGTGCACAGGCTTGATCAGGCAGCGGAACACGCCAAGCTTCGCGAACATGTGCGCATCGGTCATTTTCGGGTAGGCGGTAATAACGATCAGAGCGCACTGATCGTTGCGGTTGCGCAGCGATTCCATGAATTCCAATCCACCCATGCCGGGCATGCTTAAATCCGTCATCACAAGATCGTATGAACGTTCCTCAGCCATGCGCAATGCGTCCTCTCCGGATGAAGCCACCTGCACTTCATGCCCAAGGCGGGCGACCGCATGGCGGAACATGAGAACGATATCGAGATTGTCGTCGACGATGAGGATCCTTTTCACTCTGAAACTCCGGCCAGAAACAATAAATCTCGCATGGCCGACACCCTGAAACCACCACGATTTTCTGCGGAGACAGCACCCGGCATGGTCAAGCGTTTGCGGTACCGCGTGGAATGGCTTGGCATGCGCACGGCCTTCGCCGTCATCCCGCTGCTGCCACGAGCCCGCGCTGTGTCTCTCGCCGGATGGCTTGGCAACGCGTGGCACGCCATGGACCCGGCTTTGCGCGCTGTCGCGCGTGCCAATGTCCGCGCGGCGATGCCAGAACTGCCCGCCCCCAATGCAGTTGTGCGCGCTTCATTTCGCACCGTGGCGCAAACCGCGCTCGACGTGCCATGGTCCGCCCGTTTGAACACGAGCAACTTCGACCGCTATTTTGATGTGTCGGAGTTCGCGCCGGCCCGGGATGCGGCGCGCGCAGGAGGCGGCGTCGTGTTTGTCACCATCCACTACGGGTCGTTCGAGTGGCTCAACATTGGAATGGGCCTGCTCGGCATGCGTGGCGTGAGCGCTGCGCAGGACTTCAAGAATCCGCATATCGGCCCAATGTACAATCGCCTGCGCACCGCCTCAGGAACCGGGATCGCGACGCGCAGCTCCGGGTTGCTGCCGCTTTTTCGCAGCCTCAGGAATGGCAACGGCGCAGGCATCCTCGTCGATCTCACTCTGAAACCCTCTCAACCCAGCGTCATTGTTGATTTTTTCGGACTCAAAACCTGCATGACATTCCTCCCCGCTCTGCTCCACCTGCGCAGTAAAGCGCCGGTTGTGCCCATCCTTGCGGAGCCGCTTCCCGGTGGGCGCTGCAAGCTTGCTGCGCATCCTCCATTGGGTTTTGCATCGGGAAACAGCGAATCCGAAATCACCCGCGAGATTCTGCGGCATTTTGAGGGCGTGATTCGCAAGCGCCCCGAGCTATGGCTTTGGGGCTATAAACACTGGCGCTATCGCGAGAGCGACAACCCTGATCCCTATCCATTTTACGCCAACGTCTCGAGCCCGTTCGAAAAGAAATTACGCCGCGAGTCGGCGGGCTCCGGCAGCTCCGCATCTCCTACGTCCACATCATGACCGCCTCACGCGCGTGGCGCAGCGTCCGACCTTTGCTGGCGGGAGTATCACGTTCGTTCGGGATCGTCCTGCGGGCTTTGCCGTGGCCTGTCCAACGCTCCGCCGGACTCGGTTATCTCCTTGCAAGGGCAAGCGACACCATCGCGGACACAGCCGCGCTGTCTGTGGAATCGCGGTTGGCGCATCTTGCCAATTACGCAGTCATGCTGCGGACCGGGCCTCAGCCAGCTTTCTGCCGCGGCATTGATGCGGAAATCGGGCGTAACACCCCGCATGAAGCGGAGCGCCAACTCATGTTCCGCATTCACGATGTGCTTGCAGCCCTGCACGCCATGCCAGAATGGGATCGTGAAGCCATCCAGACGGTTCTGCGTTCAATCCTTAAGGCGCAGCGAACCGATATCGAACGTTTCGGCCAAAAACGCCCGGGTGAACTCGTTGCGCTCCAGGACGAGCGGGCTCTCCACGAATACACCGATCTGGTGGCAGGTTCCGTCGGTGAGTTCTGGACCGCAATCTGTCGGCATCATTGGCGCGGGTTTTCCCATCTCAGCGATGCCGAACTCGTTCCCTGGGGCCGCGCCTATGGCCGTGCACTGCAGCTGGTCAACATCCTGCGCGATATGCCCGAAGACTTTCAAAACGGCCGCTGCTATCTCCCCGTCGACATCGAACGGCTGGCTCAGGATCCGCCAGCAGAACTCATGCGCTCGCGCAGCGAATGGTTCCGACAGGCACATGACGGCCTGGTCGATGGCTGGCTTTACTCCCGGTCGTTGCGTTCCATCCGCCTGCGATTCGCCACCGGACTGCCTGCACTCGTCGGATTTGAAACGCTGCGCCTTGTGCAGTCTGCTTCGTGGGAGAAGCTCAACATTGGCGTGAAAATCACGCGCGCCCAGCTTCGCCAATGCACCCTGCTCATGCTGGCAGGAGCGATGTCAACGCGCTTGATGGACATGGCATTTCGTCCGTACGTCAGTCCGCAGAAACCAGCCTGAGCAGCACAAAATCATCCTTCTCCCGGTCGGAAAACTCCCACACGACCTCCGCCTTCCGTCCGCCGATGCGTTTACCATCGTCAGCCATGTACCGATCCATCCGCGAAGCTTTGTCGATCACATAGAGTTCGCCGGGTGGAAGATCCTCCGGCTTCTTTGCAAAAATGAAACCCGGCCGTGCATAGGCCAGAAACGGTCGCGAACCAGGATCGACAGCTGCCAGGGTTGCGCCCTCCGCAGTGCGCGCTTCAATCCCGGCATATACCGGGCGCACATTGTCGTACAAAACGATTCGGGGCAGCGCAAAAGCACAGTAGCCGAACGTAATGGTTCCCATTACAATTCCTGTCAGCAAACAGTTTGTTACAAGAGTCGCTTTGCGCCCCGCAAACAAGGCCAGCGGAGTCAGCGCCAGACCCATCCAATAAGACACGGGCTCCGGACGGAAACCCGTGAATGGCAACACCACGAATCCCAGCAGCACCAGGGCGCCAGTACCGAAAGCAACGGTGCGCCAGATGCGATGAATCGTCGCATCATCCCCCTCACGACCGAGACGCCATCCCAGCAATAGGCATGGCACAACCAGCAACGGCATCAAATATCGTGGAGCCACCCCGGGAAGCGCCCCAATCCCGATATACAGAATGGCCGTGGCATCGCGGAGCCCTCGAAACGTGGCCGACTCCCGCTCGCTCAAGCCCTTTACGACTCCGGGAAGCCAGAGCAACGGCAGCAGCACCGTCCATGGCATAAAGTTTCCAAGCCCTTTGGGAATGTTCCAGAGCCAGTCCCATGACTGCAATTGCTCACCTTCGCCAGCCACGCGAACCGCAATTTGATTGTACCATGTCTGCACTGCCCTCTCTCCGGACGCTTCAAGAAAGAACGGCACAACCCAGGCCGCCACGATTGCGATGCCCGCCGCGATCGACGCAAAATGCCATGGGCTGAGCAGGATGCGAAGATTCTTTAAGCGCCATAGCACAAGCGCCACCGCAAAATAAAAGAACCCCAGATGCGGTGGCCCTTTTGTCAGTACGCCAGCAGCCAACAACACCCATGGCCCGAGCCATAACATCGCTCCGTTCTGGCCTCCGTCTTTCAGATGGGCCCGCACCCACCACAACAGAGCGATCCCGAACAGTGCGATGTACAACGCTTCGATCTCAATCAGGCGGCCTTTTTCCATTAAGCCGATGTGCGTTAACAAAAACACAGCCGCTGCAAACGCCCCCACCGCCCCCGCAACAGGACGCATTCCGATCGCAAGCGTTAAGGCAACCGCAAGCACACTCAACACACTCGGCAGGCGCGCGAGCCATTCATTCCTGTCGGCTCCCACGATGAAGACTGCAGCCACCGCCCAGTTAATCGCGGGCGGTTTATTCATGTAAACTTCCCCTCCGATATGCGGGGTCAGCCAGTTCCCCGTATCCAGCATCGCCAAGGCCGGCTGCACACGCCGCGGTTCCTCCCCCTTATACTCCGGGATCCCAAGGCCTGGCAGATAGATCGTCGCCCAGATGCCAACGACCACCAGCGCCGCAACCTGCACTTTCATGCCAGTGCCCCGACAATGGCGCCGCCTATTTCCTCACTGCCCACTTTGCGGCAGCCTTCCGACCAGATATCCGCAGTACGCAAGCCCGCAGCGACAACGCGTCGCACTGCAGTTTCAATGCACAGTGCGGCCTCCTCGTGGCCGAATGAGTGGCGCAACATCATGGCCGCGGAGAGAATCTGCGCGATTGGGTTAGCTATCCCTTTGCCGGCGATATCCGGCGCCGTGCCGCCGCTCGGTTCATACAGTCCAAATTGAAAGCCGTCACGCCTGCGCATGCCGAGGCTCGCACTAGGCAACATTCCCAACGAGCCGGAGATCATCGCCATTTCGTCGCTCAGAATATCGCCGAACAAATTCTCGGCCACCACCACATCGAATCCGCGCGGATTCCGAATGAGCTGCATCGCCGCATTGTCGACGTACAAATGCGACAAGGCGACATCGGGGAATTCATCGGCGATATTAGAAACCACCTGACGCCACAGCACCCCGTTCTCAAGCACATTGGCCTTGTCGATCGACGTCAGGTGACCGCGGCGCCGCCGGGCCGCTTCGAACGCCACCCGGGCGATGCGCTCGATTTCGCTCCGTTTGTAAATCATTGTGTCCACCGCCGTTTCTTCGCCGTCACGTTCGCCACGAAATTTCGGCTGGCCGAAATACAATCCGCCGGTCAACTCGCGCACGCACAACACATCGAACCCGCCCGCAACGAGATCAGGCCGGACCGGCGACGCGTGCACAAGCTCCGGCAGACACACAGCAGGACGCAGATTGGCATAAAGCTCGAAATGACGCCGCAACGGGAGCAAGGCTGCGCGTTCGGGTTGTTCATCCGGAGGCAGGGCTTCCCATTTCGGACCTCCGACAGAACCGAACAGGACGGCATGCGCGTTCTCGCATGCAGAAAGCGTTCCCTCGGGCAGCGCGCGCCCGCACGCGTCGATCGCTGCGCCACCGACAGCCGCTTCTTCGAACGCGAACAGGAGGTTAAACTTATGGGCCACCACATCGAGAACGCGGCGCGCCTGACTCATCGTCTCCGGGCCGATGCCGTCGCCAGCCAGCACAGCCACGCGCAATTCCATTTGTGCCATACCGGCATTGTCATCGGCTCCAAGCGCAAACTTGGCAAGCCGTTGTTGCACAGCAGATGACCAGAGCGCATCGGGGCGCACGCGTTCCACCTGAAGCGAAACGCCTCCCGCTCGCTCGCCGATTTACTCTTGCGGACGAATTCGCTCGAAATATTCGCGGACTGTCGTGCGCAATCCCTGCGGGATTTGCTCGCGCACAACGCTTTCCTCCGCGCCTGCCGCTGCCGCTTCATACACGTTGCGATAGGCCCGTTGCGTGCGCGCATCGTCCGCCCGACGCAGACTCATCGCACGCAATACTTCTCCCTCATCCTGTTGCCCCTCCACAAACGCTTCGCCGCCACCCTCGCCGGGGAGTGGCGTCCCCGCGCCGTACGGATTCTCCGTTGTGCCTGTGTCTTCCGTACCGTCCGTCGGCATGCTTTGGGAGTAACCTGCAGCGGTACTCGGGATGCCCCTCTCCTCCTCCTCCGCATTGCCAACACCACTACGACCCCCGTCGGGTTCCGCAAACGCCATCGCGCCGCCTTCGCGAACATCCTGTTTCAGACCAGAAACTGTTCGGTTCATGCGTGTGCGTTGCTGTTCAGGGATGCTCCCGCCGCGTTGTGCCATGCGTTGGGCCGCGTTCTGCATGGCGCGACGTGCTTCGTCCGTACCGTCGGATTGCATTTGTCGCCGTTGCTCATCGGGCAACCGCCTGGCCGCATCGTTCAGTCCTTGTGCAAACTGCGACATCGCCGTTTCATCCGCTCGACGCGCGAATTCCTCCATCGCCTCGGCAGCCGACGCATTGTCGCCGCCGGAAAGCGCCTGCGCTGCAGCCTCGCCGCCGGGAACCGATTCCAACGCCGCCTGCAAGGCTGCGCGTTGGGCATCAGTCAAATCCGTCGTGGCGTTACGATTGAGAGCGGCCTCCGCAGCCGACAGTGCCTTCAACGCTGCAGCCTGTTGTTCCGAAGGCGTCGCCGTTGTTTGCGCAGCAAGTTCCTTGGCCGCTTTCTCGAGATCTTCCGCCAATTGCGCCGCCGCATCGTCCTCGCGCTGCCGACTTTCCTCCGGTTGAAGCGCGCGCGTTTCTGACGCCAAACGTTCCAGGGTTTCCGCAACTGCTGCAGCCGGACCCATACCGCGCCTCGCGTTCAGTTTTTTCTCCCTGAGATCCACGCTCCACGCGATGACGCCCAGAGCAATTGCCGGTACGGGAATCCAAAGGAACTCGCGCGGCACTCGCAATCGCGGTGGGTGAAACCGCGATTTGTCGCTCAGAAACTCGGAGATTTCCTCGAGGGCAAGGGCGCTCATCCGGCTGCTATCCTTCCTCGTTTCCAGTTCGAGTCCCGCACTCAATCGGTCGTGCGATACGGCAAGAGCATCGACTGTGCGCGCCACAACAGCCAGCGGCGGCGCCCCCCACAGCGCACCAACCAGCGCAACCGCAGCCGCAACCACAGTAAGCCCGGCAAGGCCGACGGAATCGATGCCCGGAGAATCCCCAAGAAAAAAACGCACGCCCGCCACTCCGCTCCAAAGGCCAAGGCCAAGTAATGTCAGCCTGGAGAAGCCGCGTAGAAACCGCCATTGCAGCGCACGCCACCGAAATTTCACTGCCAGGCACCGGGCCACTCCGGCTTGCAATTCTCCAACGCGTTTCATCGGCTTTTCCTCCTATTGAACTCCGCTACGGTTCGCTGGGCTTCTCGGGTTTCTGTGCGCTTTTTGATATCCTCCCGTTTGTCGTGAGCCACCTTGCCCTTGCCCACGCCAACCTCGACCTTTAAACGCCGGTCTTTCCAATAGAACTTAAGCGCCACAAGCGTCTGCCCTTTGATGGCTGAGGCGCTAAAAAGCTTGTCGATCTCACCACGATGCAGCAGCAAACGCCGTCGGCGGGTCGGTTCATGCTGTTCGTGGCTTGCGCGTTCGTATGGCTGGATGTTGGCCCCATAAAGAAACGCCTCGCCGTTTTCCACGCGCGCGAAAGCGTCATTGAGATTCGCCAGACCTGCACGCACGGATTTCACCTCTGTCCCCCTCAATTCGATACCCGCTTCATACCGCTCCACGATATGATAATCGCGCAGCGCCTTGCGGTTTGTGATGGTCTCTGCTGCCATGAATCGTCGCTTGCCCCGAAGGAATACTAACCCGCGACGCGCCCCGCCGCCACCGTCGAACACTCGAAGACGTCCGGCACCACTATACGCTCCAGACAATGACCCAATAATGTCTTGTAACGCTGCTGTAGCGTTTACCACCGACAAAATAGGCCCGGATCGCCATCGCGATGGCAACAGCCGCACCCCAAACTTAAGTTGCTGGTGTGGGGCTCCTTCTGGTGTGGGAGTTCCTAATTCGCAGCGGTCTCCGCAAGATCGACATTGATCCGGCGACCTTCGCGATCAAAACGGACACGCCCGTTAGCCAGCGCGAACAAGGTGTAATCCCGGCCCATGCCGACGTTGCGACCCGCCAAATACCTGGTTCCACGTTGCCGGATCAGGATGTTGCCGGCAATCACTTCCTGCCCGCCGAATTTCTTAACGCCAAGCCGTTTACTGACGCTGTCGCGTCCGTTCTTAACGCTGCCTTGTCCTTTTTTATGAGCCATAACGAAATGCCAGTTTGTGGGATGGAATAGCCGGGAAGAGTTCGGATGGTTGGGGAGCCGAATTAGAGGGCAATATTTTCGATACGCACACGCGTCAGCTGCTGCCGATGACCCACTTTACGATGGTACCCTTTGCGCCGACGATATTTAAATGCTGTAACTTTTGGTGCGCGCACAGCATCGACCACCTCGCCTGTAACCTTCGCCCCTTCGATGAAGGGCGTCCCGGTCGTCACGCTCTCCCCATCGGCATGCAACAGAACACGGTCGAACGTGGCGGAACTTCCAGCCGCGGCCTCGTCGTCAAACTTCTCGACGTCGATTGTGTCGCCGGGCGAAACCTTGTATTGCTTGCCGCCAGTTGTGAAAATTGCGTAGGCCATAAATTGCGCTCCCCAAAAAGTGAACCCTGCAGATAGCGCGGAATAATGCCCGCAGCAACCAAAAATTCGATAGCCAAACACGACGCCGGGAGCGGCAACCGGCTTGAGAGACAAAAACGTTTGCCCGCGGCTCGCGCCGCGTAACAAATCTCACCGCACATCAGACCGATTACTTTAGTGACGCGAAATTCGCTCTTGGATTTAGCACCCAATAATTGCACTCAAGCCCAGGGTGGATCTCACCGATGCCATCAATGCCATCGATGGCGCACAGATTTGAGGTCGATGCGCCGATAGCTGCACTGCAGCGGCAGGCACGCACTGGTCTGAAGAGCCGACGTCCTTGTACCGTATCAGAGTAGCGCCGCGCTTGCTTTGCGGCTTCCGCACAGGAAGCCCGCGGGCGTTTAGGTCGCGGAGTGGGTATATTCCAGCTAGCGCGCCCGGGCCTCCGATTGGCGGTCGCATGCCATGTTCCAACGAGTGCAAGCTTTCAAGCCACCCTGGCCTCGTGCTCTAATGAATGGTTCACCCCGGCTGCCGCATCGCAGCCCGGGGTGTTGAAAATTCCGACATATTTCCAAATGCCGTGTCGGGTTGAATAAATCCACGGTGCTGGGTGAGCTGCTTGCATCATGGACCTTCCCAGTCGGGCATCCGTTCGCCAACACCGGGTCCGAACGGGTAGCCATCCTTTCCCTCGGAACGTTCCAGCCAACCAAATGATGGGAGTTTAAGTCCGACAAACTGCGTGGGCATCAGTTTTCCGGGTTTGCCATTCACTCAATCGATATTGGGTGGGTAGTGGGTGGCAATTGACTTTTCCATGGAGCATACATCTGAGCAGGCAAAGCATTTTGTGTCTCAAGTCCTTGCCACCACTTAACCCGCCCGTGCTAACACCTCAGAACCATTGCCTGCCCGCTATTTTAAAGTTGCCACGTCTTTCATTTGCAGCTCTTCGTTTTGCTTCGCTGTTCCTGCCCTCTCTCCTCCACTCAGGCGGCAGCACGATGAACTGGCTTGTGGTTTACGACCCTGCTGATCCGCATGGCGCGGCCATTGCCCGCCATTACCAGGAGGCACGCGATGTTCCAGAGAGTCATCTCATGGCCTACGGTTTTCCGAAATTAATACCGGGAAGTTTCACCGTCGCCCAACGCATGAATTCAACCGAGACCTGGTCATTCATCGAGGCAATCCGCGCCCATCTGGCAGCTCATGGGCTGAGCGATCAAATCAACGGCATCACGCTGGCAGGAGCCACGCCCACCGTATTCGAAAACGAGACCGCCTCCAACAGTTTCGGCTCCCTCACCGCCGCGCTCTGGCACGCTCCCAACGCCGGCTCCGCTGCCGAGCTGCGCTTGCTCGTCATCGGCGCTAACAACCATGTCTTCCGCGGCCCGGAAAACGGCAGCTCCGGCACCCTCCTACCCACGGTGTCCATCGACAGCCAAACAACTTTCAATGGTCAGCGCTATTGGATGGCGACCCACCTGGGCCATTCCGGAGCCAAGGGTCTGCGCGCGGAGGAAGTCTTCGATCTGATCGACCGCTCCGTCGCCGCCGACGGTCAGAAGGTGGAAGGCACGGTTTACTGGCCGCTCAACTCCGACGTGCGCAGCACTACCCGCGCCAACCAGGTAGCCCTGACCACCCCCGAATGGGATGCGCTCGGCCTGAGCTACTATATCGAGGGTCAGAGCTTCGGTGGCAACTCCGGCCAAGTCGTCCACTTCACCAACAAGACCGGCGCGCCGCACAGCTATCCGGCCAAAGAGCGGCTCGTGCAGGGGCAAATCGTAGGGCGCTCGACCGTGCCGGTCGAAACCGCCCGCAACCACTACGCGCCCGGTGCGATTGCCGAGCACCTCACCAGCTTCGGCGGACGGGTCAATGCGCTTTTCGATGCCAGCCAGACAGCCCATACCGATTGGCTGCGCTTCGGTGCCAGCGGTTCTTCCGGCACGGTGGTCGAACCCACCGCAGTCTGGGAAAAATTCCCTCACGCCCGCTTGCATTCCCACTATTACCAGGGAGCGACTCTGGCCGAAGCTTTCATTCAGTCGGTAAAATACCCCGTGCAGCTGATGGTCTCGGGTGATCCGCTCACCCAGCCCTTCGCCACCCTGCCGGAGGTCTCCATCACTGCTCCGTCCAACGGGGCCACCGTCTCCGGCAGCCTGCAAATCGATGCCACCGCAACCAGCCCCCTCTCGCTGGAGGCCGATCTCGATCTTGCCATCGACGGACGTATCATCGCCATCGGCGAAGCGGGCGAGTCCGTCACCGCCAGCCGCAACGTCGGCGGCTTCCTCCTTGATACCACCACCTTGACCGACGGCTGGCACGACCTGCGCATCGTCGCCCGCAATGATGACCCTATCCGCAGTACGGCTTTCGCCCGCATCGAACTTCTGGTGAACAACGCTGGTGCCGCCGTCACCCTGAACGTCCCGGCTCATGCCGATCTCGGCGAAAACATCACCATCATCGCCACCCCGCAGAATTTGCCCGCGGCTACGGCCATCGAAATCCGCTCGGTCGGGCGAGTCCTTACCACTATGCCCGCAAGCGGAGGCACCATCGCCATTCCTGCCCGCGCCCTCGGCTATGGCGAAAACGTCCGGTTGCGGGCCATCGCCCTGACACCGATTGGGGAGGTATCGAGCGCACCGCAATCGATTAACATAACCTGGAACGCCGATGCCGCCGCAGACCGTCCAGTCATGGAAAATATTATCGCCCTCGCCCGCGTCTTTCACAACGCCCAAGACCCCGGGTTTAGCTGGATCGGTCCGGCCGATTTCACCGGTGCAGTGCGCGGCCTCGGCGAACTCTCTTTCCCTACACCTCAGTCGATCCCCTTTCTCGACACCGCTTCGGTCGACAACGCGGGGGTTGAGCTGATCACCCTCTTCCACGCCGATGCCGAGGATGTCTATGACTTCGCGTTCGACGGTGCCTGGATGAACGCCGAGCTGCTCGTCAATAGCGAGGCCGTCATCCCCGCTGTGGATATTACTCTCAACCACGTCGCCTACGGATCGAAACGCCTCGCCCCCGGTTGGCACGAGATTCGCATCCGCCTCAAACCGGCCAACAGCTCCATGCGCTTCCGCCCTTCCGTGCGCGCTCGCGACACCTTTTTCTTCGAGCAATACGACTTCACCTACCTTGATAATAATCGTTGTTTTGCGCCAGCGGACATTGCGCTTACGCCGCTCACCCTTGCTGGACGCGCTACCAGCACCTCGCAGGCCGACTTTTCCTGGAACGACCCGCTCGGCACAGAAACCGGCTTCCGCATCGAACGTTTCGCCGAAGTGCCGGAGGTGAGTCTCCACGCATATACCGGAAATAAAACGGCACCTATTTTGGAACCCGCATTTTCGAGCCAGGCGCTCGCTACCGGTGCTCCTGTAGCCAATGACAATACAGACACCTGGGTCACGGTCCCGCCTGAACTTCGCCAAGGCGTGCGGCTTCTGACCGCCGAAGCCGACCGCACGTTGATCAACACGAGCAACCAAACTCCAACCAATACTCTTTATCAAATCCAGGTTCCCGCCGGTGTCACCATCTACGGCATTTTCCACCGCAACACCCCCGCCGCTTCGCCCCAATGGATGCAGGCGCAGGGCGACTGGACCGCCGCTAGCCTGAACATCCAAAGCAAACGCTGGCCCGATTGGCGGGTCTGGAAAAAAGCGCCCACCGCCTCCGCAGGCGTGGTCGAACTCGGCCACGGCGACGTGCCATGGGGCGGCGCGGTGAGCTATGTTTTCATCAACGAGCCAACATGGATTCCGGAAGCAACAACTGCGGCAAATGCCACAACCACCACCGTAAACGGCCTCACTCCGGGCGAACATACCTTCCGCCTCACTGCCACATTTCCAAATGGTGTCACGTTCCAATCTCCGGCGATCCAGCTCGACACCACCACACCTGCGGCCAATGGCACACCCTCCGTTTTTGCGGGTGACGATGCCATCATTTCGTTGCCCGCTTCGCTCTCGCTCGCCGGAAGAGCCGGGGATGATGGAGGCGGTGGCCTGAGCTACACATGGTCGAAAGTCAGCGGCCCCGGCACGGTCACTTTTGGCAATACCAACGCGGCTGCCACCACTGCCACCTTTGGTGCGCCCGGCAACTACACGCTTCAACTTTCCGCCTCCGATGGCAGTCTGACAGGCACCGACTCACTTACCGTGACCGTTCTTGCGGCCACTGGCACAAATCAGGCACCCAATGTGAATGCCGGAACCGATCGCAACACCCACACCGCAGCCTCCATCCAATTGGCGGGATCCGTCAGCGACGATGGGCTCCCCGCCCTGCCCGGTGCCACGACGTTCTTCTGGCGTCAGCTAAGCGGTCCGGCCGCGGTGAATTTTTCCGACACCCGCTTGCTGAACCCGCGGGTCGGCTTCCCAAAAGCGGGCAACTACGCGCTTGAACTGGTAGCAAATGATGGCGCTCTGACCTCCACCGACACGCTGCAAGTCACTGTTGCCGCCGATACCAATGCGGCACCGTCTGTTTCGACCGGCCCGTCAGCGACTGCCGAGCCGGGGGTTCCGCTCGCCTTGCAACCGGTGATCAATGACGATGGGCTGCCCAACCCGCCCGCCGCTTTGATCTACCAGTGGCGCCAGCTCAGCGGACCGGGCACTGCCGTTTTCAGCCAGCCCGATTCGGCAGACGGGACAGTCACATTCCCCCAGACCACGGGCACCTACGTGCTGGAACTTCGGGTCGATGACGGTGGTCGGGTGGGTGTCGGGACTCTCACCGTGGAAGTTGCCTTCTCCAACGAGGACAACGACGCACCCGAAGTCACATTCGCCGAAACGGAGTTCACCATCGTCTGGCTCGATACCCTCGAAGTCGAGCACACCGTCAGCGACGATGGCCTGCCGAATCCTCCGGGGGCCTTGAGCTACTCGTGGTCGGTCTTAACTGGTCCGCCGGGGGGTGAGGTTCGCCACGAAACGGAAGCCGACGGCTCGCGCTCCCGGCTTTGGCTAACCGAGCCGGGGAGCTACACCCTGCGCTTCGAGGTCGGCGACGGAGCAACAGCCACCCCGGGCGACATCGAAGTCGAAGCGCCTGAACTGGCCACCCGCAACCGCATCTGGTATTGGGGACAAAACCGATCCGCCACCACTTTCCGCTGGGGCAGTTCCGGCACGATAGATACCTCTCTCTACCTCCCTCCCACGCTCAGCGCTCGCAAGTGGCACCAGGTCATTGGACACAGCGGTCTCAGCGTCGCCCTTGATCGCGATGGCAACGTCTGGACCCAGGGCGAGGCCACCGACACCCGCGATGGTTCCCCTCTCGGACGTCTCGGCGAACCCGGTGCCAGCCCGCGTTTTGCCTTCGGACAAATTCCCGGCCTCCAGGACATCGTTGCCATTGCCAACGGCAATACCTTCGCGGCAGCGGTGGATCGCGACGGGCAATTGTTCACCTGGGGCAATAATGCCTATTACCAACTCGGTCTTGGAGAAAGCTCCACCGCAGAGGCCTTCGCTCCCACGACCGTGCCTGGCATGGACAATGTTCGGGCCATCGATGCCGGCACTGAGTTTTTCATCGCCCTGCTTGACGACGGCACCGTGCGCACCTGGGGACGAAAAACTTCTTACAGTCTTGGCAATGGACTGACCGCAGGAAATCGCGGCATCCCGCAGGACATCGGTCTCAGCAACGTCCAACAAATCGCCGCCGGACAGTTTTTCGGTGTGGCCCTGCTGAACGATGGAACCCTGCGCAGTTGGGGAAAGAACAACCGCGGGCAGCTCGGCAACGGGTTCCGTGACTCGTTCGGCAGTCGCGACGAGCCATCTCCCATCACCGTGCTGGCTCCCAACGGGGTCGATCCCTTCGACCAGGTTACGCAGATTGCCGCTGGAGAGGAATTCGTGGTCGCCTTGCGCGAAGACGGAACCGTCTGGATGTGGGGCAATAACGAGTCCGGGCAGGCCGGCCAAGGCAACCTCACAGACAAAACGCTTCCCACCCAGGTCCCCGGACTGCCCGCCGGCATCGTGCAGGTCGCCGCCGCCCGCCGCACCCTCTACGCCCTCGACGCCGACGGACAGGTCTGGGCAACCGGCAGCAATGAGCACCAACTCCTCGGCCTCCCGCTGAATAACCCTGCCAGCCGTGCCAGCGTGGCCGGGGTTACGGAACTCCCACCCATTGCCGAGCTCTTTGCCAATTACCGCAACGTCTTCGCCCGCACCCCTGGCGCCACCCGCACGGAATTCCTCACTGAGCACTTTACGCCCGCCGAGCAAGCCGACCCGCTCATCAGCGGCGAATTCGTCGACCCGGACGGCGACACCCTGCTCAACGTGGTGGAACGCTTCCTCGGCACCGACCCGCGCGACGGCACCACCCGCAGCCCACTGAGAATCAGCTGCGAGGGCGGGCAAATTCGCTTCAGCCTGACCGCTCTGAACGCCCCCGAAGGCATCGATGCCATCATCGAACAAAGCACCCACCTCGGTCCCGGCAGTTGGACGCCCGCCAATCCCGACACCCTCGTCATCGAAGACCACGGCGACACCCGCACCTGGCACTACGAGTTTGATGCCACTCACATGGACCGAATGTTTCTCCGCCTGAGAGTTCAAGACTGAATTGAGAACCGCCGGAAACCGTCTGAAAGCGCAGATCCAACATGCCCTTTTGACATCGTATTTTGATTGCGTTATGATTTCATCGATTGATTCTAAAACAAATCTCGCCGGAAGCATAAAACTCCATGAAAACACTCACCCTGCGCGGCATTGACAAGGAGCTGGCCAATCAATTGGAACGAATTTCCAAGCAGCGGCATGAGAGCTTGAATGCGGTTATCCTCCGCCTTCTGCGGAACAGGCTGGGACTCGACAAACCAAAATTCCGGGAAATCCATGATGATCTCGATGACCTGGCCGGAACCTGGACGGAGGAGGATCGACGCGCATTCGAGGAGGCCACGGGCGCATTTTCTCGAATTGACGAGGACCTCTGGCGATGAAGCGTTTTGTCATCGACACCAACATCTACAGTGCTTTCAAATGCAACCATTGCGGGGCGCTTGCCCGCATCCGTGAAGCAGAAAAAATTGTAGTCTGTTCGACTGTCCATGGGGAACTTCTGGCCGGCTTCAAGTGTGGCGCGCGGGAGAAGCAGAATATTGTCGAGCTGGAGAAGTTTCTCGACCGCCCCCGGATCGCCACGGTGTCCGTTGATGGAACCACAGCGGAATTCTACGGCGAAATCTTCAAACGGCTGCGCTCCAACGGCTCGCCCATCCCAACCAACGACATCTGGATCGCGGCCTCGGCCATGCAGCATGGTCTGGCCGTTTGCACCTTCGATGCGCATTTCCATAAAATCGAGGGGCTGGTTACCATAATTCCGGACTCCGCATAGTTTCCATCCCCCTCCCGGCTTCAGTGGGTCCCCATCCCATTCATCTGACCCGCCGGAGACCGCATAAATGCGGCACTCCAACAGCAGAACCCCAGCATCCTCCCCCACTTTCTCGGGATTTCTCGTGTTAGTGCATCTGTTGTGCGGCGTGGTGTATTTACGATTACAGCCGAATTGCAGAATGTGTATATTTCAGATTACCCTATCCATGAAACATCTGCTCAAACCCCTCGCCGTCGTCGCAGCCGTCGCCACAAGCTTCGCGCTGCTTTCCTCCACCGCTTCCGC
>CAZZCL010000042.1:0-25922 GCA_964652295.1 uncultured Chthoniobacterales bacterium
TGCCGCAATTGCAGCGAGCGCGGCACCGCCGGCAAGCATGATCCCGAGCACAAGCGCTCCCGCTGCGGCCTTCCGCCGCGAGGGATTCCATTCGGCTCCGCCCACCAGTAAAAGCCAGCTCGTGCCAAGAAGAAAAAGGAGCAGCGCGTCCAGGCTGAGCCATGGCTGCAGACTGAGGAACGGACTGTCTGCAGCCCCATAATCCTGCACGAGCCTGCCCCGCCATGCTCCGTGGATCGCAGCCCATTGGGGAAGAAACGAAAACGCGGCAAGCACGGCCATAATTGCAAGACCGACTTCGGCGGGTCGTGGGAGTCTGTATCGGGGGGGATTCAGAGCCAAAAGCACACCAACGACCGCAGCGAGGACAGCCCACATCCGTGACTCGACGCTTCCGCCAGGAAACGCTGCAAGCGCCGCAAGCATCCCAAACCCGACGACGCTTGCGCAACCCCCGCTGCATGTGCGAGTTCCGCGGGATCGCACAGGGCTTGACACACCGGAATCCAAGAAGCCTCATTTATTGAGGCACGCGCGGAATTCAAGCCTTCTTCCCTGCGTCGCCTGCCAACCGCTTTTGCCTAAACTCAGATCAGATCTTTTCGACCGTGCGCCTATTTGAGACGACCCCGGCTTTTCGTAAGTGGAGAGAAACGGTATGATCGGCCAACGCGCACATGGTTTGCTGCGTCTGCTGCTGACTCTCCAGGTCCTCGCAGCGGGCGCGTTGTTCATCGTAATGTTTTTCGCGATGGAAACCGTTCAAGGGCGGCTGAGCCCCGAAGTCCGGGAGCGGTACCCAATCTATCTCGGGCTGGTCGTTCTTTCCCTCGCCATCGGCGGCAGGATGGCTGCGCTCGATCGCGAGCGGTGGCACGGGGCAAGCCTTGACCTCGGTGCTGCGCGCCGGGCAACATTCGCCGCAAAGCAAACCGGAGTGGCGGCCGCGACGCTGTTCCTTTTTCTTGTAGCCACGAAGGATGCGGCGATTTCGCGTTCGTTCCTGTTTCTGTTCATCGCCCTGCTCTATCCTGTCCTGCTGGTAATGCACATCACCCTCCCGCGACGCCTTGCAAAGTGGTTTTTCGGTGACAACCCACGCGACGCCACCCTCCTGGCCGGACCGGCAGACCTTGCCCGGGAACTCGCAGGCTGGCTAAATGTGAAGCGCACCCTCGGAATAAAAGCTGTGGGGCGCATCGGTCCACCGGTTCCCGCAGCTGAAGAAGGATCCGTCCCATGGCTGGGCGGTTACGATTGTCTTGAGCGCATCATCGAGGACCACGGGATTCAACGGATCCTACTTTTGGGCGCGCACGCCGCAGAAGAGACTGGCATTGCCGAGTTCTGCGAGCGGATTGGTATCCGGATTCTGGTTTACAACGATTTGGAGACGCGGATGAAACGTCCGCTGTTGCATTTCCACGATGACGGCAGGCTCTTCGCGGCGCTCCGACGCGAGCCGTTGGACAATCCCTTTCACCGCGCTGTGAAACGCGCGTTCGACCTTGCGATCAGTCTGCCGGTTGTAGCATTGATCCTGCCGCCGCTGACATTGTTTGTCTGGGTGCTGCAACGCATTCAGTCGCCCGGTCCGGTGTTTCACCGTCAGATCCGTTCCGGTCTCCAGAATCGGAGCTTCGAAATTCTGAAATTCCGCACCATGCACATTCACAACGCTCCGGAGGATCTTCAGGCCTGTGCACAGGATGCGCGGGTGTATCCCGCCGCACGCTGGCTCAGACGGTATAGCCTCGACGAGTTTCCGCAGTTTTTGAACGTGTTGCGCAGCGAGATGAGCCTCATCGGTCCGCGGCCGCATCTGCCGGAGCACAACCGACGTTTCTCCGAATTGACCGCCCGATACAACGGGCGGGCCTGGATCAAGCCGGGGATTACGGGGCTGGCACAGGTCCGTGGATTCCGGGGCGAAATCGTTTCCGACAGCGATTTGCGCGCACGCGTGGAATCGGATTTTGAATACCTGGAAAACTGGAGTCTAAGCTTGGACGTCGCGATTTTTTTCCGGACTCTGGGCCAGCTGGCATTTCCGCCAAGGCAAGCTTATTAAACCTCCGCCACGCAGCCCTCAGCTCGCACCCGTTGGGTGTTATGCCCCCAAATCGGCCTTGCGCCGGATGTGCACTCTGGTCTACTAGAAGATCAGATGGCGGGAAACGAAGATACCACCCAGCATCCGGAAGGCTCTCCTGAAGAGGGCGCCGTGCAGGGTTCATACGAAGATCGCGAAGCACAGCCTGCTGAGGACAGCGCTTCCGCCGTGGCCGTCGCAGGGGACGGTTCTGGCGAGAGAGAGCAGGATGAGTTTTCCCTTTCCGAAGAATTCGGCTCCCTTGTGCATGACGATCTGGCCAGTGCCGAAATCCGCGAAGCCCTGCCGTTTTCGGCAGATCTCATGGATCTCCTGATTCGCCTTATTCAGCGTTCCGGAGTAGAAATCCGCCGCTTCCTCGATCTCGGCTGTGGCGATGCGGTCATGTCGGCAGCGGTTCTCAAGCATTACCCCGCTGCGGGCGGCGTATTGCTGGACACAGACGAACCTTCGTTGGAACGCGCATGGGGACGGCTGGGTGCTTCGGCAGACAAGCTCGCGTTTGTCGCGCAGGACGTTTCAGAACCCGACTGGGCCGAAGCGGTGCGCACGATCGCGCCCTTCGACCTTGTGATAAGCGGTTATGTCATCAACCAGCAGCGGGACGAGCATAAGCTTGATGTTTATACGGATATCTTCGACTTACTTGGGCCGGGCGGCTTGTTTCTGAATCTCGATTACGTTTCCACCTCCGCACCATTTGCGCGGCTGGTTTTCGACGACCTCTACCTGGATTCGCTCATGCGCCTGCGATCCGCCCAAGGGCGCGAAGCCGGACGGGAAGCCGCTGAACAGGCCTATCGCGACTGGCCGGATCGCCCCATGCTCAATCCAAGCCAGACAGATCTGCAATGCGAATGGCTTCGAGAAATCGGTTTTGTGGGCGTCGACTGCTTTTTCCGTGCAATCGGCGTGGCGTTGATCGGCGGTGTAAAACCGAAGAAACCCGCAGCGCCAGCCTCTTGAATCCCGCCAACCGGTTCCACCTGCAGCCTTCGGGAGCGATCCTCGTGGCACGGCAGTCCCACTTAAGTTGGCGGCTCCAGACCAGATGAACCGTTGGGGTCGCAAAGATCTTCTGGGTATAGCCGATCTCGATCCCGGTGAGATTCATCTGGTGTTGGATACCGCGGAAGCCTTTAAGCAGGCTGGCATGCGCGGGGTCAAAAAGCATGCCGCGCTTTTAGGGCGCACTCTTGTAAATCTCTTTGTCGAGCCCAGCACCCGCACGCGGATTTCGTTCGAGCTGGCCGCCTCACGGCTGAGCGCTGATGTGGTGAATATCTCGGCGGATTCTTCCAGCCTTTCCAAAGGCGAGACCCTGAAGGATATGGCGCGCAACATCGAAGCGTTGCAGGCCGACATTATCGTGCTGCGTCATCGCAGCGCCGGGGCGCCGAAATTTCTTGCGGAACGCGTGAAATGCAGCGTGATCAACGCGGGCGACGGAGCGCACGCACATCCGACTCAGGCATTGCTGGATGTGTTCACCATCCGGGAAAAACTGGGACACGTGGCGGGATTGCACGTTGTGATCGTGGGCGACATTCTCTTCAGCCGCGTGGCACGCTCAAACATCTGGGCACTGACAAAACTTGGTGCACGTGTAACTCTTGCGGGGCCGAGCACATTGGCGCCGCGGGTGTTCGAACAGCTCGGTGTGCGCATCGAACGTGATATCGAAACGGTGCTGCCGGATGCAGACGTTGTGAACCTGCTGCGCATCCAGCATGAACGACAGCGGCGCGAGTATTTCCCCTCGCTGGGCGAGTACTGCGCGCTGTTCGGACTCACACGCAAGCGGGCAGCCATGCTGAAACCGGGTTGCCTGATTATGCATCCGGGCCCGGTCAACCGCGGCGTTGAAATCGATAGTGAGGTAGCGGACTCAGAACGCAGCGTGATTTTGGATCAGGTCACCAACGGGCTGGCAGTGCGGATGGCGGTGCTCTACCTGTGTGCGGGTGGCGATCCTGCCCGCATCGAGGACCACGCAGAGGGACCCTTGCGCAAGGAGCCATGGTAACGACGGCACCCAGCCTTCTCATTGTGAACGGTCGTGTCATCGACCCATCAGCCGGGCGCGATGAACGGGGCGAGGTGTATATCCGCGAAGGCACCTTCGCGCCTTCCCACACCGCTCCGCGCGACGGATCAGTGCCGGTGCTCGACGCGCGAGGCCTCGTTGTGTGCCCTGGCCTGATCGACATGCACGTGCATCTCCGCGAGCCGGGCCAGACCGGCAAGGAAACCATCGCTTCCGGAACGCTCGCGGCTGCGTGCGGCGGATTTACCACCGTCCTGGCCATGCCGAACACCACGCCGCCGATCGACGACGCCGGCGCGGTGACATGGCTGGCCGAGCGTGCGGAACGCAAGGCTGCGGTGCGTGTCTTGATTGCCGGGGCGATAACAGCGGGACTTGAAGGTGAACAACTCGCACCCATCGGCTCGCTCAGGAAAGCCGGTGTCTGCGCGCTGACCGACGATGGTCGCTGCGTTCAGAACCACGAACTGATGCGGCGCGCAGTCGAGTACGCCCGCATGTTTGATCTGCCGGTTCTTGATCATTGCCAGGATTACTCTCTGGTGGGCGATGGGGTGGTAAATGAAGGGTACTGGAGCGCCATGCTTGGGCTGCCCGGCTGGCCGGCCGCGGGTGAGGAACTCATTGTGTTGCGCAACATCCTCCTTGCGGAGCTTTGTGAACACCACATCCACTGCCAGCACCTGAGTTGTGCGGGAAGCGTGGCACGCCTTCGCGACGCCCGGCAGCGCGGGGTCCCCGTATCGGGCGAGTTATGTCCCCATCATATCGCGCTGACAGACAAAGCCATCGCGGGGTTTGACACCAACGCGAAAATGAATCCGCCATTGAGGACCGAACGCGACGTGGAAGCCCTGCTGGAAGGTGTCGCGGACGGCTCCATCAGCGTGTTGTGCAGCGATCACGCGCCCCATGCCGGCGCCGAAAAGGAAGTGGAATTCGACCGGGCACCGTTTGGGATCACCGGGTTGGAAACCGAACTGGGGTTGTTTATCAAAATTCTCGTGCAGGAACGGCGCGTCATTGACCTGCCACGCCTGATTGCCATGTACACAATCGAACCTGCCCGACTGTTGCGCGTTCCCTACGGCACGCTGGCGGATGGTGCGCCCGGAGATGTTACTGTACTCGACCCGGACTGCGAATGGGTGGTGGACCCCGAACAATTTGCCAGCCTTGGCAGAAACACACCGTTCGGGGGCTGGACTCTGAAAGGGCGCGCGGTGCATACCATTGTCGCGGGTCGGCCGGTGGATACCGCGCGGGCGTGAGGATTGACACGTCAATCCTCAGCTTCTAGCTAAGTCAGAGAATGGAATTTCGTTCGCCTTCTCCGCCGTCGCACGCACGTTTTATCTGGGTGGAAGATGGAGCGACGCCTCGCCGCAACCAGTACGTGCGCTTCGTGCGCGAATTCGAATTGGATTCGCAGCCTGCAGCGCTTCCGTTTCACTTGTTTGCAGACACACGCTACCGACTCCGGGTCAACGGCGCGTTCATGGGCACAGGCCCGGGCCGGTTCGTGACGCAACATCCCGAGTTCGATTCGGTCGATCTTGCGCACCGAATGCTGCCGGGCGGAAATCGCATCGACGTTGAGGTCAATTTTTTCGGCGCAAATTCCTTCCAAACGATGCCGGATGGCGAGCCGGGTTTTATCGCATGGGGAGGTGCCGACGGAGTGGATCTGGCTACAGGCGACGGGTGGAAGGCTGAACGGCTCGACGCATGGCGGCACGATACGCCACTTGCCACGTTCGCTCAGAACCCCATCGAGATCTGCGACACACGCCGACTGGACACGGGCGTTCCCGTGGCAATCCGCGAGCTGTCGTCTGGCCCATGGGGGGTGCTGACGCCATTCAGCGGGACGCCGCTACCCTTTTTTCCGCATCTTCCCACCCGCCTTGAAGTCGCTGGCAAGCTGAAAGCCGGGCGCCGCCGTCTGGGCTTCATGGCTCACGAGCCGCGGGCCAACAAGGTTGCGGGAGTCGAAAACACTTCCTCCCCACGGACAGCCGCCTTCCTGACATGGATCCATTCTCCAGGCGCACAAACGGTGCGCGTGGATTGCTACTGGGGCGACTATTTCTGTAATGGCACCGCCTTGCGTGTCGAAGATTGTGGACGCCCCGGTCATCTTTCGGCGGACATGCCGCTCAACGCCGGTTGGAATCTCTTCGCCTGTCGCTGCGCCATTCCCCGGGAGCACTGGGCCCTGTGCGCCGGATTCCCCGCCGATGTCGGCCTCGGTTTCCACGCCCGGCGCGATGCGTCCTGCCGCGAACCCATCGCCGTGCACGTGTTCCCTCCGGGTACCTCTGCGGAGCTGCCTACTGCGGATAACGAGGAACTTCCGTCCGGCTGGGAACCGCATTCCGGGGACCCGAACAACCTTACTCCGGCGAGGATGATGGCATGGGACGCGCTCGATGAAATCGTGGCGCGCAATACCGATCCCGCGGCTGCCCCGCACACCATTCATGCCCCTTCCGCAACTTGGTGTTGGAGTTATTTAGGTGCTTTTCTCGGGCATATCGAGGCGGACGTGGAGGCGCCTGCCGGGGCCGTGCTCGATATCGCGGTGAACGATTGGCAAAACGCAGAGGGCACCGCCGGTCTCTATGCCCAGCATCCTTACCTTGAAACGGCAGACCGCTTTTTATTGCAGGGCGGACGCCAGACAGTGCAAATATTTCATCCGCGAGGAGGAAAACTCCTGCAGGCGACCCTGCGCTCGCCGGACGGGCTGACTGCGCCGTTAAGCCTGCATGCCATACGCACCCTCTCACGTCAGGCGCTGGGGAGCGACCACACCTGGTTCAGTTGCGACGATGCCACGATGGAATGGGTCTGGCCCACGGCGCTGCGGACGTTGATTGTGTCCACCGACGACGCCTACTCCGACTCGCCGTGGCGCGAGCGCAGTTCTTATGTAGGCGACGCGCTGGTTAACCTGCATCTCCACACGCATCTGACACCGGATCTTCGGACTGCAGCACGCGTTCTGCGCGGCTTCGGCCAGGCGCAACTCGCCAACGGACAGATCCCGGCATGCGCCCCGTCGTGGTTGCGCCGGTCTCACCAGGATTTCAGCCTGCACTGGCTCCAGCTGGTGCACGATTATTGGGCATTCACTGGCGATCTTGAGCCGGTCGATGAACTGTGGCCGACCATCCTACGTCTTTGGGAGAGTCCGGCATGGACTCGCGGAACGAGCGGCCTTTGGGATGTTGCGGATCCCCATCTGTTCATCGATTGGGGCGTTTTGAAGGAGGAACGCTGCGGCATTGGCAATGGCGTTCTAAACATTCTGCGCGCCGGAGCCGCCCGCCGCTGCGCGACACTCGCCGGGGCGTTGGGGCGGAACGCCGATGCTTCGCGTTTTGCCACGGAAGAAAGCGACGCAATCGAGGGTTTGTTCGCAGCCTTGTGGGAGGAAGATTCCGGTCGATTCCGCGCTTTCAAGGATGCGACGACCCCTGCCATCCATGCAAATGTGATGGCGTTGTATAACGGGATCGGATCCCGTGAGCAGCGCCTGCGCATTCTTGGGTATTTGGAGCCGTTTCTGCGGTGCAACCCCGCCGACGCGCGACAGCACGGCGTGAAAAAAGGGTATCTCGAACTGTTTTACATGTTCTTTGCGCTGCCGGCGCTGGCGGAACACGGCCGACCAGATCTCGCCGAGTTTCTTGTCCGCGAACAGTATGGCATCGTAAAGGATCGCGGGGAGGATACGCTTCCGGAATATACCAACGGTTACGACGACCGCAGTGGCAGCCGCTGCCATAGCTGGTCGGGAGGCGCAGCCGTTTATGCAGCCCGCCACGTTCTCGGCATCCGCCAGAGGACCGCGGGTGACACTACGCGTTTGACGTTCTGCCCGGTCGTTTCCGACATTCACCGCGCAAGCGGGCGCATCGCTCATCCGGAAGGATGGATCGACGTCTCGTGGCGTCGAGCCGAGGACGGCCCCTTTATTTTCAAGGTGAACGCTCCACCCGGAGTTGTGGTCGAAGACGGAACACCGGGATTACACCCCTCCTGAGTCGGCGCTCCGCTTCCGTGTCTGCGTCCGCAGAACTCCGCGATTCCCCCATCATGGACCCCCTAACGACCGTCGGACTTGGACTGTTGATCATGTGCGCCCGCATTCTCGACGTGACTGCCGGCGCGTTGAGGGTCATTGCCGTAATCGATGGCCGAATGAAAACCGCCTTCATCCTGGGTTTCTTTGAGGTTGTCATCTGGTTGAGCGTGATCTCAGGCACGCTTTCGAAAGTTGGCGAACATCCGGCGCTGGCCATTTTTTTTGCTCTGGGATTCTCGATCGGGAATGTGCTGGGAATTTTCGTCGAACGCTATCTCCCGTTTGGAAATCTCTCGTTGCGGGTGGTGGGTGGCGAGGAGGTGCGCGGGCTTGCCACCGGCATCCGTGAACTTGGGCTTGGTGCGACGCTCATCAAAGGAGAGGGGCGCGACGGCGAGCGGTTGATGCTGTTTTCGTTCATGCCAAAGAAAGAACTGCGCAAGGTGCAGACTCTGCTAAAACCGATTCGGGAACGCATTTTTTACACGCTGGATTACGGAGGCAGCTCGAACAAAGTGTTGCTGCCCGCGAATGTGCGCCCCGGAAGTCCACGACGTTTTTTCAAACGGAAATAGCTGCCGGACTGGAAGGCAGACGTCGGCCGATCCTTCTCGCGGCGCGGACGGCCGAAAGGCACACCAAAACGAGAAGACCGCCCGCGCGCATGGCACGGACGGTCTTACGATGTTTTCCCAAGGCGCAGGGCGCAATGGGGACGAACGGTCTGGCCGTTTATACGTCGTAATACATGACGAACTCGTAAGGATGCGGGCGGAGACGCAGGGCATCATACTGGGCCGACCGCATCTCGATCCAGTTGTTCACGAAATCCTGGGTGAACACGTCGCCCTTGAGCAGGAATTCATGGTCTTCCTTCAGGGCTTCGAGCGCGCCAAGCAGCGAATCCGGCGCCTGCGGCACCTTGGCGAGTTCTTCCGGCGGAAGCTCGTAAAGATTTTTGTCGAGCGGATCGCCCGGATGAATCCGATTCTGAATGCCATCCAATCCCGCCATCATCAATGCCGCACAGGCAAGATAGGGGTTGGCTGCGGGATCCGGCGTGCGGAACTCAACGCGCTTGGTTTTCGGGTTGTTGGAATAGGTCGGGATCCGGATCGCCGCGGAACGGTTGCGCGCGGAGTACGCAAAACTGACCGGTGCTTCGAACCCGGGAACGAGACGCTTGTAGCTGTTTGTGGTCGGATTAGTGATCGCAGTAAGTGCCTTGGCGTGTTTGATGATGCCCCCGATATAGAAAAGAGCCATCTCGCTCAAACCGGCGTAGCCGTTTCCTGCGAAAAGCGGTTTGCCATCCTTCCAGAGCGATTGATGCGTGTGCATGCCACTGCCGTTATCATTAAAGATGGGCTTTGGCATGAAGGTCACGGTCTTGCCGTGCCTGTAAGCCACGTTCCGGACGATGTATTTGTAATACATCATTTTGTCTCCCATGGCCTTGAGGCTATCGAAGCGCAGATCGATCTCAGCCTGGCCAGCGGTGGCGACTTCATGATGCTGACGCTCGATCTCGATGCCGGCTTTCTCCATCTCGAGACACATTTCGTTGCGAATATCCTGCAGGGTATCCGCCGGGCTCACGGGGAAATAACCTTCCTTGGCGCGCAGCTTGTAACCGAGGTTGGGTTCCTCGTCGCGGGCCGAGTTCCAGTGGCCCTCAATGCTGTCGACTGCGTGGAAAGCCATGTGGCCGTCATACTTAAACTTTACGTCATCGAAGATGAAGAACTCCGCTTCGGGACCGAAATAGGCGGTGTCGGCGATGCCGGTGCTTTTCAGGTAAGCCTCGGCCTTCTCTGCGATGCCCCGCGGATCGCGCTCGTACGGTTCGCGCGAGATTGGATCGACGATGGTGCAGATGAGGCTGAGCGTGGGCTCGGCATTGAAGACGTCGATCCATGCCGTTTCAGGATCGGGAATGACGAGCATGTCGCTGGCATTAATGGCTTTCCACCCGCGGATACTGGAGCCGTCAAACCCAAGCCCTTCGGAAAAGACATCCTCGCTGTACTCGGTGAGTGTGGTGGTAAAGTGCTGCCATGTACCGGGCAGGTCGGCGAATTTGTAGTCAACGAGTTTGACCCCGTTGTCTTTGATCATCTTCGTGATGTCGGCTGGGGATTTGTTAGGCATATGGAATTGGCTGTGTTGTGGCGTCCGCACCGCGGGCGCCTGGTGGTTTGTTCGGTTGGTTTGTTTGGTTGGATGTCTCGCGGTCTATTCGGTGATCTATGGTGTATATTTCACTTTGCTGCATTTGGCGTTTGCACCGGGACCGGATGGACCGGAAGCCGCCAAAAACCTGTTTTTGTTGAGGGCACCGGGTTAGATGGCATTCGGGCCGGTTTCCTCCGTGCGGATGCGCACAGCCTGTTCAACAGGCACAACAAAAACTTTTCCGTCGCCGATCTTTCCAGTCTTGGCAGCACTCACCACTGTGGCGACCGCCTTGTCCAGAAGTTCATCCGGCAAAACGATTTCGATCTTAACTTTTGGCAGAAAATCCACCGTGTACTCGCTCCCGCGATAAATTTCGGTATGGCCTTTCTGGCGGCCAAAACCTTTAACTTCGGAAACGGTCATTCCTTCAACGCCCACTTCTGCAAGCGCTTCTTTAACTTCTTCGAGCTTGAAGGGTTTGATGATGACTTCGAGTTTCTTCATGCTGAAACGTGTGGTTGAGGGGATGCTTTGCGTTTGTCGCCGATCTTGTGGCCGTTGTACATCGCAGACGGGTCGGACATGAAGTAGGAGGGACGACGGAGGAAGGGATGGCTGCAGCGCCTGAACCCCGGCGCACCCTCGATCCCTTGCGCCCTCTGTATCGCCCTTGCTGCAGCCATCCCCCAATGTTCCCTCTCACTCCCCTGAACCCGAAACTGGAAAACGGTAAAACCGGACGGTGCGAACGCTGAAGCACGCTTCATGCCACACTCGCAAAAAATATTGATACCTGCCGGTTGATGCCCGTTCAACAGGGTGGTTGTAGCAGGAAGACCGGGCATGGCACGGTCAGTCAGGCAGGTTTGGCGATAATTGTTCAAAAGTCTGCCATTCCAGTGGTCAAAATACGACAGCAAACCATTCCCGGCGGGGGAGATGCCACATCGGAAATGCTGCGTTGAGGTGAGTCAGTTGCTTTGCCATGCGTCACGGAATAAACCCTGTCCGTCGCGCCAGCGCGGCATCCAGACCAACGAGATCTGGACAAGCTTGCAAGCGCTCTTTGTAGGATGCAGCGCCATGGGTTCAAAGGTTTCCGTAAGCGGGTCGGTGGTCTTTTGGAAACGATCCACGGCAGCTGTCAGCTCCTCCTGAAGCGCAGTGAGTTCGGCCTGGATTTGCTCGAAGTCCGCTTCGGCGCGTGCGACGTCATCGCTTTCCTTCATCGTTCGTGAGATCCGGCGGGCGGCAGTCGCCGCGCGGTTCATGTTGGTCGCGCTGAGTTTCTTCCGGCTGAACAGACCGGAAAGGACAGCGAGTCCGATGTTTAACGCCGACTGAAAGGTGTTGTCGCGCGCCTGTTGGCGTTCATTTTCGAGGCGGGCCTCCGCTGCGGCACGTTTCTTTTCGATTGCAGCAACGCGGTCGGCATATTCGGCGCGGAGAGCTTCGAGTTTGCGGTCGCGCGTTTCCCGGCCTTCCTGCGCGAGCCGGATCCGGAAATCCCTTTCGGATTCTCCGGGGCGGGAATGCACTTCGGCAGACGGACTGTAAAAAAGCTGGACTTTCTGCGTGCGGTGTAACCATGCAACAAAATCGCGCCCCCACCCAGTGTAGTTGGCAGGTTTCGATGCCGGGGGGGGAAGCTCGCCGAAATAGGCCGAAGCCGGTGGACGCGTTTCCAGCGCGGGAGGTTTCGAGAAGGTGCGGGCTTCATCCCACAAAATCTGCGTGGCGGCTTCATGAGGGATGGAGGTGTGTGTGGTAATATCGAGGGTGGCGTCCACTCCGAGCTTTCGATCGGAGACATGCACAGAACCCGACGCCGCAACCAGGGGTGTCATGTGGAGTTGTTCCCCTTCCATGGCGGGCACGTTGGCGGGCAGAAAATGCTGCAGGATGTCGGGTGGCAGCACGGGTGGGTGGCCTGGTGGTACGCCGCCAGCGTCATTTGTGGCCTCGCGCGGTGCCGCCGCGAACTCCTCCCGCCGGGGATCCATGAGGAGCTTGATCTGATCGCGAGCAAGCGGTCCGCGCAGGTACGACATGACCCACCGGGTTTCAAAGCGCACAGGATGATCTTCGTGGGTATTGTGCATAACGAATACGCGGTTGCCGAGCCCGCCCAGCAGGCGTTCTATTGCGGGCCGATCAAACGCGACACCGCCGGCAGCAGTGGCTCCGTGCAAGGCTTCCAGCACACGCGCCTTGTCGCGGTCTGTTTGGAGCCGTCCGATGAACCATGTGCCGGTATTGGCAAGGCCTTTATAATCGAGGTCAACAGGGTTCTGCGTGGCGAGCAACACGCCGACACCATAAGCCCGGGCTTGTTTCAACAAGGTGAGCAGAGGCCGTTTGGACGGCGGATTGGCGACGGGCGGAAAATAGCCAAACACTTCGTCCATGTAGACCAGTGCGCGCAGGCTGGTTGTTCCGGACTGCGCGCGCATCCAGCTGACGACCTGATTCAGAAGGAGCGAAACGAAGAACATGCGTTCGTTTTCCCCCAGGTGGGCGAGGTAAAAGATCGCCACCCGTGGCTTGCCGGTCCTCGTGTAAAGAATTTCCTGCAGATCAAGGGGCACTCCATCGAGCCATGCGGAGAATCCCGGCGACGCGAGCAGATTGTTGAGCGTCATGGCCAGGACAAACCTGTCGTTGGGCGGAAAAAACGCGTCGAGATCAAGCACGCCAATTTTTGTGATTGGGGGCGTTTGCAGCGCGCGAATCAATCCGGCGAGATCGAGATCTCGGCCGGCTTTCCATGCGTTCTCAAGGATGGCTGAAAGAAGGATGTGCTCGCGGCTTTTCAGGGGGTCGGCGTCGATGCCGAGCAAACCGAGAAGGCTCGATACGGCTGTGCCGATGCGGTCGCCAAGCAACTCGGCGTCTTCCAGAACTTCAGATGAAGGCGCGGCAAAAGATTCCAGAATCGAAACCGGGATGCCAGCTGTGCTCCCCGGTGTGTAAATGGCCATATCCGCCGATTCCCGGAGTTTGGCGATGCGCCTGCCATCCTGCCCCCACTTGGCGAGGCCATCCTTCCAGAAGTCGGCCTGCTGACCGGCGTACTCTTCAACTCCCAGACCTTTGCGCCGCGCATCCTCGGCGTTGACCCAGGGTTGAAAATCCCCAGTAGCAAGATCGGGGAACGTTAGAAGAAGATTTGGAATATCGCCCTTCGGATCGATCGCGAGAACGGGGATGCCATCGATGGCCGCCTCCTCAAGCATGGCAATGCACAACCCGGTCTTGCCGCTGCCGGTCATCCCGAGGCACACCCCGTGTGTGACAAGATCCTTGGAATCGTACAGTAACAAAGGCGCTTCATCAGGTGGCGCGTTTTCCCCATCGTCCTTGCGCTCGCGTCCGAGATAAAATACGCCGAGTTTTTCAAAGTCCTGCATAGAGGAAGAGGTTGACGCCGAAACCCGCCCATGGTCAACGCCGATGCGCAGCTTGCAAAAAAGCTTGCATTTCGATACCCAACCGTTGAACAATTCTCAAACAGGGGGTATTATAACTTGACACCACTACATCCCATCCAATGTGTGCGCGGTGCCACGGTCGCCATTTTAGTTGCGGCGGCTGCCCTGCTGGCCTCACCCGGCTGGATCGATGGCTTTGGAGCAGCCATGGCCCAGGAACTGCCCATTTCCGACCAGACGGGTATGGAGACAGTCGACCTGATCGAGCCGGACACAACAGTAACCGGAGAGCTGCCTCCAGTGCAGACCACCGAAGACGCTTCCGAACGCCTGCGTGGATCCACGATTTTCTCCGGTCTGCCCGGTTCGACGGCCGGCGTCGGCGACCGTATCGAACCATCCCGCTCGACGCGCCCGGCGAGCATGGGCAACGTCGTCTCCCGCGCCCGTCGCGCAGCTGCTGTGCGGGACGCCTATGGTGGAGGTCAGCGTCCTTTTACTTACCGGATCGGAGCGGGCATTGACGCCGATTTTGACGACAACGTGTTTCTCACAGAAGAGGACACGGACTCTGATTTCATTTTCCGACCGCAACTCCGCCTCGGAGCGCTATGGAACATTTCGGAAATGAACACGCTCACGATCGAAGTTTCAGCGGGGTATGATTTTTATCTGGATAACTCCGAACTCAACGATTGGTTCGTGGAATCCAACGTCGGCCCGGCTTCGCGGCTCGATGCCCAGTTTTTCATCGGAGATTTCGTGGTCACAGTTTACGATGAGATCGCTTACAACGCCCGTCCGTTCCGTGTGGTAAGCGAAACAGGGAGCGTGCCGGTTGACGGCGATTACGGGCGTCTCACAAACACGATTGGCGGCGATGTGTTATGGGATCTGAACGACCTCGTCCTTACGGCGGGGGTGAACCGCTTCGATTACTGGTCGGCAGGCGAAAATGTGGAACAACTGCAGCGAGGCACCACCCAAATCCTCGGGGCTGCACGCGTGACCATCGGACCGCGTCTCCAAGGCGGGATCGAGGGCAGTTATTCCATTACCGATTACGAAGAGGATTTTCAGAACGATGGCGACGGCTTTTCGGTGGGCGGTTTCATCGAATGGGCCTTGTCGGATGCGACGCGCTTGCGTGGCACGCTGGGCTGGCAGGATCTCTCCTTCGACGATGGTGGTGGCAACGGAGACAACGACAATTTTGGTGACTGGTATGGCAGCCTGCTGGTGACCAACCGGCTTAATCAGTTCGTCTCCCATTCCATCGATGTGGGCCGCGAGGCGAGCCTCGGAGTCAATACAAACTTCATCGAGCGCACCTACATCCGGTACGTGGCCGATCTTGAGGTTATCCGGAATGTCACGCTCAGCGCGGAGGTGGGCTATGCCGACAACGATGAATCCGGTGGCACGTTCGAGGACGACAACGAGACGTGGTTCGCCGGGTTGAACGCCCGCTATCGTCTCGGGCCAAGGCTGAATTTTATCGCCAGCTACGTCTATACCGACCGCGATTCCACGCGCGAAGGATTTGGCTACGAACAGAATTTCGTGCGCCTAAGCCTCCAGTACAACTATTAACGCCAGAGCCCGTCTCCGCCCTCTCCCGCCGGGGAAAACGGTTTCGCGTTGCGTGCAGCCAGGTTTCGGAGAAGCCTTAGTATTCATGAATGGGTCGATGGCCATTGGGGCAGGGTTGACAAACGGTTCACCAACGCCACCCCTGCGCAGGTGTGGCGTCACAAGGCCGGAGGCCCTGTGGCATGCAGGGGCTGCCACAATTGCCGTGGCGTTGGGTCTGAGTTGCGTTCCTGCCAACGTCTCGCGCGCTCAGGGCGATCCGTCCACAAGCCCCGCCGCCTATACCAATTCCATGGACGCTCTGGACGACAACCGTCCGCTCTCCGTCGGAGATCGCCTGAGCTTTCGAATCGTGGAAGACCGGACGCCGCCGCTGCCGTTGATCGTTCTGGATACCGGGGAGGTGGATCTGCCGTATATCGGCCGGGTACAAGCCCGTGGGAAAACATGCCGCCAGCTTGCGCGCGACATCAAAACCGGCCTTGACCGCGACTATTATTACGATGCCACCGTGATCGTTGCGCTCGACGGCTTTTCAAGGCAATCGCGTGGTGTGGTCTACATGCGCGGGGCAATCGCTAACCCTTCTGCCATCACGCTTCCTTCCGACGAGGAGTTGACCCTCAGCAAAGCCATTCTTCGTGCCGGAGGATTTACGGCATATTCCAACCAACGCAGGGTGACAGTCCTGCGCAAAGGCCCTGAGACATCCGGTCAGGGCGAACAGATCGTGGTCGACATGAAAGAGGTGCTCGAAGAGGGCAGGTTTCAAAACGACATTGTCCTCGAGCCGGACGACATTGTGACCGTCCCGCAACGCGGGTTTGTCTTTTAGCGACGCCGTCTTTCCACACAGAATCTCAAATCATGGCCGAGCAGCAACCCGAAGCTCCCATTTCCAATGCGCTGACCGCGTTCTTCCAAACTGGCATGTACCGGTACAGCCGATTGTTGGCGCGGTACTGGTGGATTCTTTTTCTGTGCGGTAGCGCGGGGTTGTTTCTGCAGGCGTGGCGCGCGCTGACTGCGGAGCCAGAGTATACATCTGTGGCGCGGATGATCGTAAGCGGCCAGGTGGCCACGCCCGACAGCCAGAGTTACATCGAGGAAACCCGGCATTTTCTTGGCACCCAAACCAAGCTTATGGAGAGCAGCGAAGTGCGGGCGCGCGCCATAAAACGTGTGCAGGCCATGCAGCCGGAACTTAAACCGGGCGCCGTGCAGATTACCGCCTCTGTGGAGCAGGGCACGTCCATTTTCAGCCTGACCGCACGGGGAGACGACCCGACCTATACCCGTGCGCTGCTGGATGCGACGCTCGACGAATACCTTGCGTTTCGCCGCGATGAACGCCTCGCCCGTACAGACAACGCCCGCAGCGATGTGGCGGATGAACTCGTGCGCATCGAACGCGACCTGCAGGCCGCCCGCGATGCACTCATTGAGTTCCAACGGCAGAACAACCTTCCGGCCATTGAGGAAGCCGGCAACGACGCAGCCCGCTACCTCGCCGAATTGAATCGCCGCCTTGCGGAAGTCGAACGGGAATCAGAGTTGCTGCGGCTTCTCGACGTCGATCAGAACATTGAACGCCGCCGCGAATTGGCAGCACGCCGCACAGTCGAATCCCCGGGCACCGACGGAACTGCCGATGCAGAACAGGGAGCCGAAGCGCCCCCCATCGACCTTCTCGGGACGGAGAACCAGTATCTGCGCGCCAAACAACAGCTGCAGCTTCTTCAGGCCGATCTTGAGCAACTTTCGAAAACGCACCGCCCCAAACATCCCAAGGTCGAACGGCTTAATGAAGACATCGGGCGCGTTCAGGAGTTGCTTGGTATTTATCGCAGCCAAGCCATCGACCAGATCGCCTCGCGGCGCAGAGCGCTCGACCTAGAGAAACAAAATCTGGCGTCCCAGATCGAGGAATGGGAACAGCGCGCCCTTGAAGTCAGCCGAAGCAAAGCCGAGTACGAGCGGCTTCGCGAGAGCGCCCAGCATCTTTCGCAGCAATACGCGAACTACAGCAGCTTCGACCGCACCATGAATTCGGCCGGCCGAATTGGAAACGAACTCGTCAGTATTATGGAGAGGGCTTCGCCAGCTGTGGAAATCCGGCCGCCTTTCCTCAAATCGCTCCTTCTCGGGCTGGCCGCAGGTCTTGCAGCTGGCGCGTTGATCCTGTTTATTCTCGATCGTCTGGATGACCGGATGAATTCGCAATCCGAGTTCGAATTGCGGTTTCGCGAGCGGGTCATCGGCCAGATCCCACAGATCGCCCCGGATGACGCCGGGCGCGTCCTTGAACCGAACGACGAACGGCACAGCTTTGCAGAGGCGTTTCGCAACATCCGCTCATCCCTGCATTTCATGCCGGTCGACGGCGAACGCCCCCGGATCTTCGCAATTACCAGTGCCACACCAAACGAAGGCAAATCCACACTGGCTGCAAACCTCGCGGTCACCATGGGTCAGGCCGGTTCGCGCACCCTCCTTGTGGATGCCGACCTGCGGCGGGGAACCGTGCACCAACAGTTTCACGCCGAGGCCGAGCCGGGTCTCACGGAAATCCTCGAAGGCCGGCACACGTGGCAGGAGCTTGCTCTGAACACCACCGTTCCCAATCTGCATGTGCTCACCCGCGGGCGAACCATCAACGAGGCGGGCCAATTGTTCATGTCCCCGGCGTTCGATAAGCTGCACGCTGAACTTCTGCGCCATTACGATTTCGTGATCCTCGACACTCCGCCGGTTCTTGCAGCAGATGACACCACCAGCCTCTCACCCAAGATCGACGCCGTTCTCTTCGTCGTACGACTTTCGCAGACGCTCGCCCGCCAGTCAGCTCGCGCTCTGGAGCTGCTGCGCGGAAGACAGGCGAACGTGGTCGGCGTCATCCTCAACTGCGCCAACCCGTCGATGCCGGAATACAAATATTACTATCAATACTCGGAATATTATTATTCCGGCGAAGCTGGAAAACAGCGTCGAACAAAAAAGCGCAAGGCCGCTGCTTAATCAGCCTATCTGAAGGCACCCGGACTTGCCGGAACCGGCACACAACGCTTAGCCTGCCACCATGAGTAAACGCGTGTTGTGTCTCCTCGCCGAGGGATTCGAAGAAATCGAACTCATCACTCCGGTCGACGTTCTCCGCCGTGCCGGAGCCGATGCGACACTTGCGGCGCTTCAGCCGCAGCCATACATAACCGGGCGGTGCGGGATGGCACTCCGCCCCGATCGAGTGCTTGCAGAGGTGGAATCCGAAGAATTCCACCTGCTCCTCCTTCCCGGCGGACCTGGAGTTAAGCTCATGCGCGCAGACGGGCGTGCCGCACACCTGGCCGGTGCGTTCGCAGCCCGGAACTTGCCTGTCGCCGCCATTTGCGCGGCGCCAACCATTTTAAAGGATGCCGGACTGTTGCCTGGCCGCAGACACACCGCGCATTTCTCGGTGTACAACGAACTGCCCGAATCCAGCCGCACAGACCGGGTGGTTGTCGACGGTCCAATCATTACTTCGCGCGGGGCGGGCACGGCGCTGGACTTCGGGCTGGCACTCGTCCGGCGGCTTTACGGGGAAAGCGTCGCCAGCGAAGTTGCGCGCGATGTCATGGCCTGAAAATCAGCCCGGGCCTCGCTCGGGGCGCGATGCCGCAACGCGCACCTTATTTCTCCTTTGCCAACCGCTCCTGGATGCGTTCCAGCGTGCGGTTCCGTTCCACACCCGTGTAACCGATGCCCAGGGCTTCCTGATACATTTTTTGTGCGGCGACGGGTTTGCCCAGCTTCTCGTACTGCCGGGCAGCTTCATACAGCACTTTACGGCGCATCTCATTCATTTCCCCAAGACAATAGCGGGCTTCGGCGATTTTCTCGCTCTCGGGGTGGCGCATGAGAAATTCCTGGAACGCGAACGCGGCGCGATCCATGGCTCCAGCATCGGGATTGTTTCCGTCACGCGCTTTTTTATAGAAAATGTAGGCCGCCTGAAATGCGCTGTCGTCAGCCAGATAGTGATCAGGGTACGCGTCGACAAATTCTTGGTGCGACGCGACGGACTCGTCCACAAGTTGTTCTCGCTCGAGTGCCACGGACCGCGCATAATGAATTTCCGGGGAGCGCTCCGTATGCCGCGCGTTCTCGAGGATGAGCCGATACAGATCGCTTGCGAGTTCCTTATCCGGCACATTACGCCCGGGTTTGGGTCGCCCGGCACGCTCGCTGACGGCATATTCGTCGAGCACTTCCCGTGCGATATCCATCTGCCCGTCGATCACGCGTGTGAACAAATCCGACTGCGGATGATCATTGATGACTTTTTGATATTCGTCGAATGCATCGACGTACTCCCTGTTGGCATGCAACAGACGCGCCGCCTGAAACCGTGCTCGCGGTGCAAGTTCGTGTTCGCGGAATCGGGATGCCACGGTGCGATATCTCTCCAGCGCTTCGCCCTGCTCGCCCTGCGCCACAAGAGCATCGGCACGCTCGAAAAGGATCTTCGCCGTGTCGTACTCCGTGCGCTGTGCGGTAGCCGTACAGGCAAGCAGCACCGCCAACGCGGCGACCAACGCCGCTCGCACGGGACCGCGGGGAAAGCAGGAATTCAAAACAGGTACGAAGGTGAACATTTCAGCCAGTTCTCGCAGCGGCGCCTTCCAACGTTTCGAGGATGTCCTGCACATTTTCTGCCGCATCGAGACGCTCGCGGACCCCGCGTTCATTCATGAATTTGGCGATTGCAGCCAGCGTGCGCAGGTGGAGCGCAAACTGATCCTGTGGCACCACGAACAGGACAATGAATCGGACGGGCTGATTGTCGAGGGAATCGAAACCGATGCCTGTCCGCGAACGGCCGAATGCGGCAACGACATCCGCGACCCGATCCGAGGACGCATGCGGAATCGCAATCCCAAATCCGATTCCTGTGCTCATGGATTCTTCGCGGTCACGCAATGAAGCGAGGATCGGTTCGCGGTCGTCGGCACAGAGACGGCCTGCCGCAACAAGACGGTCGATGAGCTCAACGATGGCGCTCCAGCGATCGGCCGCTTTCATGTCCGGCACGATCTGGTCTTCGTTCAACAGGTTGGCGAGGTGAAGCACCGGCATGGCAGGGAATGCACCAAGGGGTATTCTGCAGTTTCTCCGCCCGGACGATCCTGACAAGCGCCTTTTAAACTCAAAGCAGGACGCAGCGGGTTGCCGACCCGGCAACGCAGGACAACCGATGGCGTCGCACACCGCACGCTTGACTTGCTGCGGGTTGCTGGCCCAACCTGCAATTTCAGATCGCTGGATTCAGCCATGCAGAGAACTTCAGGTTTTCGTTTCAGAACAGGTGGCCATCTTGCTGCGGCCGCTGGCGCTGTGGCAGTCATGCTGGCCATGGTTCAAACCGGATGCGGCCCAGAACCGCACTCACAGGAAGTCGCCCGCGAGGATGCTGCCCCGGAAAATCCGTTGCTGAACGAGCGCACCGGTTGGCTGCGTAGAATTCCCGCTGCAGTCGATGGGTTCCTGGCTATCTACGACGCGGCAGCCCGCGTGCAGGGCGTCCTGGATTCTGAGTTTGTGCGGCGCGTCCTGGCAAACCCTCTTGTGCGCGCCGGGTTGCCTCTCCCTCCCGACGTGGAACCAACGGTTGCTGCACTCCTGGACAGCGTGATCAACCAAGATCCGGAGGTCGGCACGGCCATCGATCTGGCTGCGAAACTTGCTGGACGCGAGGTCTTCGTTCTTCTGCCCGAGGGCACAGCTGCGCAGCTGCGCCAGTTGCAGGCTGCGCTGGACGCAATCCGTCTTGCGCAAATTGCCGGTGCCATGGAGCAGCTGGCGACCCCGGCCACGAATGCGGTTTCCGAGGATCGGCTGGAGGAGCTGCAAGCCCTGCGCGTACTGGCCGCGCTGGAACCGTTCGTTTCCACTCTGGAAGTTCCCACAATCGTTTTCGGTTTTCATGCGCCGGACTTTCGCGAGACCTTCGCGGCGCAATGGACAGCGCAGCGGGAACGCCTGCCAACTGCCGTTCTCGTTGAATCTTGGACGCCAGAGGGGCTGGATGCTCCCTTAGAACGAATACGACTACAGGCGGGAGCCATGCTTTCCGACAAGGCAAGGGACGAATTGCACGCCGTGCTCGAGGCCATGGGCGCCCGTCTTCAAGACCCCGGTTTTGCAGACCGCATGATGGAGCCCCTTCTTGCGAGGGAGATTCAGCTTGCCGCCGGTTACTCCCACGACATCCTCCTGCTCGTTTTGGGCAGCTTTGTGGAACGAGCGCGATTCGTTCCCGCGGATGCTCCAGAGGCGAGTCTTGCCGCATCGGATGTCATGGCGCGATTGCGTGAACCGGCCGGGCGCACCGCCCAACTTGCGGCTATCTCCTTCGCCAGCCGCGATCTGTTGGAGTGGGTGAATCCTCCGCTCGCGTTGTCCGGATTGTTCGAGGCCTTGATTCCAGCGGCGGGGCAGCTTTTGCCCCCGGAAAGTCTTGAACGGATTGCAACAGAACTTGCCGCACTGGACATGCGGGCGGCGCGTGCGCTTCCGAAGGTTGAAGAATCTTCGTGCGGACTGATCTCGGCCGGCGAGCATTGGACGTTCGAAAATTTCGGCGGCATAGAACCCGCCCTCCTCGATGCCGACGCGGTGAACCGAATCCAGGCCGGAGACATCCCGGATGCGGGCTTGTATTGGGCAAACCGTTCGAACCCGGCTCAGGTTTCCGAACTGTTCGATGTGGCATCCGGTTTGGCCGGCCTGGCAGCCGCCGTTTTTGAGGCCGACATCCTCCCGCAGCTTCCAGAGGAAGATGTGCGGCAATTCCGGCAGGTTTCTGCGGTATTCCGCCCGAGGATTGAGCAGGCGTGGGCGTTGCTGCGCAGGTTAAACTCGGATGTGCTCGGCTCGGAAAGCGCCGTTGTGCTCGATTTTCAAGGTGTGCTGCCGGAAAATGTCGGCCTGCCGCCTCATCTGGTCGGGTTCACGTCCGTGCCAAGGCTTGGCGTGTTTTGGCCAGCTGCGAATCCGGAGGCGTTTGCCAAGTGGTGGATGGAGTCGAAGCGGCTGATCGAGGAGCTTGCGGCGTTTGCGCCTCCGGATGCCGGGATGCCGCTGGCATTGCCAGAATTCCGCCTTGAGCAACGTGCTGAGGGCGTCTATGCCTGCTTGCCGCTGCCTTCAGCTCCAGAGTTCGACAGTCCGGCTGGCTTTGCAGCAAAGCAATCGCTGGGGTTGGCCAGCTCCGCGACGTTGCTTCGCGATCTTGCCGAGGTTTACAATCAGACAGCCGTTGTCAGCCCGTATGCTGCGGAAATCCGGGTGCGTTCGCATCCTACGGTTCATGCGCTAACCGAGATGTTAGAACTCCTGGGTAAGCATCCGGATGCGTTTTTTGCCGATCCAGTTCAAAAAGATGAGTTTCTCACAAATCGCGTCGCGGCTGCGGACCTGATCGACAGTCTGAAATTGCTCGGTGAATTCTCGCACGCGGTTGCACGGGAAAACGGTGTGTGGCGGCGCACCACGAAGATCGGGCCGACAGACTGACCGCATTTTACCCTCTTCGGGAAGCAGGGTAGCCGATGCGTCGGAGCGTTTGAACGCCACGACATCAGCGCGCAACGGCTTGCCCGCGGCATGTTCTGTGGCTTGTTTGAAGGAACCAACTCCAATGGATTCCAGAACGAAATCTCAACCGACCGCGACACCCCGTCGCCGGGCCCGCGCACGGCCGGCTCCCGACGAGGCGGCTGTGCGCACTGCCCTTATGGCATTGCTGGATCGCCGCGGGGCATCGGGTGCCACGCGCAGGCAGCTTCTGCGCGGGGCGCATTCCGCCGCGCGTCAGGCCGCTCTCAAAGCGTTGATTCTCGAACGCAGTGTCCGCTCCGCTCCGGTCAAGTGCGTCGAACGGTTTTTGCTCCCACGGCATGCGCTTCCTGTGGAATCGGTTTACGACATTCTGGACGAGCAACTCCCCCGCCAGCGCGGCCCGCTGTTAATCTCGAAGGATTTCGATGCTGCCCTGCGCACAGCTGGGGCACGCGTCAACTTGCCTGCGGCGCTCGATGCGCTCGTGAAAGAGCGTCGGCTGCTGCCTTTGGAACGGTCGGGCGTGCGGTTTTATCTTCATCTGCCCAGCATCCAGGGTCGACTTGAACCCGCACCGGAATCCGTTGCCCCCGATCTTGAGGTGGATGAATCCGCGGTGGAAAGTGCCTGGCGAAAAATCCGTGCTTACTCGGGGTTCGACGACGCAGCAATCTCGGACCTGCAACAGGCGGCGGGAGTTTCGCACGAACGGTTTTCGCAATGGCTCGCGGCCGAGGCGCGGGCCGGACGATGGCTTCTGAGCACGGGCGACCCGCTGCACGCCACGGACGCACAGCGCGCCGCCGCAATATCGGTCAACGGCGCGACGTACCTGTTCGCCCGCAGAGTGTCCTGACCGTTTTCCGCCATATGGACACTGGTTTTCGTCACCTGCCAAATCCGTTTCAGGAAGATGTCGTCAAGGAGCCGCGCCATGTCGAGGTGCCGGTTCCGGGGTTGAACGATTCGGCGCTGGATGAAGTGACCGCCGTGTTCGACGCTCTTGCCGCGCATCCCATACCGCGCAGCCGCGCCCGGGCCAGCCACGCGCTGATGGTGTCGTCCAACGACGCCGGCTACGGCAAATCGCATCTTCTCGGGCGCTTGTTCCAACGGTTGCGCGGTCGTGCCACCCTCGTTTACCGCAACCAGCTTCTGAACCGTGAGACCTCGTGGAAAACTCTTCTCCTTGGCATCGTGCAGGAACTTTCCTTACCGGACGACTCGGATGCCGATTCTGGCCCGTCCGGCGAAGGCACACAGCTCGACCGTCTCGCCCGGGGGTTATTCGCTCACCTGTGGGCGGCCGCCTATCGCAGCGGCAAACTCAAAGTCGACAACGACGACGATCCGCACAACGACGAAGATACCGCACGCCGCATCCTCGCCGATCCAGAGCGCGCATTTGCAGGCCCGGAACCGGTTATCCCGCCGGATTGGTTTAAAACGGCGTTGCCCAGCGTGCTGCCGTTGTTCGTCGAAACGCTCGAACACGACGGGATGACGGCGGACCGCCCGGAAGCGTGGCTCAAGGTGTTGTTTGCATACGCCATCGCGCCGGCTGATGCAGCCACCAGAAAAGTCTGTCTGGAGTGGTTGAAAGGGTGCGATGTTGAAGAGGAAGAAGCGCGCGCGTTGAACCTGCGCCGCGCCGATGTGCCGGGCTGGGATCTGGGTGCGGCAGAAATCAACGATCTTTGTCGCGGACGAATCGAGGAGCTGCTCTGGCTGGGCGGGGCGCATCGCCCTTTTGTGTTGTGTTTCGATCAGACCGACGGTTATGCAGATGCGCCCGAGCGCGCAGCCCATTTCGGCGAAGTCATCGCACACCTGACCGATGCGTGCACAAATCTGCTCGTTGTTCTGACATCGAATCGCCTGCCATGGCAGCGCATCGAAGCGAGTTTTCATCAGGCCTATCGGGAACGCATCGGCACACCTGCCATCGCCCTCTCCGGCATCAACGCAGCGCAGGCCGGCATCCTTGCCCGCCAGCGTCTTGCAGCTGCGGACATTTCCGAGGCAGACACGGCGCGTTTTCTCGAAGGCGGCTGGATCGACAGCCTCTTTGAAGCCTCGCGCGAGATGTCTGTCCGCAGACTTCTGCAGCTTTGTCGCCAACGATGGAAAACGGGCGATGCCGACCTTCCCGTGCCTCTTGCGGACCATTATGAACGGTTCATCAGCGATCTGCTACGGGAAGCCCAACGGCTGCAGTTCGACCCGAACATCTTCGAGTGGCTGGTAACCACCGCAGCCCGCGGCCTTCCGGGCATCGAGCTTGAACCCCACATCGTTTCGCATCGCAACTACTTCACGGTGCGCTGGACGAAAGGTCGCCAGATCGTCGTCTTCGGGTTTGAAGACGGGAATAACAATAAACGCTGGCAGGCCATCGCGCGCACCGCGTGCCAGATCCATGATGCCGCCCTGCAGGACGGGCGCAGCGCAAAAGCCGTCTTTTTCCGGACACCGGAGCATCACCCGATTCCCGGGCGATGGAAGATCGCTGCCGACATTAACGACGCGAAATCGCGCCATCTCTCGATTCTTGTCCTCGGACGGGTGGAGATTGCCGAGATCTACGCGGCACACAATCTCTATCAGGATGTGCTGGGCGGAAACCTGCCGCCCCACGGGCGGGGCGCGGCCCTGGCGTTTCTGCAGGAACAACTCTCCCGCTATTGGGAAATGATTCTTGCGCCGCTCGGTGGCAGCGCTCACGGCCCCGCATTCGCATCGCATGCCAACGGCGGCAATCCGAATCAGGCTCATTCTCCCGCACAACCGAGTCGGGGTGCCGCGGCGTCTTTTTCAACTCCCGACACTCCGTGCCGAAGCGTTTCGCAGGAGCCGGCTGCCATCTCT
>CAZZCL010000043.1:0-25785 GCA_964652295.1 uncultured Chthoniobacterales bacterium
CTATCCCGCTCTTGTCAAGCGATCCCATGACTGGGGCTCAACGGACGCTTACGGTTTAGCTCCCCACCCTCGGAGCATCGCATAGGAAGGACGTCGTCAGGAGAATAGTCTCTGAATTTGACGATAAGAATCTTCGGGGCTTCGGGTCTTTGCGCGAGACAAGACTCATTGACTCACAAGGATAAACGGTGCCGGACTGAAGATCGGGTGCGGGCGTTGAGTTGGCCACGCGATCAAACGTGGCATAGCCCCCTCTTAAAGCTCCTGAACGTCCGCCACGCGGCCGGTTTGCCATGCGCGCGCGACGGCTTCCACGACGCGCATGTAAGCCACGCCATCCTCGAAACCTGGGCGCGGTTTGAGACGGCCCTTGCTGCGCACTGCCGCAATGAAATCCTCTTCAACCCGCCACGGCGTGGCATCCTCCGGCCTGATCGGCAGTGGTGAGAGCGATGGTTCCTTTCGTCCACCAACATGAATTTCATCCCGCGCAAAATCGTACATCAGCGCACCTTCCTCGCCGTAAATTTCCAACCGATCGCCGGGTGCATGAGCCGCCACACCGCTGAATTCGAGAACGCCCTCGGCGCCGTTTTCAAACTCGCAGAGAACAGTCAGGAGATCCGGGATCCCGACGGCGTACCCTTCCCGCAGGTCGTGCACCACGCGTGCGCGCGCCTGGACGCGCAGGATCGGTCCAAGCCATCGCTGCAAGATCTCCACATAAATGCCGAGCGTAAGAACGTTCAACCCACTCAGCTCCTCACGCTGCCGCCAGTGCGGGGGAGCCGACGGGTCCAGATATTGGCTGGTAAAACTGTGCAGACGCACATGAATCGGTCGCCCCACACGCCCGCCGGCTATGAGACGCCGCATGACGTTGTCTCCCAGCAATCCGTAGGGGGGCGGACACAACATCGTCACCAGCGCCGGTTCACGTCGCGCGGCTGCAAGCATGTCCTCGGCTTCGGCAAGGTTGCACGCCATGCGCGCCTGACAAAACACATGGCGCCGCCCTTCCAGCGCGGAGATGGCAACTGTGGAATGCAGATTCGGATGTGTGCCAATCCAGACGATATCCAGATCGGGCAATGCAATGAGATCCGCCCAATGTTTCATGGGCGTAGCGTGCGGCAAAAGCTCGTCGCAGATGCGTTTGGAGCTTTCGTACGAGGAATTACTGACAGCCACGATATCGACTCCGGGGATCTCCCGCAGGTTTGGCAGATGCCGCTGGCGCACGATGGTGCCGGCGCCCACGATCCCGATTTGCAGCCGATGTTTCATGAAGAATTCTTCGAGGCGTGTCGCATCCGTCCCACCGCCTTCAGTAAACCCGACGCATGTTGCTGGGTAAAATCCCCAGCTCGCCGCGGTATTTGGCTACGGTGCGTCGCGCGATATTGAGTCCGCGACCAGCGAGAATATCGACAATCTCCTTGTCGCTGAGCGGGCTGCGGGCGTCTTCGCTTTTTACAAGTTCGGCAATCGCGTTTTTTACACTGGTGTTGCTGATCTCCCCGCCTTCGGCCGTCGCGTAGCCAGGCGTGAAAAATGATTTCATTTCAAAAACTCCGTGCGGCGTTTGCAGATATTTGCCGCTGATTGCACGGCTCACAGTGGTCTCATGCACTCCGACCGTTTCCGCAACCTGACTCATGGTCATCGGTTTAAGGTGCGACGGGCCAAAATCGAAAAAATCCCGCTGCCGTTTCAGAATCTGTTCGACAATGTTATGAATGGTTTCCTGGCGTTGATAGATGCTTTTTATCAGGAATTTTCCGCTGCGAATCTTGTCGCGGATATAATTGCCGACATCAGGTCCCGTGCCATTCGCCATTAGGTCGCGGTAAGCTCTGCTGATGCGCAAATGGGGGATCTGCTCGTTGTTCAGAACGATGACATAATCTTCGCCCACGCGTTCCACACTTGCTTCGGGGAGCACGTAGCGGTTGGGGTTGGGGCTAAACACCTGGCCGGGCTTTGGATCCAGCCGCGCGATGCTGCGGGCCGCCCGCTGAACCTGTTCGACATTCGCTCCGAGGCGCCGCGCAATTTCGGGGAACCGATGCTTCGCCAGGTCGTCGAGATGCCGTGAAACGATGCGATACTCAAGACTCTGCTCACGACCCTGGCGTTCGAGTTGGAGCATGAGGCATTCGCGCAAATCGCGCGCGCCAACCCCTGCCGGATGAAACGTTTGCACCAGCTTCAATGCGCGCTCGAGATCTTCCTCCGACGCACCGCTGCTGGCGCTCATCTCGGACAGGGACCCCTGAAGATACCCCTGATCATCGATATTGCCGACAATCAACTCCACACGCTTGCGCTCCTCACCGTCCACATCCGCCGTGCCGAGCTGATTGAGCAGATGGCTTTGCAACGTTTCTTCCACAACGAGTGAATCGAAGAAAAACTGGCGCCGTTCGTCGTCATCCGCGCTGCGTGATGAAACGCCGCGGCTGGCGGAGAGATAATCGCGATACTCTTCGTCAAGCTGTGCGAGCCGGTCAAATTCTTCGCGAAACTCTTGATCTGCGGCTGCGGAGGATTCTTCAGCCCCATTTGTGACATCCAGATCCGCAGGGGCCGCCTCTTCGATGAGCGGGTTGGTCTCCATCTCCTGCCGGATCAAAGCACGCAGCTCGAGCACAGGCGCCTGCAGGATCTGCAGGCTCTGCTGGAGTTGAGGCGCCAGTGTCTGCTGGAGCGCAAGAGATTGAGTTTGCTGGATTCCCGGACCGGCCATAGGAAAATTGCGCTGCGGTGTTGCAGGCAAGTGGCATGATAAATGCCATCTGCGATGTGGCAAGAAAATTGCTTCAATCCTCCCTGCCACCACGGACTGGACACGCAGGGCGGAACCCGCCATGCTCGTTCTCATGGTTTTAACTGCGCTCCCTCCGCGTTTTTCTCATCGACCATCTCATGCCCTGCGGCGTGGAACGGCGCTTCCCATCTTCGTGCGCGTTGCCCGGTACGGCCTTCCGGGTCGGACCCGGATGGCTGCGGCGTTAATTGCGCTCAGCGCCGGTCTGCCAACCGGACTCCCTGCGCAGCAACCTGCCACACCGCAGACGCCAGGCGTCGTTTCGCGCCAGACAGTCACCGATCTTATTGAAGAAGTGCGCGCCCAACAGAAGGAACTGGAAGCCAATCAGACAGCCATCGACGAGCGGATCGCCGCAATCGCCGAACTGTTAAGACAGGCGCGCTTATTCTCAGCGCGCCGCGGTGGCAGCGGTGGGGGCGCAATCGTTCAACCGGCTCCAGAAGGATCGGAGGATTAACGCATGCCACACCGAAATGTCTTGTCCATGTTTTGCCGGATGATCGCAGCAGCCGCCTGCCTGCAGATGTTTTGCTCCCATGGTATCGCGCAAACGGCGTTGACGCCCCCAGGCCCGCCCGCTCAGACCGCGTCCACAATCCAGCGCGTGCAACAGGAAATCGAGACGCTTACGGCTTTGAGGGACAAAAACGTTGCCATGCTGGCCAAACAGCAGGAGACGCTGAAGAAACTCGAAGAGCTCGAAGCCACCTCCCGTCAGATCAGGCTGTTTGCGCGCTAACGCGCGCATGCGGGAACGCTCCAGAGGATGCCACTCTCCTTTTCCACATGTTGGAACAGCCATCGGCATACCGATGGTAAGGACATGCTGCAGGAAATCGCCGATCTCGGGTTCACACATGCCGAGCTCGGTCATGGCATCCGGCTTTCCCTGATGCCGGGCGTGGAAAATGCCCTGGAAGCAGGCGTAATCCGTCTTACGAGCCTGCACAATTTCTGCCCGCTCCCGCCGGAGGTCACCGGCAGTTCGCCCAATTGTTACGAGTTCACCTCGCACCGGGCACCGGAACGCGAGCGCGCACTGCGGCTTACCTGTCAGACCATCGATTTTGCCGAACGCTTCGGGGTCGATCGCGTGGTGCTGCATCTTGGACGTGTGCCAATTGCGCCTATCAACCCGCCATTGATCGAACTGGTCGCGGCAGGCAAATTGTTTTCGCGACGTTTTGTAAAACACAAACTCGCCGCGGTCCGACGTCGGGAATCGGCAGGGCGCGGTTACTGGCAACGCGCGGCGACCCATGTGGAACGCGCGCTTGAGCATGCGCAGAAGAAAAATATCGTCTTATGCATCGAAAGCCGCGATGGCTACGAGGAAGTACCTTCCGAACGCGAGTTCAGCCCGTTGTTCGAGCGAATCGGCGCAGAGAACACGGGCTACTGGCACGATTTTGGGCATGTACAAATCAAGCACAACCTCAAGTTGCTCGACCATGCGCAATGGCTGGAAGCAATGGCTCCCCGGCTGGTGGGCTGCCATGTACACGATGTGCAGTGGCCCGCGCGCGATCATCGCGCGCCCTTTACCGGCGGGGTGAACTTCGGGGCGCTGCTTCCTTTGCTGCCACACCGCGATATCCCAATGGTGTTTGAGATGTCTCCCAAGATTGCGCATCGGGTCATTTACGACGCGCGCGAAACGTGGATGACACGTTGGCCGCATCGCGCCGCATCCAACGAAGCGGCTCATGCCGCCTGACTTTTTTCCCCAGCCTCCCTTGCAAAGGCCGTTCCAGCCTTTAGTCTACGCGCTCATGAAAAAAATCGAGGCCATCGTGAAGCCCTTCAAGATGGAGGATGTCAAAGAATCGCTGTCCGAAATCGGCATTGAAGGCATGACCGTCAGCGAAGTGAAAGGGTTTGGACGTCAGAAAGGCCATACCGAGATCTATCGCGGTACGGAGTATACCGTGGATTTTCTGCCTAAGGTAAAATTCGAAATCGTCCTGCGCGACGATCTCGTGGACAAGGCAGTGCAAACGATCGTTGATGCGGCCAAGACTGGCAAAATTGGGGATGGAAAAGTTTTTGTGCTTCCTATTGAAGACGCCGTGCGCATCCGCACTGAAGAACGCGGCGACGGAGCCGTCTGACCATTTCCGGGCTGCCGCAGGCGCGCTGCCCGCCCCCGACTGTTTTTTCCCATGGAATGGTGGCAGGCCCTGATCCTCGGCATCGTCGAGGGTATTACGGAATATTTACCCGTCAGTTCCACGGGGCATCTGCTGCTTGCGGAGCGGTTGATGGGGATTAAGCACAGCACCGAAGCGGATGCATTTGCCATTTGCATTCAGGGTGGCGCGATCGTGGCCGTGCTCAGCCTCTATGCGAAACGGGTGGGTTCCATCGCCCGGGGATTTGTCGGACGCGATCCGGATGGGTTCCGACTCGGGCTGAACATCGTGGCTGCGTTCATCCCGGCGGCCATTGCAGGTCTTACCCTCGACGATCTCATTACGAAATACCTTTTTGGCGGCCGCGACTGGGGGTTGTGGCCGATTGTCGGCGCATGGTTTGTCGGGGGGCTCGCCATTCTTGTTGCCGCCGTCTATATCCGACGGCGGAGGGAATCTGGTAGGGCGCGTAAAGCCCTCGAGCAGCTCACGCTGCTGGCCGCCTTCCTCATCGGGATGTGTCAGATCGTGGCCATGTGGCCCGGTGTGAGTCGCAGCCTTGTTACCATCGTCGGGGGCGTGCTTGTCGGCCTGCGCCTTGCCGCGGCTGTGGAGTTCAGTTTTCTACTCGGCGTTCTGACCCTGACCGCCGCCACGGCGCTGACCGCTCTCCGACACTGGCAGCTCATGGTGGATTCGTTCGGGATTTCAGCCCTCGCCGTGGGTTTTGTCGCTGCGTACATCTCAGCGATCCTGGCCGTGAAATGGATGGTTGCCTACCTGAACTCTCATGGTATGGAAATCTTCGGCTGGTATCGCGTGGCATTGGCGCTCGCCGTCGCCGGCATGATCTATGCCGGAATCGTTTAATCCCGGCTGCATCGCCATGCTGCCTTGAAGTCGTTTATGATTTCCTTCGATCTGAATGGAAAGACCGCGGTTGTCACCGGCGGAGCGGGTTCGCTCGGCGGAGCGATCGCAGACGCACTCGTTGCCGCCGGCGCGCGCGTTGCCGTTGTCAGCCGCAACCTTGAGCGGGTTGAAGCCAAGGCCGCCGCACTGCATGAAGCAGGCGGCACGGCAATGGGACTTGCTGCGGACGTGCTTGATCGTGCCGCTTTGGAACACGCGCGCTCCCGCATCGCTTCGGAGTGGGGTCGCCTGGATATTCTCGTGAATGGCGCGGGCGGAAACCGCCCCGGAGCCACGATCGCTCCCGACCAAACCTTTTTCGACCTCTCCATGGAGGCGTTCACTGTAGTGAACGAACTCAATCTGCATGGTGCGGTACTCCCAAGCCTCGTGTTTGGCTCGCTTATGGCAGAGCAACGTGCTGGCGTTATCCTCAACATCTCTTCAATGGCCGCGCAAAGGCCTTTAACGCGCGTGGTCGGCTACGCCGCCGCCAAAGCCGGCATCGACAACTTCACGCGGTGGCTTGCCGTGGAGATGGCGCAGAAGTACGGCGAAAGATTCCGCGTCAACGCAATTGCTCCCGGATTTTTCCTCGGAGATCAGAACCGCGCACTGCTGCTTGACGACGATGGCAACCCCACACCACGCGGACAGCGCGTGATCGACCACACGCCCATGCAACGTTTTGGACGCCCGGAAGAACTCTGTGGTGCCGCGCTCTGGCTTTGCAGCGACGCAGCCGCCTTCGTAACCGGGGTTGTCGTGCCGATCGACGGCGGGTTTTCAGCTTATTGCGGCGTCTGACGCCACACACACCGCGTCACCGCCTCACCGCCGCCTTGCAATCGCAGCGCATTCGGCATGCGCGGCAGCAGGGAACCGGCGTTGACCGCTCCGCTGCACCCTCGTAAGCTCCGCCTCCGGTTATGGGCATCAATTATAAAGAGACCATCCTCCTTCCACGCACTGAATTTCCCATGAAAGCAGGATTGCCCGCGCGGGAACCGGAGATTCTTGCGCGGTGGCAGGAGCAGGATTTGTACGGGCAAATTCAGGAGAGCCGCCGTGACGCCCCGCTTTTTGTGCTTCATGACGGTCCACCTTTTGCCAATGGCGACGTACACATGGGCACGGGGCTGAACAAGATCCTTAAGGATCTCGTTGTAAAATCCCGCACAATGGCTGGCTATCGTGCGCCGTTCATTCCCGGATGGGATTGCCACGGTCTGCCCATCGAGTTCAAGGTCGTGAAGGAATCACGCGGACTGAGCCCGCTGGAAGTCCGTCGCAAATCCGAGGCGTACGCCCGCAAATTCATCGATATCCAGCGCCGCCAATTTCAGCGGCTCGGCGTGTTCGGCGACTGGCAGAATCCCTATCTCACACTCGATCCTGCTTACGAAGCCGAGGTGTTGCGCACGCTTGCCGCATTCGTCGAACAGGGCCTCGTCTACCGCAGCAAGCGGCCGGTATACTGGAGCACGGGCGCGCAAACGGCGCTCGCCGAAGCGGAAGTCGAATATGAAGAGCGCACGGACGACTCCATTTTCGTGGCATTCGAATTCGAACAGGCGCCACCGCCCGCCACGGCGCCCGCGGCGGTCGTCATTTGGACCACGACGCCATGGACGCTACCTGCAAACACGGCCATCGCGCTGCATCCCGCCGCACGCTACGAACTGCGCCCGTGGACATCACCGGAGGGAGCCGTGCGACAGCTGTTGATCGCGCAAAAACTCACGCACCCGTTCTCGATAAAGACGGGATGGATGCCTGCCGGCGAGCCATCTGCGGTATTCACCGGAGCCGACCTGGCAGGTGCAACCGTCCGACATCCTTTTCTGGATCGCACCAGCGTGCTGGTAACCGCCGAGTATGTCGTCACCGATCCGCAGGCGAAAGAGCCCGGCACCGGCGCCGTTCACACCGCGCCGGGTCACGGAGCGGACGATTATCTCACAGGGCGCCGTTACGATCTGCCCCTGCTCTCGCCGGTCGACGATCATGGCCGGTTTACCGCCGACAACGGGGTGGCGAAACTCACCGGGCGTTATGTCTTTGATGCCAACGCCGATATCGTTGCCCTGCTTCGCGATCGCGGTGCGCTGATCGCGCACCTTCCCTACCCGCATCCCTATCCCCATTGCTGGCGATCCAAAACGCCGGTGGTGTTCCGCTCCGTGGAACAGTTCTTCATCCGCATTGACGATCTGCGCGAGCGCGCCCTGCGCGCCATCGAAAAGGTCGAGTGGATCCCCGAATGGGGCCGTAATCGCATCTCCACAACTGTGGAATCCCGGCCGGACTGGTGCATTTCCCGCCAGCGCTCGTGGGGCGTACCCCTGCCCGTTTTCTATCAGCCGGACGGCGAACCTGTGCTCGATGCCCAGGCCATACGCGCCGTGGCGGCGAAAGTCGAGACGCATGGCAGCAATTACTGGTTCGGGAACGACGACACCACGGTCGCGCGCGATGCGGGCCTGCCGGAACATCTCACCCGCCGGATGGACACAATCGACGTCTGGATCGATTCGGGCGTCAGCCATCGCGCGGTTTGCGCCAAGCATCCGGAATTATCGTTCCCCGCGGATCTTTATCTTGAAGCCACCGATCAACATCGCGGATGGTTCCAGAGTTCGCTGATGACAGCGATGGCGCTGAATGGCCGTTCGCCCTTCCGCACCTGTCTGACGCACGGCTTTGTCGTGGATACGGACGGAAAAAAATTCTCCAAGTCAGGCGCCTACCAGAAGCCCACCGGCGTGGAACATTTCGTAGAGCGTTATGGCGCGGATCTGGTGCGTCTTTGGGTGAGCAGTGTGGACTACACCGACGAAGTCCCCTTCTCTGAAGATGCGTTCAAACAATTGGGCGACACCTATCGCCGTCTGCGCAATACAATCCGGATTCTCCTGGCCAATCTGCACGATTTCACCCCCGAACGCGATGCGCTCCAGCCGCGCGAACTGACGTTTGTCGACAGCTGGATTCTGCACCGCCTGCAGGAAGTCGTCCGGGTCTGCCGCACTGCGTACGGCACGTACGAGTTTCACAGGGTCCACCACTGTCTCAACGCGTTCTGCGCCGTCGAACTGAGCAGTCTCTACATCGACATCACCAAGGACCGCCTTTATTGCGATGCCGCCAATTCTCCGCGTCGGCGTGCCGCGCAGACTGCCATGCACCACGTTGTGCGCACATTGATCCGCCTTCTCGCACCCGTGCTGGCCTTCACCGCCGAGGAAGCGTGGGCGCATCTCGGCGCAACGACTTCCGTACATCTGGAAAGATTTCCCGAGCCCGAAGATGCGTTCATCCATGCGGACACCGCACGCCTTGCCGGTGAACTCCTCAAAGTGCGTGCTCTGGCTGCACAGGCTGTGGAAACCGCCCGCCAACAGAAGCACATCGGCAAAGGATTGGAAGCGACTCTGACTCTCAGCCTGCCAACCGGCACCGCCCGGGAGTGGATCGATAACAACCCGCTCGATGCAGCGGAGTTCTTTATTGTCAGTGAGATCGCTCTGAAGCATGGGGGAGACGATCCCGATGCTGTCGCCCGTCCATCTGCACACCCCCGGTGCGAACGGTGCTGGCGCCATCTGGCGGACGTGGGTTCTTTCGACGAGCATCCCCACCTGTGCGCTCGCTGCCATGGTGTCGTCACAGGCAAAGTGAAGACGGCGGCAGACGCCCCCGCGAATTCCTTGTCGACCTCCGATAGCGGCGCATCGAACGCTGGCGAAACTCCGAAGCGTGGCAAGCCGTCGAAAGCTGGGCAGCTAACGAAACGCACCACAAAACCCGGTTGACGGACGCCGCACTTCGAGGATTGCCACAGTCCGGAAGCTGACCTTTTTTTCCTCGCCCGGAGCGCGAGGCGGAATCTCGGAACCCACACTCAGCACTGCACCGCACTGCGGTTCAACCCCGCGGATGGCATCGCGCATGCACGGCGCTCAAATGCGAGCGGTCGACATGCGTATAGATCTGCGTGGTGGATACGTCAGCGTGTCCCAACATCTCCTGGATCGCGCGCAGGTCGGCCCCGTTCTTCAACAGGTGCGTCGCAAACGAATGGCGCAACATGTGCGGATGAACGGGAACGTCCAGTCCGGCCAGCAGGGCGCGCCGCCGCACGATCTGCCACAGGCGGGCCGTCGTCAGCCGCCCTCCGCGAGTGGATAGAATCAATTCAGAAGGCGCGGCACCGCGTTTAACCAAGCGCGGTCTGGCAGTGCGCAGATACTCCGCCACAATGGCAAGCGCCGCGCGGCCGATGGGTGCCAGCCGCGTCCTGCCACCCTTGCCGGAGACACGCAGCAGGCCTCGTTCGAAATTCATGTCCTCAAGACGCAGTGTCGCCAGTTCGGAAACGCGGAGTCCGCAGCTGTACAAAAGCTCAAGAATGCAGCGGTCCCGCAAGGCAAGCGGTCCGTGCGCGATGTCCACCGCTTCAATCAGGCGCCGTGAACTCTCTTCGCCCAGCACAACGGGCAACTTCCTGCCCGTGCGGGGCACAGGCACAACCGTGGCAAGATCCGCGCTGCAACGTCCGCTGCGATGAAGCCAGCGGAAGAAGATGCGCAGCGCCACGGCTTCCAGCTTGCAGGTGGCGGGAGCGGCCCCTGTGGCTGCGCGCTCCTCAAGATACGCGGCTGCAAGGTCGGGCTTCACATCTTCAGGACCTTCGGCTTCGCCATTGCCGCGGCACCACCGGGCAAAACGCTCCAGCGACCGCCGGGTGGACAGCTGGTATGCCGCAGACAACCCACGTTCGGTCGCCAGATGAAGAATCAACCCGTCGATTGCCTGATCGAAACGCGTCGGGCAGGGCACAAGGCCAGCGGTGTCTGATCGTTTCTGAGTGCCGGCACCGCGAGGTCTTGCCATACAATCTCCGATCAATGAGCGAGAAGCCGCAGCGCTTCCTCGTAGCGTTGAGCTGTTGCGCGGACCACGTCCGGAGGAAGTTCAGGACCGGGCTCAGCACGGTTCCATGCCAGGCCGACAAGATAATCGCGCACATACTGCTTGTCGAAACTTGGGGTGGAGCGTCCGGGCACCCAGGCATCGGCCGGCCAGAAGCGCGAGGAGTCGGGAGTAAAACATTCGTCGATAAGCATAAGGCTGCCATTTGCCAGACCGAATTCGAATTTTGTATCCGCCACAATCACACCGCAGGTTCGCGCATGCGCGCTGCCAACCGAATACAGATTAAGAGCGGCATCGCGCGCTTGGCGGGCGATGTCGACGCCACAGAATCCCTCGACTTCTCCCCATGCCAGCGGCGCATCGTGCCCCTCGCCAACCGCGGCCTTGCTCGTGGGCGTTAGAGCAGGCTCCGGGAGTCTGTCATGCTCAGCCAGACCGGAAGCCATGGCAATTCCCCCCACAGTCCCGTTCGAGCGATACTCGCTCCACGCAGAGCCTGCGAGATAGCCGCGCACCACCCACTCCACCGGCAACGGTGCCGCACGCCTTACAAGCATGGCGCGTCCACCGCACATCTCCGCTACGGAACGCAACGTCTCCGGAAACTCGCGGATGTCTGCCGCCAAAAAATGGTTCGGGACGGCAGGCAACTTTCGAAACCAGAATGCGGATAGTTGCGTCAGCACCCGCCCTTTGCCTGGAATCGGAGTGGGCAACACGACATCGAACGCGGAGATGCGGTCAGTGGCTACAAGCAACAGGCGCGCATCGTCGATCTCGTAAATATCCCGCACCTTGCCTCCGCCCAGACGCCGCAATCCTGGCAGCTCTTGCGGGGTTTGCATTGGCGAAATCACTTTTTCTGCGAGCCCGACCCCCGGAACGGTCTCCGGGGGCTAAGCTGCACCTTTTGTTCGATGGGATGCATGCGCGGGCCGGACGGCTCTGTCCGCCGATGCTGCGCTGCGCTCAGGAGCGGCCCGCTCGGACGACCAAGATCGGGTCTCGCCGGAAGATGCTGCGCACGACGCTCGCGGAGCCAGTTACGAAACCGCGTAACACCCGTCCAAAGCACAGGCACAAAGACAAGAGCGATGGATACGACAAACAATTTCCCCGCTCTGTCCAGTTTAAACCCAGTCGGGACGTCTTGGGCGTCAACTTTTGCGTTCTCCTCTCCCGGAGGAGCGGTGGGAACCTGCTTAACACGTGAATCCTCCACGGGCTGAATTGGTCCGCCAGGCATGCTGGTCCCCCAGAGGCGCGGATCGGGCTGTTGCAGCTGGGAACTTTCCCCGGCCGTTGTATCGGCGGCTCCGGCAAGTTGTCCGGTTGGCAGACCCAACCCGTCCACCGGCAAGGCTTCAGAAAGCGCTTCGGCAACGGATCCGAGAGCAGCGCCATTCCCGTTCGCAGACTCAGGCACGGGCTCGTCTCCCGCAGTGTTGTCCTGTTGCAATCGGTCAGCCCTCATGGGCAGCTCGGCAGTCTCCACATTGCGCGAGATGACATTTCGCTCGAACGCATCGAGAAACGCGACCACCGCCGCCCCGAACCCGGCTCCCAACCCGTCGCGATCCGGAACTTCATCGGCCACATTCTGCAACGCGACCAGACCGCGTTTCGAGACAAGCGCATCGGAAAATAGAAGTGCGGATCCGGACGCTCCGTCCGCCAGCAGTACCACAGCCACCTCGGCTGCGATTGGGCGTTCCCTCACATATTTGCTGGTCTCAGCCATTTTTCGCGGCAGATCTGGGTGTTCACCTGTCCACAGGTAAATGTAGATGCCCTGCTCGCGGGCCAGCCGACGCAGTGTGTTCCGCACCCCCAGGAGCTGGCGCGAGTCGAGTGCGCGCACGCTGTCTTCCACTTCGGGCAACAGGGCGCTAAGACTCTGCGGCGGATCCTGTGCAAGCAACGGCTTCAATGAGGAATCCGCCGCCACCTTGTCCAGCAGGACTGCATCCGCAAAAACAACGCCATTGCGTGTGGCTGCATCCGCAGCCGCGGCGACTGCAAATGCGGCGACGAGAACGACCACCACCGTTGACCGCACCCGGCTTTTTCTACTCAGCAATGTCCGGTGGCGGCTCATGCAGTCTTTCATCCGGTGCGGGCTGCGACGCCTGCCTCCGCCGACTCGGCGCGCAGAACGTCCTCCATTTCAAAATGGCGTTTCGGAATCACAATCCCGGCTGACACAATCAGTTTCGATGCTTCATCCAGGGTCAGATTGGCTGCAACCACCTTGTCTGAATCCACCACAAGAATAAAGCCGGTCAAGGGGTTCGGGGAGGTCGGTAAGAAGACTGTGGTCACGTCCCGGTCAAGCAAGGGTTCATGATATTGTCCCGTCACAAACCCCAGCAACCGGCAACCCGGCGATGGGTACTCAATATAAACGACTCGCTGAAAGCTTGCCGGACTTTTGAGCCCTTTAAACGACTCGATGACCTGCTTGGTGGCCGAGTACACCGCCGAAATGCCCGGCACACGCATCAGCAGCCGCTCCATGGTGTTGAACAGGCGCGCGCCGAACACGTTCGCCGTCATGTAACCGAATCCGAGAAACAACAGTAGCGTGAGCAAAAACGGAGCGCCCGGCGCGGGCTCCTCAATGCCCACCGCCGCAAGCAATGGGGAGCTGATTCCGCTCACAAAATCGAATACCAGCTTGATGACAAACAACGTCACCACCAACGGCACGGACACCACGATGCCCGTAAGCAGCTTGTTGCGCGTGTCCGACAACAACCCGCTCCAATCGACGGAGCGGAACCATCGGACCGCAGCGATGCTCCATTGCTTAAGTTTTTCCATGACTCGGCGGCCGCCGGCCGCTTCTCCGGCGACCCGGCGTCAGTGAATTAACTTTATAGCTGCAAATCCCGCAATCGCCAGCGCGAGAAACACCAGAGTCGCAATGTCGAAATGTTTTTCCAGAAATGGCTTCACCCACGGCCCTCCCCAGCGGATAAGTCCCGCCACAAGGAAAAACCGCATGCCACGCCCAAAAATCGACGCAAGTACCAGCACCGGAATGGCCACGCTGAACACTCCCGCCGCAATCGTGAACACCTTGTATGGAATCGGGGTAAAAGCCGCAGTGAATATCGCCAGGAACGCGTTGCCCTGATACAACTCGGCCACCTTCGAAAATTTCTCCTCCGTAAATCCAGGGATCACATTGTAAAAGAAATCCTGCAACACAGCCCAGAATCCCCACCCAATGTACCAGCCCAACACTCCGCCCAGCACGGACGCGACCGTGCACCATAAGGCGTAGGTCATCCATTTCCGGCTGTTGCCAAAGACCATGGCCATCAGCAACACATCGGGCGGGATCGGAAAGAACGAGCTTTCGAGAAACGAAAGCATAAAAAGCGCAGGAAGCGCATAGGGCGTATCCGCCCAATGCAAGGTCCAATAATACATCTTCTTAATTGGATGCCGCGTGAGTTTCGCTTGTTCGGCGGCGGTGACTTCAATCGCGGGCACGGCGGGTGTGGCAGGCGTGATATCCATGAATGGGCGCAATCCAGCAGAACTCGGGCCTTTTCACAACCCGGAAAGCGCAGGACGGCCAGAGACTGCCTGCCGCGCCACGATTTGCACCGCACGAACCGCTCGCGTAATATTCCCATGGGACACCCTTCGGTTCGGGGGCTTTCCACCCGGACATATCCGAAACTTCAACCCCGACACCATCGACACCGCCGGCACGAGTTCCGGCGCGCTCTTAACTGTGCCCCGCCGCTCAACGCCACGCCCAACGCCCATGAGCAAACCTGAGAACCCCTCAACCCTGTTCGACGACGACAACCGCGACGACACTCACGACGACACGTCGCAAAGCACGCCGCTCGACCTCATCGAAGACCTGCTCATCGCGCTGCCGCCGGGTCATCCGGCACGTGCCGACCTATTGTCTTTGCGCGCCGAATTTTTGCGCCAGGAAGAAACCATCGACGAAGCGCGTGCCGCCATCGAGAAACTTGAGGAGGTCGTTCGCAAAGTCACTTCTCCGGCCAACCGTGTGGGCATTTTCCTCGGCACGCCCCGCGGCGGCGCGGCCCAGATCTTTGTCGGCGGGTCCGACTACCTTTGTAATGTCGATCCGCGCATCGACGCCAACTCACTTCATCCCGGCATGCGCGTGCTGGTCAACGAAGCATACGTAATTGTTGGCGAGCTCGGCTTCGACACGGCCGGTCCCGTCGCCAAAGTCACCGAAGTACTCCCCGATGGTCGTCTGCGCGCCGGCACGGAAGCCGGGAACCAAAGCATCGTTCTGCATCGCGCCGCTCCCCTCGCGGAACGCAAAATCAAGGCGGGCGACGAAGTCCGCGTTGATCCGGGCTATAAACTGGCCGTGGAGCTTCTTTCACGCCCCGCCAGCCGCGATTATTATCTCGAACGCGTCCCCGTTTTGCCGTGGGATAAAGTTGGCGGTCAGGTCGATGCCATCCAGGCCATCCGCGACGCCATTGAACTGCCCCTTCTCCACGCGGCGTTATTCGAGAAATTCCAACATTCCACACCCAAAGGCTTTCTCTTGTACGGCCCGCCCGGCTGCGGAAAAACCCTGATCGGAAAAGCCACCGCCTACAACCTGACATCCCGCCTCCGCGAAAGATCCGGCGAACCGATGCAGGAGTATTTCATGCACATCAAAGGCCCGGAAATCCTCAACATGTGGGTCGGGGAATCGGAGCGATTGGTACGCGAAATCTTCGCCACCGCCCGCGAAAAACGACGTATGGGCTTCCTCCCCTTCCTGTTCATCGATGAAGCGGAAAGCATCCTGGGGACGCGCCGGGCATCCCGCTACGCGAGCATTCTCTCAACGCTCGTGCCCATGTTCTGCACGGAGATGGATGGCATCGATTCCCTCAACGAAGTGGTCATCATCCTTGCGTCCAACCGCGCCGACCTCATCGATCCTGCAATCCTGCGCCCCGGCCGCATCGACCGGAAAATCAAGGTGAACCGCCCGGACCGCGACGGAGCCCGCGAGATCTACGCGATCTATCTCAACCCCGGCCTTCCGCTGGACCCCGATCTGGTTCGCACAACCGGCGATCCGGATGCAGCCATCCACCGCCTCATTGATGCCGTGCTCGACGCGCAGTTTGCCAGGCGCGATGATAACCGCTTCCTCGAAGTGACTTTGCGCAGCGGCCGACGCGAAACGCTCTACCGCGGAGACCTGGTGAGCGGTGCGCTCATCGCATCCATTGTGGAACGCGCCAAAGGCCTCGCCATAAAACGCGCCATCGCCACCGGCCATGAGGAAGGTCTGAGTGAAGCCGACCTTCTCGCTTCCCTTGAGGCTGAGTACTCCGAAAACGACATCTTCCCGCCCACGGACATCACCGAGGACTGGCTCAAACTCATCGATTACGAATCGGAAAACGTGGTCAAAATTGCGCCGGTGCGCCCGAATCGCGCACTCCGCAGCCCAGCACGTCCCGCCGAGGTTATCTGATCCGCCAACTCAACCTCCCGTTCCTCAACCTGCATCCCGGCCATGCAACGCGTCTTCGGCATCGAAACGGAGTACGGCATCACTTTATCCCCCGGCGAAAACGTCGACGTCGTGGCAGAATCCATCGCGCTCGTGCGCAGCTACACCGCTCACGGGGCCATGATGAAGTGGGACTATCGACTCGAAGATCCCCACCGCGACGCCCGCGGTTTTCGTGTGGATCATCTCCTCCAGGATACCGACGAATCCGCCTACTACGAAACGGATCGCAACCGCGGCCTCACCTACGAAGAAATCAAAAGCGACCTCGTTCTTAGCAACGGCGCTCGCTTCTACAACGATCACGCCCATCCCGAATATTCCACCCCGGAATGCACAACCCTCAAGCAGTTGGTCGCCCAGGATAAAGCCGGAGAACGGATCGTCGCCGAATGCGCCCTGCGACGCAATCACGCCATCGGCGGCGGAACCACCGTCCGCATCTACAAAAATAACACCGATTTCCGCGGACACAGCTACGGGTGCCACGACAATTTTCTCATGAGCCGATCCGTTCCCTGGGATCGCATCGTGCACGCGCTCATCCCGTTTCTTGTCACCCGCCAAATCTACGCCGGCGCAGGCAAACTCGGCGTGGAAAGCGAAGACACGCCGTCCACGCCCGGCGCTTATCAAATCTCCCAGCGCGCCGATTTTCTCAGCGTGCTCGTCAGCATCGACACCATGAACCGACGGCCCATCGTCAACACCCGCGACGAACCCCACGCCGACGCCGCTCTGTTCCGGCGGTTCCATGTCATCGTCGGCGATTCAAACATGTCCGAATGGGCCACCGCCATGAAGGTCGGCACCACCGCACTTGTGCTGGACCTGGTCGAGCGGGGACAGGCCCCTGCCCCCAACCTCGCCAACCCGGTCGAAGCCGCCAAAGCCATCAGCCGCGATCCCGCGCGCTCATGGATCGTGCAACTCGCCGGAGGCCGGACAATCTCCGCCATCGATCTTCAGCGCCTCTATCTTGAAGCGGCCATGAAAGCGTTTCCCGAACCCGACCCCCTGCGCGCATGGGTTCTCCGCGAGTGGGACGCCATTCTCAACACACTCGCCGCGGATCCCATGGCTGCCCGCGACCGGGTCGATTGGGCCGCAAAATTGTTCCTCCTCGAGACGTTCCGCGATAGCGAACGTCTCGAATGGTCGAACCCATGGCTTCAATCCCTCGATCTTGAGTATCACAACGTCGATTTCGACCACGGCCTCTATTATGAACTCCTCAGGCAGGGTTCCATGCGCCGCATTGTTTCCGAGGACGAGATCAAATTCGCAATCTTCAATCCGCCCGAAAACACCCGCGCGTTCTTCCGTGGACGCGCCGTGGCGCGTTTCAACGAGTTCATCGCCTCCATGCAATGGGACGAAGTCGTGCTTGCACACGAGAACGTTTCCCGTCGCTTCAAAATGCCGCACGCCGCAGAGCATCCCGGCGTCGACACGTTCAACTACGCAATCCGCGAGGCGCAGGGCATCAGCGAACTTCTCAGGGTTGACCTGAGTCCCAATCCGCCTCCAGTCTAGCGCGTGGCTTCTCCTGCCAGACTCCCCTTCCCCTCCCGGCATCTCCCGCGCCGCGACATGCTTAAACTGCTCGGACTCGCAGGCGCCGCCTCCCTCCTGCCCTCCTGCGGAGGCACCAGGCGCTTCCCAATTGGCGAATGGCCATCCGCCGCTCCGGAAGCAGCCGGGCTTGACGCTGCTGCACTTGACGCATTCACCCGCGAGCTGTTTGCCCTGGCCGAAAATGCGCCGGCTCACTTTGCTATCGTCAAAAATGGACAGCTCGTCTGGGATCGCCACCAGAACACCGAGCCGAGCCAGCCCCAGCCCGCAGCGTCCATTGTAAAAAGTCTCATCGCAGGGATGGCCGGCGTTGCCAATCGCGACGGATTTCTTCCCACCCTCGATACCCCGATTGTCGAGGTTTTTCCCGAACTGGCCGAAGCCGCTCACGACTTCGGGCTTCACGAACGCAAACGGCGTTATTTTACGTCGTCCGACAACAAGGTCACCATCCGCATGCTCCTGGACCACACCGGGGCATTCATGGACGCCAATCACCGCCCCGAAACCGGATTTTATTATTCTACCGTCGGTCTGGTCGTGTTGCTCAATCTCGTTGCGCAAAGCTATGGACATTATTTGATCGACGATCCATGGCGCAACGGAGGCACCGGCGAACTTCTCAGAAACCAGCTCCTGCTTCCCATTGGCGTTGATCCCAAATGGGAATATTCCATTCTCGGTCACGAAGCCGAGTCTAGGTCGGAACTCTTCGGAAACTTCCCCATGTTCCACCTCACCACAGGCGAAATGCTCAAACTCGGTTGGCTCTGGCTCAACGACGGCCAGTGGAAGGGACGCGATCTCATCCCGAGCGATTGGCATGCGCAGTGCCGCACTGTCAGCGAAGGAATCAAATCTTCCACCCCATGGGAAGATTGGGTGTACGGCTGGGGGTTTTGGTCCAACAGCGAAGGCGCACTCTGGTACAACGCTCCCAGATCCGCCTACATGAGCGCCGGGGATGGTGGACGCCGGATTATCATGTTCCCCGAAGCGGATGCGGTCGCGGTTTTCAATCCCATACCATTTCCCGCAGAGCTGGCTGCCCTCGAATTTCAACCGCGGGTGCGTCAGCAGGAACCCGTCACGCGTCTTGCAACCCTGTTACACAGCTGAAAATGTCGCGAACAAACTGCGAAATGCACAGGCAAAGATGACAGACACCGCTTTTCGATTGACAACACACAATTTTTTTATATGATCGACTTCAATCATATAGAATCCTTTCGTGCCTGCTAGTTTATCGCGTTGCCTCTTCTCTTTTCCCGCGCAGTACACGTTTTTCCCCCTTCAATTTCCTCTTACCTCTTAAATCCCGCTTCGCCCCCTCACAAGATGTCCACACCGCTTCCCCAACGCAGCCTTATCGAGCAACTCGTCCGGGAATCGCTCCACAGCCACCTCGCCGCTCAAGGGCGGGTTCCCGTGCCCACAGGTGCCTCCGGCCCGCTCGTCGTCAACAGTTCGGCACGGCACATGCACATCACGCAGGAACATTTCGAAACCCTCTTTGGTAAAGGGCGTCAGCTCACCGTCTATCGGTGGCTTTATCAGGAAGGCCAGTTCGCCGCAGAAGAAACCGTGACCCTGATCGGTCCTCGCAAACGCATTATTCCGAACCTGCGCATTCTTGGTCCCACACGCAATCTCACGCAGGTTGAACTCGCCTTCACCGATGCCATTCAACTTGGCATTGACGTTCCTGTCCGTCCATCGGGCGATATTGATGGCACACCCGGTGGTTATATCATGGGGCCCAAAGGCATGATCGAAATGAAGAACGGCATCATCCGTGCCGCACGCCACGTTCACATGCACCCGGACGATGCCGCTTTTTACGGCGTGAAACATCTCGACACGATGAAATTGCGCATTGTCTCGAACCAATGCACAAGCACGTTTGAGGATCTGCTCGTGCGCGTCGATCCAAGCCTCAAACTTGAAGTCCATATTGACACCGACGAAGCCAACGCGTGCGGACTCGATCGTGCGACGCACATGGAACTCCTTGCCTGAGGGCCCACGGTAGCCTAACCCTGCCAAATCACCGAAAATCCCAATCGATTTCTCAACCAACCCACCCACACCATCCACATCGTATGAATGAAGCAATCGGATTAATCGAAACGCGCGGCTACGCCGGGCTCGTTGAAGCGAGCGACGCCATGGTCAAAGCGGCCAACGTCGAACTTGTAAAATCGATCCCCATCGGCGGGGCTCTGATCACCACCATCGTGAAAGGCGATGTCGGCAGCGTGAAAGCCGCTGTCGAAGCTGGCCGCGAAGCCGCGACCCGCGTCGGCAACCTCGTGGCGTCCCATGTCATCGCGCGTCCGGCGCCCGATCTTCTCAAGATCTTTACCGTCTAACTCCGCCCCTCTTACTCACACTCCATCTCAACACACTCAAACCCATCATCGTTTATGGCAGGACAAGCTCTCGGAATGATTGAAACCAAAGGCCTCACCGCCCTTTTTGAGGCGGCGGACGCCATGCTCAAGGCGGCCAACGTCGAACCCGTCGGCTGGGAAAAAGTCGGCTCCGGATTCGTCACCATGGTTGTTCGCGGCGACGTCGCCGCCGTGAAAGCCGCCGTGGAAGCAGGCGCTACCGCAGCCGCCTCCGTCGGCGAAGTCATGGCCGTCCACGTTATCCCGCGCCCGCACGACGACCTCTCCACACTCGGAAAGTTCCTCGGCGCAGGCAGAAACGGGGCCGTCACCAAGTAACGCCAGCAGATTGACCCGCCCCACGTTTTGCCGCCCCGCCGCTGCACTTTTCCATGACTCCGCGCCGCATTCTCGTCGCTAACATCGGCAGCACCTCGTTCAAGTTTCGACTGTTCGAGATGCCGTCCGGTGTCGTGCACGCACAAGGGCGGGTCGAACGGATTGGAGAACCCGAGTCGCCATGGCGGATCGAAGTGGGCAGCACGGTTTCCGAAGGCGCGACCTCCGCCCCGGATTATGGCGCAGCCGTGCGTTTCGTAGAAGACACCCTCAAATCCGCAGGCGCGGGTGGGTTCGAGAATCTTGCCGCCTTCGGATTTAAACCGGTTGTCGCAAAAGACATCTCCGGAACGCAATATCTCAACGAGCGCGTCCTCAAAGCCATGGAGGATCTCGTCACCATCGCGCCGGCGCACAACCCGCCTTACATCGCGGCAATTCGCGCCTTTGCCACGCTATATCCAGGTATTCCCTGCATCGGCACGTTCGAAACCGCCTTTTACGACAGGTTGCCCGAGGCGGCGACATGGTTTCCGGTTCCGAAAGCGTGGCGCGATGATTTCGGAATCCGACGGCTTGGTTACCACGGTGCCAGCCACCGTTATGCAACCCAGCGCGCCGCCGAACTTTGCGGAACCGAACAGCTCAAGATCGTGTCCTGCCATCTCGGCGGGAGTTCTTCTATCGCGGCCGTGGTCAATGGCGCTGCCGTCGAATCGAGTTGGGGGCTTACCGCCCAAAGCGGCCTGCCCCACAATAATCGCGCCGGGGATTTCGACGCATTCGCACTGATTCATCTTATCAAAAACTGCGGTGTCTCTCTGACCGAAGCAGAACGCGCCCTTGCCGCGGAATCGGGGCTTAAAGGCATGTCCGGATTGTCCTCGGGCGACATGCGCGATCTCCGAGCCGCCATTGTGGCCGGCAACACCATGGCCGCAAACGCCCTTTCCTATTTTCAGAATGCCATCCGCAAATTTATCGGCGCATTTCTCGCCACAATGAACGGAGCGGACATGATCGTTTTTACCGGAGGCATCGGCGAAAACGATGCCGCACTACGTTCCGCGGTTTGCGCCGACATGGATTATTGCGGGCTTAAACTGGATGAAACGGCCAATGCCGCCACCCGGGCCACCGAAGCGCTGATTTCCACCTCAGACAGCCGCATTGAAGTGCGCGTCATCCCGGCCAACGAAGAATTGGTCATCGCACGCAACGCCGTCGCTTTGCTTGAAGCAAGCCCGGCCTGAACCGTTATCCCAATCGTCTTTTCACCTCAAACACACAAACACACTCCCATGGCACAAGAAGCACTCGGAATGATTGAAACGCGCGGCCTCGTCGCGCTCATCGAAGCGACTGACGCAATGCTCAAAAGCGCGAACATCAAACTTGCCGGACCGATGGTCCAGGTCGGTAATGCAATGGTCACTGCCGCTGTCACAGGCGACGTGGCTGCGGTCAAAGCCGCTACCGAAGCCGGGCGCGCAGCCGCGCAAAGCCTCGGCGAAGTCGTATCGGTCACGGTGATTGCACGCCCCGAAGCAAGCCTGTCCACGGTGTTACCCAAAAAATAACCGGCCGCCGGATGCGCAGCCGCAGTCATCGGTGCTCCGATTTTCTGGTGCGCCCACTGCGAAATCCGCCGGTTTCATCCCAACCCGGACCAGATCCGCCCCCCCTGCGCACTTGCCCCTCCCAACATTCATTTCGAAATGATCCTCGCCCGCGTCGAAGGCAGCGTTGTCGCCACAAAAAAGCACTTGAAGCTCACCGGCTTCAAACTGCTGCTTGTCCGCCCGCTCTATGCGGATACACCCGACGCAAAAGCTCTGAAGGAAGGATCGAGCACCCTTGTCGTCATGGACGAACTCGGCTGCGGCGAAGGCGAGCTTGTTGTCGTTGCCCAGGGCAGCTCGGCGCGCCTCGCCATGAAAGACAAGGATTCTCCCGCCGACGCCGTGGTGGTTGGCATCGTCGACACGGTTGATTGCGCCAAAGCCATACTCTATCGCGCCGATTCCTGAACTCTCTTCGCAACCGCTCTGCTTTCTTATGGACGAACAACTCATCTCCAAGGTCGTAACCGAAGTGTTATCGCGGCTAAAAACCGCCCCGGTCGGCACTTCTCCTGCATCATTTAACCTGCCAACCGCTCCGGCACCGGCCACATCCGGGTTCGGAGTCTACGACCGCATGGCAGATGCCGTGGAAGCCGCCTCGGTCGCCTATGACAAACTGCGCGCCGGCGGTATCACAACGCGCAAGAAAGCGATCGCCGTCATCCGCCGTATGAGCCGCGAAAAAGCGAGGGAATGGGGCACGCTCGAGATGGAAGAAACCCAAATCGGTCGCGTCGATCACAAAATCCAGAAAATGGAGATCTGCGGCGACCTCGTGCCTGGCGTCGAAATGCTCGAACGCATGGCATTCAGCGGCGACCTCGGGCTCACGATCATCGACTTCGCCCCGTGGGGCGTCATTGGCGCAGTCACCCCTTCGACGCATTCGATCCCCACCCTCACGGGTAACACCATTAACATGATTGCCGCCGGTAACGCGGTCGTTTTCAACACCCATCCCAACGCCTGCCAGTGCGCTGCAGTGGCCGTGCGTGAATACAACCAGGCGATTCACAAGGAAACCGGCATCTCAGATCTTCTGACCACCGTGGTGAAGCCCACGCTCGAGACGTTCGATGAAATGTGCAAACACCCGAAAGTCCGGCTGCTGTGCGTCACGGGAGGTCCGGGCGTTGTCAAAGCCGCCATGGCCACTGGCAAGCGCGCGATCTGCGCCGGCCCTGGCAATCCCCCCGTTGTGGTCGACGAAACAGCCGATCTTGACCGCGCTGCAAAGGGCATCATTCAAGGCGCTTCCTTCGACAACAATCTGCTCTGCATTGGAGAAAAGGAAGTGTTCGTCGTCGACAGCGTGGCAAATGGTCTGATCGCTGCATTCAAAAGGCACGGTGCCGTTCAACTCAACGCCGCGCAAATCGAGGCACTCACCAAGGCGGCGTTTTCCTTCCCACAAGGCCAGGGCGCTGGCTGCCCTCACCCCGTCCTGAACAAGAAACTTGTCGGTGCCGGCGCTGTCGCCCTCGCAGAACATGCGGGAATCGGCGTATCGTCCTCTACGGATCTCCTCTTCGGTGAAACCGATGCCAGCCATCCGTTCGTGCAAGAAGAACAGATGATGGCTTTCGTGCCCATTGTCCGCGTCCGCAACGTCGAAGAAGCGATCGCGGCTGCCATCCAGGCTGAGCACAACTTCAAACACACCGCCATCATGTATTCGCAGAACATTGCGAACCTCACGCGCATGGCTCAGGACATCGATACCACCCTGTTCATCAAGAACGGCCCCTCCATGACAGGCGTCGGCCTCGGCGGCGAAGGTTTCCTCAGTTTCAGCATCGCAACCCCCACAGGCGAAGGCGTCACCACCCCCATGACCTTCACACGCTCCCGCCGCTGCGTCATGGTCGAAAACCTAAACCTTTACTGAACCGGCACGCCCCGCCTCCATGCGCATCGCACGCATCAAAGGTTGCGTCACATCCACCGTCAGGCATCCCAGCCTCGAGGGGTTCCGCCTCCTTATTGCTCAACCGGTTTCTCCCGACGACAAGCCCGACGGTCCAGCGCAGATTGTCATCGATTGTCTCGGTGCCGGAACCGGCTCAAAAGTGCTCATCAACAACGACGGCGCAGAAGCCCGCAAAATGGTGGGCGACGATCTCAGCCCTGCCCGCTGGTTCGTCGCCGGCATCGTCGATCCCGAAGCCCATCTTGCCGTATGAGAATGGGCACCGTCGCAGGCCGCGTCACGCTCTCGACTCGCCACCCCGCTTTCAAAGGCGAACGGCTCCTCCTCACCCTGCCATGGAAAACCGAGACATGGTCCGGAAGCTCCGAACACGATCCCTCCATCGTTGTCTATGACGAACTCGGCGCAGCCGTCGGCCAACATATCGGCATCAGCGAAGGTCGGGAAGCGGCCTGCCCTTTCAAAAAACCCACCCCGGTGGATGCCTACTGCGCAGCACTCATCGACCACGTTTTCCAACAAGACATAAATCCATGAAAATCGTTTCGCAAAAGGACGCCGAAGATTTTATCCGCAGCGGCGGGCGCGAATTTCGCTACAGCCGCACATCGCAACTGACACCTGGCGCGCGCGACGCCTTTTCCGAGGCCGGAATCCAGCTGGTGTTTATCAGCGACGATCCGCCCCCAAAAGGTCTCGACGCCCTCACCACAGCCGCCGTGGAACTCGCCAAAAACCAACCGGAAGCCGTTCGCATGCGGCGCTTTACCTCGCCCGAAGCGGAAAGAATCAAGCTTGAGATCTGCGACATCGGCCGCCGTCTGTGGCAGCGCGAATACGTCGACGGCAACGGCGGCAACATCTCCGTGCGCATCGGTCCCAACGAAGTGCTCTGCACACCCACCCTCGTCAGCAAGGGCTTTCTCAAGCCGGAAACCATCTGCATGGTGGATCTTGAAGGAAACCAGATCGCCGGCACATCCAAGCGCACAAGCGAAATCACCACCCATCTCGCTATCTACAAGGCCGTTCCCGAAGCCAAGGCGGTCGTCCATGCCCATCCCGTTCATGCCACAGCATTTGCAATCTCCGGTGTCGAACCGCCGGAACGGCTTATCCCGGAAATGGAAGTCTTTGTTGGACGCGCCCCAATTGCTCCCTATCGCAAGCCGGGAAGCCAGGAAATGCAGGCGGTCATCGCTCCGCTCGCACCGCAAAATCAATCCATCCTCATGGGCAATCACGGCGTCATCACTTGGTCGCCAACCAGTGTCGAAGATGCCTATTTTAAGATGGAAATCACCGACGCCTACTGCCGGACAGTTGTTGTTGCTTCCCATATTCCGAATGCGGGCACTGCCATCCCATGCGAAGAAATGGACGCGCTCTTCGAAATGAAGAAATCCCTCGGCCTACCCGATCCGCGTTATGGCCTCAAGCCAGTTGAACTCTGCGAAATCGATCCGTGGCAACAATTCGGGCGCAAAAACACGCCCGGCGCCACAGACATCCCAGCCTGCGGCTGCAAAACGGCCGCGCCCTCCCCGTCGCGTGGCGGCCCCACCGATGCAGAGG
>CAZZCL010000044.1:0-15662 GCA_964652295.1 uncultured Chthoniobacterales bacterium
CGTACCCGGCCCCGCCCCACGGATGGCAGCGCGCGACCCGCCGCAAAGCCAGCCAGCTGCCTCTTAATGCCCCATGCACACGCAAGGCTTCCACAGCGTACTCCGAACACCCGGGCAAAAATCGGCATCCGCCAGATGCCCCGATGCAGGCCAGAAATGGTTTGCCGACATATTGATAAATGCGCACTGCGAAAATGAGCAGATGTTTCATGGCTCGCGGATTCCCAACATAGAAAGACGACGCAGATGCCGCAACCATTCCTGCTCAAGGGCGCGGTACGCTGCGCGGCCGGCCCCATTGCGCGCGATCGCCACCAGCCAAAGGCCGCAGGGCAGCCCCGCGCGTCGCGTGCGGAAAAGCTCCCGAATCACGCGCCGGAAACGGTTGCGCTCCACGGCCGGACCGGATTTGCGCGTTGTCACGATTCCCAATCGCGCACCCGCGCCCTCCTCAGTTTGCAGGGCACTCAAACGAAACAACGCTCCGGCAACGGACCGACCCCGAAGCCGAACATCCTGAAACTCCACCCGCGAATGCAGGCGCGCTTCGCGCGGAAATCGGGCGTCACCGCCTGCTGGAAACGTGCCTCGAGCTTGCGGTACAGCAGACGCCTCCGGGATTGACGCACCCGACTGCCCTGCGCCGTCGCGTGTTTCCAATCCTTCAAGATCCGTGCTGGACGGTGTGGCGTTTATAATGAATTTCAGCGCCCTTCGGAAGCAGACGCTTGCGCCCACGGCGGCGGCGACGGTTCAGCAGTTCGCGCCCCGATTTCGTCTTCATCCGGGCGCGAAACCCGAACTGGCGTTTCCGCGTGCGTTTGGAAGGGCGATAGGTCGGTTGCATGATTGGAAACTGATTAGCCCACAAATTGCCACATATCCGGCGTTGTGCCAGCGATTTTTCCTGTAGCACAGTCCCGTGGGCTGTGCCGAAACAGGTCACGGCACCGGGCACCGGCAGACAGGAAGATTATCTGCACGCCACCATGACAGCCGCCCGATTCATGGTACTGCGAATTTCCCCACGGAATTTGCATGAGCGTTCACGCTTCATATTCTGTCATCTCTTTTTCAATGGAAAACATTTCTACCGTGAGTGCCGTGGTTTCCGGCGAAACAGGCCGGGATTTCCGATCCCATGCCCCTGGCTATTGGCCGGATGTTTCCCCGGCGGACTGGAACGACTGGCGCTGGCAACTCAAGAACCGCGTCACGAGCGTCGAGGCGCTTGAGCGTATGATCGATCTCTCACCCGAGGAACGCGCTGGCGTTCTTTTAAGCGGCACGCGGCTTGCCTTCGCTGTCACGCCCCACTTTTTTAATCTCCTGCCGCCTGACGATCCGGACGATCCCATCCGCCGACAGGTTATTCCGCGCATCGAAGAAACCGTGCGCAACCCCGGGGAATTTGTCGATCCCTGCGGCGAAGACGAACACATGCCCGTCCCGGGTCTCGTCCATCGTTATCCCGACCGTGTGCTGTTCCTGGTGACCGATCGCTGCGCGGCGTACTGCCGCTACTGCACTCGTAGCCGCGTCGTAAGCGGCGCCGGCGATCAGAAATTGCACACCGATTTCGAGGAAGCCATCGCCTATCTTCAGGCTCATAGCGAAGTGCGCGACGTGCTTCTGTCCGGCGGCGATCCGTTGCTGTTCCCCGATGCGCGTCTCGATCATCTCCTCTCCCGGTTGCGCGCCATTCCGCACATCGAATTTCTGCGCATTGGCACGCGCGTCCCGATTTTTCTCCCGCAACGCATCACACCAGAACTGTGCGCCATCCTCAAGCGCCATCATCCGCTCTGGATGAGCGTGCACGCCAATCATCCGCGGGAACTCACGCTCGAAGTCCGGGAAGCACTCGAACGCCTTGCCGATCACGGCGTACCGCTCGGAAACCAATCCGTTCTGTTGTCCGGCGTAAACGACAATGTCGAAACGATGCGCGATCTCGTCCACAAACTGCTCCGCTGCCGTGTGCGCCCCTACTATTTGTATCAGGGAGATCTGGTGCTCGGCACGGCGCACCTGCGCGCTCCCGTGTCCAAAGGTCTCGAAATCGTCGAAGGCCTGCGCGGCCACACGACAGGCTATGCCGTGCCGCAATTTGTCATCGACGGCCCGGGCGGAGGCGGTAAGATCCCTCTCAACCCCGGTTATGTGCTCCAACGCCGGGATGGCAGGTTCATCTTACGCAATTATGAAGGCCGAGTTTTTGAGTATCCGGACGAAACAACCGCCGTGGCTGCGCTGGCCACGCACAACGGATCCGGCGTCGAAAACGGTTTCCTGCCTTGACCCAAACGCCGCGATAGTAGGGATTTTCGCACTCGGAGGCAACCTGTGATCGCCGGGCTTGCGCTGTGGCTCGCCCGTAAAGCGGCACAAAAAAAGCCCTGCCCAAATTGCGGTGCCATTTACAATGACACAGCCTCCAGCGCTCGCTTTGAAAAGCCGGACTATCTGGTGCGGTGCGGTGTCTGTGGGGAAGAAACTTCACTCAAGGCATTGACACAGACCCAAAGCGCCGACGGCGCGGAAGCGGCCGCCCTGCGGGATCCGCGCCAGCCGGTTCCAAAACCGCAAGGCACACGCATCGGAGTCATGAAACTCGACGATGGCAGCACCGCCATCGATGTACCCTCCGCACGCACCTCGCGCGGTCTCCTCTTCTTCGCAATCTTTTGGCTGGGTTTGAGCACGGTGTTCTTCGCTGGCATCCTGTTCTCCGCTGCAGGAGGGGATCTTCCGCCACTGCCTGCCATCGGCATGTTGACGCTGTTCGAAGCCATCGGACTGGCAATGCTGTACTTCGCCCTGATGCTTAAGTACGCACGGCATCGCATTCTGATTCGGGATGAAGGATTCCTCTATCAACGCGAATTTTTCAGGCGACGTCGCGTTCATGAGTATCATACTGCGGACATTTCCGCGGTGAAACAGGCCGTGTTCTACACGCAGAATTATACGCCCGTGTACGGCATCGAAATCCGGACGCGCAATGGACGAACCATCCGCCTCGGGTCGGGGCTTGAAGACGACGAAAAACGCTGGCTCGTTTGGGAACTGCGCTCTGCGCTGGCCGCTGTCGGCAACACCAGCGTCTTGCCGTCTTAACCACACATCGGCGCTCCGCGCACCGCATCCTGAGCCTCACCGCCCGGGCGGCTGACAAATCTATGAATTCAGAATCAGCGGGCACACCCTCCGCAATCAGGAAGAATTCCGGTTATGACATCGGAACGCCCGAACGGATTCTCGGCGTCGTTCGCGAAATTCCGAGCGCGGCCAACGGTCGAAGTTTCCCGACCTTGTTCGTGGTTCCCAACGGAGCGGATGAGGCAGCTCAAAAGACTCTCGATCTGGTTTTTCTTCTCCATGGCAAAAACGAAATGGAAGTGACCGAGGCCGGGTTAAGAGCCATGTATGCCAAGGCTCGTCTGCAAGAAATTGCCGACCTGTTTCAAGTCATCATCGTGGCTCCGATTGTGGGCAACACGTTTTATCTCGATTCCCCGGTTTTTCCCGAAATGCGATACGGGACCCTTCTCAGCGAGGAATTGCCTGCGGCGGTCGATGCCTATTTTCAACGCTCAACCACCCGAGAGCAGCGGATTCTCTGTGGTTTCAGCATGGGAGGCTATGGCGCGGTGAGCACACTCTTCCGCGCACCGGACGTTTTTTCTGTTGCACTCAGTCGGGCTGGGGCAGCAGATCTCGCCACGGGCGTGCTCGACCTCGGCCGGGACGACACCAATGCCCAAGAGTCTCTGGGCAGCTATTGGAAAAATGCGAAAGCCTATCACGACACCAGTTGCCTGACGCTGCTCAAGGGCCTGGAAGGCCGCCAAGACATTGCCGTCGTGCTCGAAGTCGGCGTCGAGGACTTTCTCCTCCGCACCAACCGCAAGCTGCGCGAGAACTTGGTCGAATCAAAGGTGCCGCACATTTATTCGGAGGTTCCCGGCGGCCATCGATTTGGCCCGGATGTGTTGATTTCCCTGCTCGCCGCCCTGCAAAATGTTCGCCCGACGCTGCCGTTTTTGAAGACTCAACCCTAACAATAGCAACACCGTCTCCTCGGCACAATTTTCGTTCAAAAGAACATCTTCCACTCCCCGCCACTCCTTATCCAAAGAACGCCGAACCAGATGAAACTTCCTCCACTCGTCCTTTTCAGTTATGCGACACTTTTGGTGTCGTCTGGGAGACGCCTGAGCCTCAGAAAATAAAGTGACCGATTCTTCCAACCGCGACACGCCTTCCCAGCCGAATCCGGGTAAACGCCCCGCTGATTCCCACGCCGCCGCTTCGGACGCATCCGAGGGTGCCCTGATTGTTCCGGAAAGTGGCAGTCGGCTGCGCCGTTGGCTGGGCACCCGCAGGAAGGGGGACGCCTCTCGTGGCGAAACCCTGCTCTACGCCTTCGGCAATATCGAAGGCGGCATCGCTAACCAGTTTTGGGTGATCCTGCAACAGATCATGATCGTGGCCATGCACGTCAATCCCCTCATGATTGGCCTCGCCGTCGGCATCAAATCGATGTGGGACAGCGTAACCGACCCGATCATGGCCTACATCACCGACAACACCCGCTCCCGCTGGGGTCGGCGGCGACCCTACATCCTCGTCGGGGGAGTCTCACGGATGGCGCTGTTGGTTTTGATCATCCTCCTTTTTCCCGCAGGCTCCGCGTTGCTCACCAACCAATACCTCGAAAAGGATGATCGCATCAAGGAGGCCGCCGGGACAGTTGCCGAAGTCGAGGCCACCCTCGTCGCCGCCCACAAACAGATCACGAATCCCGAAAACGTCGAACCGGCCATGCGCCTTGACCCTGACGAAATCCGCGCTGCGGTTACGGATGCAATGGGATCGATGGAAGAATTATCCGTCGGCCTCCCCGATACGCTCGCGCAGTTCGTCAAGGCGGTCGACGACCGTCGCCGTCTTCTCGAAAGCCTGCAAGACGAGGCAAAGGGCGGCGCATCTTCCGCGTTGATTGAGCGTGAGCAGGCTGCGTTGACCAAGGCAGAGGCCTCGCTCGATAATGCCCGTGAAATCGGTGATCGCCAAGATTCCCTCCGAAAAGTCGGGGTCTTTCTCCTTCGCGCTCTCGACGGCGATGTCGAGCTCGCCGAGAGCGAGGTGATTTCCCGGATCCTCGCCCAATTGGAGACACGCGAGGGCGAACGCCGGACGGCCCGAGCCAAGAGCACGCAACAGCAACGCCCCGGGCTGATTTCACAGATCTCAGCGGGCTTCCATGCCTTCATGGATCCGGCCAACGCGGACCAGCGGAAAATCATCAGCTTCTTCCTCATCGCCATGCTGCTCTTTACCACGCTGACAACCGTCCAATCCGTTCCCTATTTTGCCTTGGGCATTGAGCTGAGCCCCTCCTACGATGGGCGAACCCAGGTCGCGGTCTATCGTTCGATCATGGACAAAGTGATGGGATTGGTCAGCGTCTGGGTGCCGGCTTTCTGCTTCCTGCTCTGGTTCAATAATGCCCTGGAAGGTCTGCTTTGGGTCACGATTTTTGCTGCGGCAATCGGGATTCCCAGCACGGTGCTGATGGTGGTGTTCACGCGCGAGCGCACCCGCATCTCGACCAAGAAAAAGCGGATGGGGCTCTTCAAATCGTTCTTCATCACATTTGAGAGCAAGGATTTTTGGCGGGTCTTCCTCTTGTATCAGATCATCGGGATCACCTGGGGCGTCTTCATGCAATTTGGCAATTTCCTCAACGTTTACTGGGTGATGGGAAGTGCTCTCAAAGGTTTTGCGCTCGCAGGCTTGGTCCAAACCGTGGCCTGGGTCGTGACTTTTACGGTGCTTCCCATCATCAACTGGGCCTGCCAGCGCTACCAAAAACACCAAGTGCTGCAAGTCGCCGTCGTCCTCATGGCGATCGGCGCGGTTCTGCAATGGTGGACGGTGACCCCGAAAAACCCCTACCTCCAGCTGGTCCTGCCCTTCTTCACAGGAGTCGGGATCAGTTGTTTTTATGTGGTCATGGCCACGCTGCTTGCCGATGTGACCGATGCAGATGAACTGCGCACGGGCGAACGGCGTGAAGGCATGTTCTCAGCCGTGATGTCCTTCACCGGAAAAATGGTGGCCTCACTCACCCCGGTCATCGCGGGTGCCATGCTGGTGGTCGCCGGCCTGAAACCGGAACTGGAATTCAACCAGACCGAACAAACCATCACCAACATGCGGCTGCTCTACAGCTTCGTCCCCGGCGTCCTCATGCTCATTGCGACTTTCCTGCTCTGGAAATACCCACTCAACCGCCAGAAAATGGCGGAAATCAAAGCCGAACTCAAACGGCGCCACGACGCCGAAGATGCGGAGGGTGCGGCCCAGTAAATGTCGCCAAGGCGATTTGCGAGAAAACCAAAGCCAAAGCATTCACGACCTTGTGAGTTCTGTTCCGAAAATTTCATAGCGAAACACAAAACATGTTGAAGCGCATAAACATACTGTCTACAATGCAACGTATCTCATGAAATTTCCCTGTCCCCCGGTCCTCTTTTTTCTTCTTTTCAGCTGCGTTCTCACTCTCAGCGCCGAGCCCGGCTCGCTCTCCGGCGAGCCGCGGCTTGATTTTCTGATGGACGCCTTCATTGCGCCGGATGGCGCGGGCGGGTGGTATCTCACGGGTACGGCGGGCACGCTGGACGAGGCAGGGGCTTGTGATTTTGATTACAATCGGGGTGCCCCACTTTGGCATTCTGCAGATTTGGAAAATTGGACGGTCGAAGGTTATGCCTGGGACCGCCCGGCGGCGCTGGCAGCGGGTAAACCCAAGATTGGGATCTGGCTGGATTGGTCGGCACCCGGTGAGCGCCTCGACGCTCTCCTCGCCCAGGCAACGACCACACCGCGGCTCTACCAGATCAAAGGCGACTGGTATCTGCTCTGCGCAATGAACTCTCAAAACGTGCTGCTGCAAAAAAGCACATCCGGCAAGGCGGAGGGGCCCTTCGAAGACTTTGCGTATCTGGTGACTCGCGGGCCCGAGCCCTCCTTCTTCGTTGCTTCGTCGGGGGATGTGTATCTTGTTTACGCGGAAGGTTGGATTGCCAAAATGGACCCCTCCCTCGAGAAGCTCGCCGAGGCACCACGTCCGTTGAAAGTGGCATCCGCCGCCGGTGACGGACCCCTGCTGGTCGGTGAGCGCAACGTGGCGCTCTTCGAGCGGGGCGGCAAGTTTCACGTCCTGGCCCCGCGCCACCAGGTGCGCGATGGCAAGGCCTCGCACGACGCCGTCCTCTGGACAGCGGGTGACATCGACGGCCCCTACACCTCGACGGAAACCGTGCTCGCTGGATTCGGGCCGGCCAGCGTTTTTCAAAAACCGGACGGCTCGTGGCACGCCGTGTCCGCTCTCCCCACCGCCACCACCGGCGGTAAACCGAAAATTCTGCCCATCCCCTGACCCATGAAACTCATCTGCTTTCTCGCCGCATCCTTTACCTTCACGCTCGTCGCACAGGCGCAGTTCACCCCTGCGATCTTTGGAAAAAACCGGGAGCCGCTCCAGCCGCTCGCCGATTTTCCGCTGCGCGACGCCGCGATCAGCAAGGCGCACGACGGCACCTGGCTCCTGACCGGAACACAACCCGGCCCCGGGGGCGACTTCCAAAACAACGACGGAATCGTCCTTTGGCGATCCACCGACCTGAAATCCTGGAACGAAATCGGGCCAGTCTGGAGCATTGAAAAGCACGCCACCAAGCCCGCCAGCGCATGGCAGATCGAGCAGCGGGTCAACCCCGATCAACCGGATGGCCCGCTGGTGCGCGGCATCACATCGCCGGAAATCCATTTTCACAACGACACCTACTGGATTCCCTTCAGTATGAACGCCAAGGGCACCGGCCTGCTGAAAAGCACCACCGGAAAACCCGAGGGCCCTTACCAAGACCTTGGTCGCATCACCCAGGACGGCACGGACGCCTCGCTCTTCATCGATGACGACGGCACCGCCTACTGGGTCGTCGGGCAGGGTTGGATCGCCAAAATGCAACCCGACCTCTCCGGGCTTGCCGAACCCCTCCTCCTGATCCAACCCGCGCCGTTCCCCACCTCGAAATTGCACGGGTCGAAGTATGCGCTGTCATCGACGCATTCCCCGCGTACCCTCGGCTTGGCGGGTGCACATCTTTTCAAAGCGAACGGGCGGTATTGGCTCACGGCGGCAACCGTGCGCGACCGCATGGGCGTCGGGTGTTGGGACACCTACGTGAGCGGCGCCGACTCGCTTGACGGCCCATGGGATGAACCCCTGCTCATGGTCCCGCACGGCGGACAGACCACGGTGTTCAAGGGGCCTGACGACAAGCTCTTCGCCACCTTCGCCGGACGCGACAGCCGCGCCGCAGTGCGCGACAAACCCACCGCAGTCCCCCTCGTTTTTTCCGCCGACGTGCTCTACGGCCAGGGTCGTGGCAAGAACCCCGCGTATCCGCGCAAGGACTTTAATGTGATGACCGAGTTCGGTCCATGGGCGCAGGTGCAGCCGATCGCCGACGTGCAAATCCGCGACCTTCAATTCAGCACGGCACCCGACGGCACCACCTACCTCACGGGCTCCGGCATCGATAACGACTACGTGAACCGGATCATGCTCTTTCAGACAAAAGACATGAAAACCTGGGAGCCGGTGAAGGTGGAATTCGATTTCATGAGCCTCCCCGACGCGACCCAAGCGGATTTTGCGGCCCGCTTCGAAGATCCCAAACAAATGCGCAGCCTTGGGTCCAAATACATGGACAGCGAAATCTATTTCGCCGGCGACACTTTCCATATCTTCACCAGCCTCTACGACGTCAAGCGCCCGGACGGAGAAGAGGCAGTCGGCGGTCCGCTCTGGCTGCGTTCGACCACCGGCAAAGCCGAGGGCCCCTACGAATACGTAACCCGCGCCCGGGCCCAAGGCAGTGTCTTCATCGATGATGATGGCAAATCGTATTTCTTCTCGAACGGAAAGCTCTCGGACTGGGATCCGAAAGGCGATAGCATCGGCACCAACCCCGTTGCGCTGCGCACGGACATGGGCACGAACTTTGCCAAGGGCGATGTCGCCACCAACCTCGCGAAAATCGACGGCAAATACGTCATCTTTGCCACCGGCTGGTGCGGCGGCACTTACGGCGAGAACTACCGCGTGGACGGCACGTACGATTGGGTCTATTGGCAATCCGACACCCTCGAAGGCCCCTACTCCATGCCGCGCCGCGCCTACCCCCTTCCTCATGCCGGGCATTCGAGCCAGCCCATCAAGGGGCCTGACGGACGCTGGTATAACCTGTTCTTCGGCAACGACTCCACCGGCCCATGGTGGTGCATGCCGGGCGTGCTCGTTTACGATGTGGGTGCCGATCCCGACGGCACCATCAAGGTCACGCTCAAAGACGAACTACCCTGAACAGACCGTGCGAATCTGTTTCCGGGCATAAGAGATGCGATAGAAACAATCCAGAAGCGGGTGAGGAAGCCCATGAATCGGATTTCTACTCCATTGGTGGAATCTCCTCCAACAAACTCATGGCTGACACAGCGCGAATGTGCTCGGTCATTGGAAATGATTTTTCACCAGCGTGGATGACATCGATTCTCTCGAGACGCAGGTCTTTGATCGCGGTTCTCATGGAGGGAGTGACCTTTGGGGAAACCGTCCGCTTGAATTCAAACCCCACCCGGTGCCGCCCCCGCACCACCAACAAATCCAACTCCGCCCCAGCGTGGGTCGCCCAAAAATAGCATTCCTGAGGGCGCACCTTCAAATGTCGCCCAAGTTGATCAATCAAGAATCCCTCCCACGATGCACCCAACTTGGGGTGAGCCTCCAGATCGCGCAGGGTGGGTTGATTGAGGAGACCGTGGAGCAGACCGCTGTCAGCGATATAAACCTTGGGGGATTTCACCTGCCTCTTTGCCAGGTTTTCGTGCCATGGCAAGAGGAGCCTTACAACCAAGGCGGAGGATAGATGATCCAGATACGCACGGACGGTCGTGTCAGCCACGCCAAACGATCTCGCAAACTCGGAACCATTCCAGACCTGACCGTGCCAATGCGCCAGCATCATCCAAAATCGACGCATCGTCTCAGCACCCACCCCAATGCCCAACTGCGGAAGATCCCGCTCCAAAAATGTCCGCACATAGCCTGAACGCCACTCGAAACTCCCGCGCTCTGTGTCTCCGAGAAATGACTCTGGCAGCCCACCTCTCACCCAAAGGCGCTCCAGGGCATGGATCCCAACATCCTCGAGCCGGAAACCACCCAGTTCATAATACACGATTCGACCCGCCAAACTTTCAGAGCTTTGCCTCAGCAATGAGGGCGATGCACTCCCCAAAATGAGAAATCGCGCAGGAAGCGGCTTGCGATCCACCAAAACTCTTAAAATGGAAAATAGCTCCGGACGCCGCTGCACCTCGTCGATCACCACCAGACCTCGAAGCGACTGCAACCCCAACATCGGATCGGCCAACCGCGCCAGGTCCTCCGGGTTCTCCAAATCAAAAAACTCCCCGCCATCCGGCCAACTCGCCAAAATCTCCCTCGCCAAGGTCGACTTGCCTGTCTGCCTCGCTCCGATTACTCCCACCGCCCGGTGACGTTCCAAAAGCCGAAAAACCTGCCCGAAATCTCCATCGCGTGAAACCATTATATTGAATATTCGGTGCAGCAAACCGAAAATACAAGGTAATTTTGTCAACTTGGGCTCGGGCGCCACAGGCCACTTTCCAGGCAGCTGCACAAGGGCTTCCTCACTCCTGTGGTTGGCAAGGAAATTCATCGTCAGGGTTGAGGCTTCATGAGAACCCGCTTCGAGGTTCTCGATGCGACCGCCATCCCGTGAAGCAAAACGGCAAGTGGAATTCCCTCCAACCGCTTTCAGCTTGAAAAAATAAGTTATGCGTGTAAACTTTGACGCGTGAATCCGCTCCGTTTCCTCCCTTCGCTTTTGTTTTCTATCGCTCTGTTTGCAGGAATTTCGTCTGCCACCGCGCAAACCCCCTACACCGCTGCCGGGTCGCACCGCAGTGATCTGATCGTGATGCAGGGGGAAAAAATCGCTTTCCCCTTGGAACTGCGATTTCGGGGGCCGACATGGACCCAAGCTGAGGGGTCAGAGATCAAGGGACGGCCTGTTGCCGAGGGGGAAGCGCGACTTTACCGTGACACGCTGGTGTTTAAGAAAGGTCCCGACGGCGAATTCCGATTGGATTTCGAGCAGAAGATTGAGCAGAAGGGGAAGAATGAAATTACAGTGATCTACCGCGTTTCGCCCGACCGGGATTTTGTTTTTGGAATTCCGGATCCTAAGGTGGGTCATCAGGGCACAATTTCGACCGTGTTGGCTCCGTCCGCTTTTTTCAAGGGCGGCATGGTCGCGCTCAAGGGGGCGGAAGGGGAGACCCAGGAAAGCCTGCCTCCCCCTGCGGGAAATAGCGCTGCTATCACGGAGGCCGTGCTCACGGCCCCATCCGGCGAGACTTTTCAGATGAAATTCAATCCCGCAGTCTTCGTGCATCGCGATGCCGGGGAGCTGCGCTTTATGCTCGATTCGGCTGGAAAGCCTGTGAGTGAAGGCAGGACTTTCGAGCAGGCGATCACGATCACTTTCCCGGAGCCAGTGAAGCTGGAACCCGAAAACCGCTGGGTGGACACTTCCGATTGGTATCCGGTCAATGTGGACAACGACTTTTCGAAGCCCTCGGAAATCGGGATGGAAGATTGGCACGAGCAACCCGCTGGCGCTAACGGGTGGCTGCGTCTCGACGGCGACCGTATCGTGGACGGCAAGGGCGAGCGAGTGGTGCTCTGGGGCACCAACATGTTACGGGCCAACAACCGCGAAATCAATCGTGACTACATGATCGAGGCGCCGCGAGCCGCCGCCCACTACGGGGTGAACATCAACCGCCTGCACGCCTTCGCCAAACCGCACGACAAGAAGTGGGCACACATGTTCAAGCTGATGGACCTGGAGGATAGCTTTAAATTCCACGAAGAACACCTCGATTTCTTCGACCTTATTTTCGCCGAATCGAAGAAGCGTGGCATTTACACTGGGTGGTCGGTTTTCTACGGTTGGTTTCCTTCAAAAGCGGACATTGAAGAAGACCGCTTCCTGAACTGGGAGGAGGCGCAGACCATGCTGCGGGAGACTTTTCCCAGGGAAGGCAGCTTTTACGCCGTAACAGCAGTGATGCCGGACGTGCAGGACTTGATCATCAAGTGGCATGTCCACCTCATCAACCATGTTAATCCCTACACCGGCAAACGCTATGCCGACGACCCTGCGCTGGCTTTTATCGAGCTGCAAAACGAGGAAAATGCGTACCTCACCATTCGTAAGTTGGAGGGAAGTCTCAAAAATGCGCCGACTTACCGCCAGAATTACTACGACCGTTTTGCCGCTTTTTTGAAAGAGAAATACGGGGACGAGGCTGGTCTGCGGAAGGCCTGGAGCGGAGCCCTTGCAGCCGGGGAATCCCTCGCCGAGGCGAACATCACGCCGTTTCCGAAATGGTATAATCCCGCTCAGGGTTCGCCCGGTCAACGGGTGGCCGACCAGTATCATTTTATTTTCATTACCCAGGAGGCATACTACCTCAAGTTCAAGGCGGCCATGCGGGAGGCGGGCTACGGTGGGCTGCTGATCGGCTCGTGTTGGCAGGCTTCGGACTGGATTGGCCACCTCTACAATACTTACCTCGACAGCCGGGTCGGCATGATCGACCGCCACAACTACGGACGCGACCACCTGGACAAACCCGGCACTGGTCTGCTGAGTGCCGGCTTCCAACAGGTCAAGGGGCTCCCCTTCAACTATTCGGAGTGGGGCGGGTCGGCGGGTGTCGGGCAGCGCATCGCTTCCCCGATCACCGCCTTTTATGGGATGGGGCTGCAAGGCTGGGCCGGTTCGCAACAATTTGCCTGGGATCATGACGGCGTCCTGCCGCATGCCTCCACCAAGATTAATGATTCCACTAACCCGTTCGACAATCTCGCCCAATACATGACGCTTTCGCGTAGTGTGCTGCGGCAGGATGTGAAAGCCGGCGACCTTGCCGGGCTCCGAAAGGTCAGTCTGCCCGCCCTCAAGCAGGAGGGCTATGTTGGTTTCCATGAGGAGTTCAGCCTCCTCGGAAACGCCAATCACAAAAGCTTCGCCGCCGCCGTGCCCCAGGAATCACTCGCTGTCGGACGCGTCCTGCTTGACTTCATCGATGATGCGGTGGCAGATCCCGTGGAAGATAAAACAGAGGGTTTCATTGACCGGGAGAAGGGCGTCGTCCGCTCCAACACAGGGCAGCTTCTCTGGAACACGGCCGGTAAGGGGTGGTTCACTGTGAATACGCCCGGCACCCAGGCCGTGGTCGGCAACAGCGGTGAACAACCCCATCAACTCGACAACGTCACCTTCGAATTGCACTCACGTTACTCCCACCTCTACCTCACCGCACTCGAGAAAAACGCCGACCTCGCCAGCGGCAAACGACTCCTCGTCACCGCCATCGGACGCGCCGTTCCGGAAGGCACGGTCTTCGACGAGCTGGCCTACACCCCGCTCGAGCAGCCGCAAGACGCGCGCAAAGTGCCCTACCTCATCGAACCCGTCCGCGCCACCATTACCCTCAAACGCAGCGGCTCCGTCACAGTAACCCCCCTCGACCAGAACGGTCGGAAAGTGCCTGATCTCAAGCCGCTTACCGTCGAAGCAAAGAACGGCACCGTTGTCTTCGATATCGACACCTCTAAGACCAGCAGCCCTTACTTTCTTGTCGAGTTGGAGTAAATTGGATCGAATCCCCAACGGGAGTCTCCTTCCCATTCCATGATGGCCTCCTCATTGTCTTTTGGCGCGGGTGGCAAGGCGGGCGCGGGTCATGAGTTTCCGCAGGCCACCTTCCTTCAGGAAGTCCCGCTTGAAACGGCGGAGTTGCTGGTCGAGCAGGTAGTTGGTGAGTTTGAAGAGGCCGATCATCACATTGGCAGCGATGGCCGGGTCGGGGTGCTCGATCCCTTTCCTGAAAGTGTCGTAACTGGTATGGGGCTGGCGGTTGAGTTCTCGACGGCGGCGCGTGTGGGAGTGTTCCCTTGGCCACTCGGCGATGCCCTGCACGCGCAGGAAGTCACGGTAGTCTTCCAGCAGTTCTTCGAGGCTCGCTCGGGCGACGTTGGTGAGCTTGATTTCGCTTTCCTTCGAGGAGCCGCTGGCCTGGCTGCCTTCGAGGATGTTTTGTTTTCCTGAGCGGGCGGCCTGCACCATCTGGTCGCGGGTGCGGCATCTCTTGTCGATGAAGCGGTCGCAGAATCACACAGTGCCGTCATAGACGACGCGTGCGTTTTGGAAAGAGTGGTGCTGCTCATTGCCGCCGCGAGGCGCGATGAAGCCATCGGTCGGGGAAAGGGACGAAAAGGACTCAGGGGACAAAAGATGCCTTCCGTTCTTTACAGTCCCTTTTGTCCTTTTGGGATTTGCGTCAGGCATAGCCAGAAACCTTGGGGGCTTTGCCAAACAACGCTTTCACTGTTAACGTGAGCGGAAAGTGTATTACCTTGGCTCGATGAAATTGGCCGTAACCGCGACCCTTCCATGCCTGCTCTGGATGTCGGCGGGGTGTCTCTCGGCCGGGGAACCGTCCCCAAAGCAGGCTCCGCCGGGAATGGTTCTCATCCCCGGAGGCGATTTCACCATGGGCTCCAACGCCGACTACGCCTGGCCCAATGAACGACCCGCGCACGAGGTTTCCGTCAGCCCGTTTTATCTGGATATCCATCCCGTGACGAATCAGGAATTCGCCAACTTCGTCAAAGCGACCGGCTACGTGACCGTGGCGGAGCGTCCGATTGATTGGGGAGTCATGAAAAAGCAAGTGCCGCCCGGCACCCCCAAGCCTCCCGATGAGGCGCTCGCTCCAGGTTCACTTGTCTTCCGGGGCACCCGTGGTCCCGTCAACCTGCACGACATGTCGCAATGGTGGGCGTGGACTCCGGCGGCATCCTGGAAACACCCGGAAGGTCCGAGAAGCAATCTCGAAGGCCGCATGGACCACCCGGTCGTCCAGGTCGCATGGGAAGACGCCAAAGCCTACGCCCGCTGGGCTGGAAAGCGCCTGCCCACCGAGGCCGAATGGGAATTTGCGGCCCGAGGAGGGCTTGAAGGCAATCGGTTTGCCTGGGGTAATGAAGAACGCCCGGATGGAAAAATCATGACCAACCGATGGACCGGAGATTTTCCCCATCGCAATGACTCCAGCGATGGCTTTGCGGGAACCTCCCCAGTGGGCTCATTCCCCGCCAACACCTTCGGATTGCACGACATGGGAGGGAATGTCTGGAACTGGTGCGAGGATATTTATCGGGCCGATACTTTCGCACTTCGCAGCGAAGATTCCGCCGCGTGCTGTGATCCCACCGGTCCGAAAGATCCCCGCGAGCCCCGCATCATCCCCGGCGACCCCTCCCCGCCCGATGTCCCCGGTCAGGAACGCCGTGTCATCAAGGGCGGCTCCTTTCTTTGCCATCCGGACTACTGCGAAAGCTATCGCCCGGCCGCACGCCGTGGAACGACCCCCGACAGCGCAGCGAGTCACACCGGCTTTCGTTGCGCGAAAGATCTCTAGAG
>CAZZCL010000044.1:15762-24279 GCA_964652295.1 uncultured Chthoniobacterales bacterium
ATTGGCTACCGAGGCCGAATGCGCTCAAAATAACCGGTTGAGCCAAAACCGGTTGAGAATTGGCAAACCCTGCCGCCCAAACCTCAACCACCAAATCATTGCCTCCCCGCACCAAGTATGAAGTCATGGGGACAGGTCCATTATTGGCTACCGAGGCCGAATGCGCTCAAAATAACCGGTTGAGCCAAAACCGGTTGCAGTCAATTCATGGGGACCGGTCCATTATTGGCTACCGAATTTAGTGTGGGTTAATGGGGACAGGTCCATTATTGGCTACCGCCGCCAACTGGCATTGAGTCATGGGGACAGGTCCATTATTGGCTATTGAGTCATGGGGACAGGTCCATTATTGGCTACCACCGCCAACTGGTAGCGCGTATCGGTGAACACTCGCAACTCCGCCTCCCCCACCGTCCCGGTCAACTCAATGACGTGACGAAGTTCCACAAACTGATTTCGACGATGACCATCCCACGAAGCAGGATGGGGGCAGAATGCACGCTCTGCTTTTTGACGAAGTAGAAATGAGCCCCTTGTCTGTTGCGCACTGAATTGAGAGACTCACGGGCGTGTCTCCGTAAATTGGAACTTTGCATTGAATCGAGTAAACTTTTTGCCATGTTGCTAAGCACCAATTTTTGAAAGTTCTCCCCATGTCCTTCCAACCAATCCTGGTTTTTCACTCACTGATTGTTGCCCTCTTCCTTTTACCGTCCACCGTTTATGGGGGTAATGGTCCACACAACTGGTTGGTCGTCTACGATCCGTCTGATCCGCATGGTGTGGCGATGACCCGGCACTACCAGGAAGCCCGCTCGGTGCCGGAGAGCAATCTGGTCGCATGGAATTTTCCAAAGGGCTCGGCGACCTCACCTTCGCTGAAAGCAACCATTTCTGCCGCAGAAGCATGGGAATTGATTGAGCATATACGCACGACCATAGATGAACGCGGGATTTCCGACCAGATCCACGGTATTTTGATCGCGGGCAATGCACCAATCGGTGTCCGCCTGACGGTTTTCTTGAACGGCGCCGATGCCTCGATGACAACATGGCTGGCTTTTTCCAGGGATGCGACCGATCAGATCGACCTCGAACTGCGGGTGCAGCAAAACAACAACGCTTTTCGTGATCTAAGGCTGTCTGGCGCTCCACCGATCGAAATGCGCTCAGACAAGGAATTCTCCGGAGAATGGCTGGGGGATCCGACAATCCGTCGTTATTACATGGCGCAGCACCTTGGGTTCACAGGAATTATGGGCAACCGGCTCGATGAAATTTTGACAATGATTGACCGCAGCGTGGCCGCCGATGGCCGTGCGCCCGACGGCACCATATACTGGCCGCTTAATCCAAATCTGCGGAGTAGACTGAGGGCGAATCAGGCCTATGGACAAGAGCCCGAGTGGGAGGCGATGGGTGTGGACTTTGAGGTTTTTGGACAGGAGTTTGGCGGCGGTGCCTTCCTGGTGCCCGAGAATAAGCGGGGGGCACCGGGTTCGGAACCTGCCAACCAACGTGCGGTGCGCGGTGCGATTGTTGGTAAGGAAGCGTTTTCGATATTTGAAAATCCCTCAATTTACCTACCCGGATCGATTGCCGAACACCTGACCAGTTTCGGAGGTCAAATCGGTGGGAGCACGACGTTTGGGCAGACGAAAATTCCTGAGTGGATCCGGGCGGGTGCCTCGGGCACGAGTGGCACGATTGTCGAACCGGGGGCGACCTTCGATCGATTCCCCAATGCGCGCATCCACACGCTCTACGAACAGGGGAACACCCTGGGCGAAGCCTTTTTTCTTTCGATTGAAAACCCGTTTTTCACCTTGGTGATCGGTGATCCGCTGACGCAGCCCTACGCGGAGATCCCAGAGCTTATCCCAGAAGGGTTGAATGATGGCCAAACCGTCTCGGGCTCGGTCGTGGTCAACTATACTGCCACCTCACCCTCGCCCCTTGAAGCCGAGACCGACCTGGTCGTGGACGGACGGGTGGTCGCTGTCGGCAACACGCTGGACCCGGTCATCGCCACGCGTACTGCCAACGGCTTCCAAATCGACACCAGCTCATTGACCGAGGGCTGGCACGAGATTCGTGTGGTCGCCTACGAAGCGAGCAAAGTCAGAACACAGGGGTTCGCCGCGATCAATGTCAAGGTGGACAACCATGCCGGGGAAGTCGCTCTGTCCGGCCCCTCAACGGTGGACTACGAAGCGAACCACGCCTTCACCGCAAGCGTGAGCGGCATCGACGGGGTCGCTTCGGTGGAAATTCGCACCCTCGGCCGGGTGCTCGCGACCTTGCCCGCGAGCGGTGGCTCGGCTTCAATTCCCGGACGGGCACTCAGCCATCTTGGCACCAATCAAATTTTTGCCGTGGCGGTGCTCAACAACGGTCAACGGGCATGGAGTGACCCGCTGCTGGTCGAGGCGAACTGGTCACCCCTGCCCGCCCAGCCACAAGTGCCAACCATCCCCGGCCAGGTAGCATGGGCCAGGATCTTCAAGGATGTGCAAGCCGGTGGCTTTGACTGGAATACGTCCGCCCCGCAAGCCGTGGTGCCCGTGGATAACCGTTTTGCGGTGCTCGTCGAACAATCCGACCAATGGCCGGGGTTTGAAGGCGTGGCGCACCAGAGTGGCGAAACGGCTGGAGTGGAGTTTGTGACCCGCTGGTTCGCAAGGGAAACCGGCGTTTACGACTTTCTGCTTGAAGGACAGCGGGACATGGGGTTGCTCATTGACGGACAGGAAATCCAGCCCGTCACCAATGGTTGGCCGGTTTTGTTTTCCGCTGCGGTCGAGCGAGGCTGGCATGAAGTGCGGCTGCGGTCGCGTGTTGGCACATTTTCAAACAAAAACCTCATGCCGTTCCAGCCCATGTTTCGGGCTGGCTACACGGAGCGTTTCCACTGGCAGGGGCATCCGGTCGAGGAATATGAAACCTTCACCCTCGACCACTGTGCAGCCTCCCTTGCGAAACCAAGCGGCGCAGCGGCGCCTCTGCCCGCCGCACGCGCCACCGGAGTCGGTTCCGTGCAACTGGATTGGAATGACCCGTTCGAGGGCGAACTGGGCTGGCGGGCGGAACGTTTCCTCGGTTTCCCGGAGGTCACGCTCGTCGAATACCTTGGCGCCGCCACGGCACCAGAAATCGTCGCGGGAGATGCCCCCGATGCCTTCGGCCCCGGGGCGCGTGTCGCGAACGATGAATCTTCCGACCGCTTTACGTTCGTCCAACCTTACATGCGCGGACCCCGTTTGCTGACGGCGAGGGCGGACGCCGCAAACGACGGACAAAGCACCCTCTACCGGGTCAGTGTCCCGGCAGGCACAAAGATTTTTGCTATTGTGAATGGAAATGGAGCTACCCCTCCATGGATGAGTGCACAGGGCGGCTGGACGCAGTTTTCGCGCCCGAATCAACCGGGGAAAGGCAGCCAGGTGGAGAGCCATGCGACCCCTCTCTGGACGGTGTTCACCAAGACCTTTGACTCCGCTCAAGTCGTCCATCTTGGCGGTGCGGAAAGTCCCACCAACCTCATTGATGCGGCGCAAGCGATCACCTTCGCATTCGTGCGCGAGGCAGGACATTGGGAAACCGTCGGCACGGCTCCAGCCGATGCAGACAGCCTCACCGTCAGCGGATTGCCCGCCGGACCAGGGCAATTCCGGCTCGCGGCCGAATTCGGCAACGAAATCGTGGTGCCTTCCGCTGCAGTTTCCGTCGATCTGGTAACGGGCGAGTCCAACGCGGCACCTGCGGTTACAGCCGGGCCGGACATAATCGTCCCGCTTATGGGAAGCATGATCGCCTTAAAGGGAATGGTCACGGACGACGATCCAGCTTCGCTCACAACAACATGGGCGCAAATCAGCGGCCCGGGCACGGCAGCATTTAACGACGTCAATGATCCGGCCACAACAGTCACGTTTTCTGCGGTCGGCACCTACGAACTCAGCCTTTCCGCCAACGACGGAGCCCGGACTACGGAAGACTTTGTCGCCATCGAAGTGACGGCCACCGGAAATGCAGCTCCTGCCGTGGACGTCGGCGACGATATCACCCTGAGTTTGCTCGACACCCTCGTGCTCGATCCCATTGTCACGGATGACGGCCTACCGTTTCGTCCCGACGAAACGCTGCTTTATCGGTGGAACGTTATTTCGGGACCAACCATTCCCGCTTTTCAAGACACCGCCATCCGCGATCCCGATGTCGTGTTCATCGAAGCGGGCACTTACGAATTGGAGCTTGAAGTGGACGATGGAGCCGCCACGGGCCGGGACTCTCTGATCGTTGTCGTCGAACCCACACCCGCCAATGCCCCCCCTCAACTCACCGTCACTTCGGGGCCGGCAGTCGAAACAAGCGTGGGCGTCGCTGTCACCTTGACTGCACAGGCCACCGATGACGGCGTTCCCGGCGGAGACCTCAACTACATCTGGCGGGAGTTCAGTGGTTCCGCAAATATTACAGCGAGCCCTTGGACTGAATTCACGACACCCAACCAGGCATCAACCGATGTGACGTTTGAGCAGCCGGGAGAGTATTATTTGATGATTTCGGTGAACGACGGAGGCAAAACAACCTATCAGCTCGTCAAAGTCACCGTCGAGCTAAACGACGACGGCAACGCCGCCCCGACGGTCGTTTTAGGTGAAACGTTGCCGGTCATCTTTACCGAACTTTCCCTGATCGATGTCGCAGTATCGGATGACGGACTTCCCGATCCACCTGCCAGTCTGAGCACCACCTGGACAAAGCTTTCCGGACCTGGGGAAGTCTTTGTTACGCTCGTAGAAAATGGCACCAAGGCGCAAGTGGCAGCCTCGGAACCGGGCGAATACGAATTGGAACTCCATGTCAGCGATGGAACGAAGTCAGCCACCGATACGACCTCTATCACGGTGGAAGACCGGGCAAAATACGGGATCATCTGGGCTTGGGGCTCGAACTCTGCCGGCAACGCCGGCCCTTTCAACGTGAAGGACTTGATGGACGGGCCCAGACCTATCGGTCACGGGTGGCCGACCATGCGCCCCGGCACCACGGTTTCTTTTGGCGTTGGGAGGAGTGGCGAATTACTGGCCTCGGGCGGTTTCGCGACGGGCAGCATTAACACATCCGTCCTCGGTGAGTTCCCGACGGAGGGGCGTTCCCGGTTTGCGCCTATTCCCGCGCTTCCTCCAGTCCAACACGTGGCGCATGCCGTCGAAACCGTCGCTGTCCTCACAACCAACGATGAGGTATGGAGCTGGGGTTATCATTTTTACGGCGCCCTCGGCTACCCGGCAACCGATATTCAGCGAACCCCCAAACGCATCGACGGCTTTGAGAATGTTGCACGCATCTTCGGCGGCAATCGTTCAATGATCGCCGTCAAGGATGACGGATCGGTCTGGGTCTGGGGCTACAACCATAGCGGCAAACTGGGGCTCGGGAATTCTACGACGCCCGTGAATGAGCCCACTCTCGTCTCGGGCGTGACCGACGTGACTTCCGCCGTTTCGGCTTCCATTGCCACCCTTTTGCTTCGTGCCGATGGGACTGCGCTGACCTCAGGCGACAACTTCTACGGACAACTCGGCAACGGCACCAGCGGCACGGATCGCTACACTTTCGACAACGTTTTGGTCGGCTTAGGCACACCTCTAACTAACATCCTCGAAATTGCTGCGGGCAATGGCCACTTCCTCGCACTGGACGAAATGGGATATGTCTGGGCCTGGGGACAAAATTCCCAGGGGCAGCTCGGCGTGGGCGACGACGATGCGCGTCATTTTGCGACGCGTGTCGAAGATCCCGATGACCCGTCGGGCTATCTTAGCGATGTGATCGATATTGCGGCCACCAATTCCGCCTCTTTCGCAGTTAAGTCCGATGGCTCCGTGGTCGGCTGGGGATGGAAATTCTCCAACGTGTTCGGCAATGAACGCCCCGCTGCCGACCGGGTCTTTCCCGGCCCTGTGACCGGGCTGCCGCCCGTCGAACGGATTTGGGGCGGCGGACAAACCCTGTTCGCCAGCACGCCCTTCGGTTCCTATCAGGATTATGTAGCGGAACAGTTCACGGAAGCCGAGATTCAAGCCGGGCTGGCCGACCCCGAACTCGTCCTTCCGGGCAACCGCCTTTCTAATTTGTTAAACTACGCATTGGGTCGGCATCCCAGAGATCAATCACCGCCGCTGCAACTGCGCTTGGATGGGAGTCAATTGGCAGCGGAAGCATCGTTTCTCACGACGCTCGGGGATGTCGCAGCCGGGTTCGAAACCTCGTCCAACCTCAAAGATTGGGATCCCGTTCAGCCGCAAAGCGAAGACCTTGTTTTTGAGGGCGACAAAGCCAACGCCACGTTGCGCTTCGACCCAGAGGATTCCGAACGACTCTTCATCCGGTTGAAGATTCTCGGCACCGCCGATGGATCGCCTGAGGAGTGAGGTTATTCCTGAAATGAATCATCTTTGATTCACGCGATTAGCGAGTTTATCTCCGCCTGAACCCGGGGCTGCCGTTATAGCTGGAAGAGTTCTTCCGCCCAGATGGGAATTGCCAAGAATTCGCGAGTATAGGGGTTTTCGGAGACGGCGAAGTTGGTGACCATGGTCATTCGCGCTCTTCGGCGTCGAGCGTGATAAGCGTCAATGAGCGACAATCAGCGATTAAAAGATACGTCGGAAAGTGGGTGAAGTTTAGTATTGGTACTTGGGATAGATTTGTGGGAGGAAATCTGGGCGCCATTCTTGTTTTTTGTGTGCGATGAATGCGCGCAAGATGTTGACGGATCATTGCGCACAGCTGGTTGGGCTCAAGAAGCCATGACGTGTTGAGGGCGTTGAGTTGAAGCTGGAGCAAGGCCGGGTGGAGATTCGCTTGGTGGCGAAGCCTGGGGCGAGTTGGCCGTGTCCAAAATGCAGCAAACAGTGCAAGGGCTACGACCATGCTCCGGAGCGTGAGCGGCGTCATCCGGACACCATGCAGTTTGAGACGCGGCTGATTGTCCGCGTGCCGCGCTGCGAATGTCCCGTGCACGAGGTGGTGACTGTGGCAGCGCCATGGGCGGGGAAGGCTTCGCGCTGGACTTTGCGCGTTGAGGCCTTTGCAATCTTTGTCTTGGCCCAACTGATGCGCAGAAGCCGTTTCGCTTCGGAGATCGAACACACACTCAGCACGTCGATTGCCCAGCTCTCGAACAGCGCAGGCCGCGCCCAAGCGTCTGCTCCGGCAGGATGTTGCTTTGAGCCGATTAGGCTCGTAGCCCGACAATCGTGGTCACATTGCGGACATCCCAACCTTCCTTGAGCATCAGCACAGAAACAATCGCCTTGTAGGGGCTGGCGTTGGAATCGATCTCGTTCGACTGCTTCCGCAACACCTCCAGCGCCTCTTTCGCCTTTCCCGATGCCGCCTCGGAAATCTCCCCGTTGTTCTTCGTGTGGATCGTCAACACCGCTCCCGCCAAATCCGAATAACGGCTTTCCAGATACTCCGTCACGTCATCGCAGTTCCGGGTGTCATCCGTCATCACAAACAGGATCGCCTTCTTCCCCATCTTCTGGTGCTCCTCGTAGGCCTTGCGCCATTCGATCACTCCCAGATCCAGATAATCCGCATACTTTTCCGTGAACTTGATGCTCTGGCTTTCGGAAAGCTTCGCCCGGCTTGCCGCGTCGGGTAGCACCGGGTGTTTCACCACGTTCTGCGAAATCGCCTCGACCAGCGGATAATCCGATACCGTCTGCACAAAGATCGCCCCGTTGTTGTGCCTGGGCGTCGCCGTCACATCGATCTGCAGGCTCAGGGCACCACCCTTCTGCAACATCCGGTGATGGATTTCCTGGATCGATTGAAACCACGCCAGCTTCGCGTCATGGATGTGGTGCGCTTCATCGTTGATCACCATCAGTTCATCGATGTCGCGCACGATCTTGCCGAGATCCACCTTCGAATCTGTCGTCTTGCCCGTCGGGCGTTTCCCGAGGAAATAGTCCATGGTGTTGTCATCGTCCGCCGAGGGCATGATCTCATCCCCGGAATAGACGCGGTGGATATTCGTCAGGAAAATATTTCCCGTCGCCTGGGTGACGTTCACCTCGTCCTGCTTGTGCAGGGTCAGTTGGAAATCGTCCCGCCAGTTCTGCCCGTCATAGCCATTGTCCGGCAGCACCGGATCCTCGAAGAAAATTCGCAGCCCCTGGAAATCCGAATAAATCCGATCCAGCACGATGATGTTCGGCGCGATCACCAGAAAGTTCCGCGAAAGCTCGGAGTCCGGATCGTAGAGTTTGTGATAAAAGCTCCACGCCAGCGCCAGGCTCATCACCTTCGTCTTGCCACTGCCCGTGGCCATCTTGATCACGTAGCACCACCAGCTTTCGTCAAACATCCCGGCGGAAACCGCGCCGCTGCTGTCGAAGCGCATCAGGTCATACTTATCCCTCGCGCCCACCACATCATGCAGATAGATGATCGTCTCGATGGCTTCCCGCTGGGCGAAGTAATACTCGAAGTTCCCCA
>CAZZCL010000045.1:0-24051 GCA_964652295.1 uncultured Chthoniobacterales bacterium
CCCCGGCGACCGCGCAACCACGCTGCCGCGGGCAACGCCAGCAGAATCCAGAGCCAATGTGGGTTGGCAAAGGCGAAACGGGTCAGCGGATCTTCAAACATGACGGGTATGACGTGTCAGGATGCTGCGCCCTCGTTGACGATGCGTTCGGCAAGATCGAGCAGTCGGCGGCATTCTTCGGAGTGGGGCAGGTTGTGGGCGAATTTTGCGGCGTCAATGCGATCGAGAAATTCGCCGAGGCGTGCGTGGGTGTCTGTGCGAAGTCGGGGGGACTGCCGGGCTGCGCGGAGAAACTCGGGTGTGGTCTGGCGGGGTGCATGCAGGCCGAAATGGGCCTCGAAAAAGTCGCGCAACGTGTCGCCTGTATGAATTGCGAGCAGGTAAGGATCGAGGGCATCGATCCGCGCGCGCAAGGCTTCGAGGCGTTGGCGCGCTGTTTCCGCAGGCGGCGGGGCGGAGGGCGTGGGCGGCTTTGGACGCAGAATGCGCCATGCAAGAATGGCCAGAGCGAGGCCCGCCGCGGCGAGCAGCGTGGCGACCCATGGAAATTCCCATGGAACAACCGGCGGAGCGATGTCGTGAAGATCTTTGAGATAATCCTGCATGACGATCAGTGTGCGGCCTCAGGTGCCGGTGCGCACGGCAAGGCGCCTTTCGCGGGCTTTGAAAAAGGCGCGCAGAGCGGGGATATAATCGGCGTCGGTTGCGAGCGGGATGCAATCGATGCCGCGCGAACGAAAGAGACGTTCCGTGTTTTTGCGTTGGGTTTCCTGTTCTTTCGCGTAGCGTTCGCGCACGGAGCGCGAGGAGGTGTCGATCTCGTATTGTTCGCCGGATTCGGCGTCTTCAAGCGTGATCCATCCGGCGTCCGGCAGTTCGCGTTCGGCGGGATCTTCGATGCGCACCGCGATGAGATCGTGCTTGCGGCTGGCGATGCCGAGCGGTTTGGAAAAGTCCGGCGAAATAAAGTCGGATATCAGGAAGACAACAGCGCGGCGCGCGATCACGCGGTTTGCAAATTCAAGTGCCGCGCTCACGTTCGTACCGCGGTTGCGCGGATTGTGAAACAGGATTTCGCGGATGGTGCGCAGGGCGTGCAGGCGACCTTTGCGCGGAGGCATGTAGAACTCCACGGAATCGGTGAAGAGCAGGGCGCCCACCTTGTCGGCATTATGAATGGCGCTGAACGCGAGCACGGCGGCGAGTTCGGCGGCCAGCTCGCGTTTGCTGGCGCGGCGGCTGCCAAACACCCCGGATGCGCTCACATCGACCGCAAGCAGCACGGTAAGTTCGCGTTCTTCAGTAAATATCTTAATGTGCGGCTTCCCGCTGCGGGCTGTTACATTCCAGTCGATGGAACGTGTGTCGTCGCCCGGCTGATATTCGCGGACGTCTTCGTAGTTCATGCCGCGCCCGCGAAACACGGAGTGGTACTGGCCGGCAAACGCGCTGTTCACGAGGCGGCGTGTGCGCAACTCGATGCGGCGGATGCGGCCGAGGATATCCTGCGCGCCTTCGATGGCGGCGGGGGCCTGCGCGGTTCTGGCGTTGCGAGCCATGGCGGTCCTCAAGGCACTGGGAGGCCTTCGAAGATGCGCTGGATGACCGTCTCGCTGCCGATGCCTTCCGCTTCCGCCTCGTAACTCACCATGACGCGATGGCGCAGCACGTCGAGGCCGATGGATTTGACATCCTGCGGTGTGACATAACCGCGCCCGTTCAGGACTGCGTGGGCTTTGGCCCCCAGCGCCAGATAGATCGTCGCACGCGGCGAAGCGCCGTAACGGATAAGACCGTCGAGATCCAGCTTGAAGCTCGCGGGCTCCCTCGTCGCCCAGACTATGTTCACAATGTAATCCTTGACGCGGTCGTCGATGAACACGCTGTTGACGACGTTGCGCGCCGCGATAATCCGCGCTGGATCAACCACAGCATCGACATTTAGCGCGGGTGCGCTCGTGCCCATAAGATCGAGGATCTGCCGTTCTTCGGCCCTGGACGGATAACCCACGACAAGCTTGAACATGAATCGGTCGAGCTGCGCTTCGGGAAGTTGGTATGTGCCTTCCTGTTCCAGCGGATTCTGCGTCGCAAGGACGAGGAAGGGGTCCGGCAGGGGATAGGTCTGGTCCCCGATGGTCACCTGACGTTCCTGCATGGCTTCGAGCAGAGCGCTCTGAACCTTTGCGGGGGCGCGATTGATTTCGTCTGCAAGAATCAAATTGGAAAAAATCGGGCCGAGTCGCGCTTCGAACGTGCTTTCGCGCGGGTTATAAATGAGGGTGCCAACAACGTCCGCAGGGAGAAGATCGGGAGTGAACTGGAGCCGTTGAAATCCGGTGCGAATCGCTCCGGCAAGTGTGCGGACAGCGAGGGTTTTAGCGAGGCCGGGTACTCCCTCAAGGAGCAGATGGCCGTTGGAAAGCAGCCCGAGGATGAGGCGATCCAAAAGATCGCGTTGCCCAACCACCACGCGCCCAATTTCGTCGCGCAACGGCTGGATCCATGAGGCGGCTTCCTGTGCAAGTTCGCCAACGGCCTGAGGTGAAGCCGCGGAAACGGGTTGGGCCGTTGCGGGCGGAGACGGTGGCGAATAAGGCTGTGAGGTCATAAAGACAATGGGTGCCATGCCCTGCGCAGCGGCTGCCGCCCCGGGGTGGACAGGGTTATGGGTTCGTAGACAATGCGCTGCCGGGAATGTTCGATGTCTGCCGGAAGGAACCGCCGTTGGCACAATTCATCGGCGGCTATCCGGCGTCGAAGACAACCCGCTTTACGCCGGGTGCTTGGTGCTGTCGGGAAGCGGCGCGGTGCGGGGCAGGACGGCAGTCAGTTTTTCTCGAGCGTGGCATTCCAGTCGTCAAGACGGTCTGCGTGCGCCTGAAAGAGCGCTTCTGTCGGTCCGTTGATCTGGATCGACTGAATTTTATCGCCCTGCGCGATGGCGTTCACGACATCCTGGCCGGCTGTTACCTCGCCGAAGATGGCGTGTTTCCCGTCGAGCCATGGCGTCGGGACGTGGGTGATAAAGAACTGACTGCCATTGGTGCCGGGTCCGGAGTTGGCCATGGAAAGCATCCCGGGTTTGTCATGCTTGAGACCAGGGGCGAATTCGTCTTCGAATTTGTACCCGGGACCTCCGCGTCCGGTGCCGGTGGGGTCACCGCCCTGGATCATAAAGTCGGGAATAACGCGGTGAAACGCGATGCCGTTATAATACCCGCGCGCGGCGAGGTTAAGAAAATTGGCAGCGGTGAGAGGGGCTTTGGCGGCAAAGATGGTCACTTCAATCTTGCCTTTGCTGGTTTGGATAATGATGGGGATGTCCTGGATGGCACTCATTTCAAGTTGGGCAGGTTGATTGTCTGGCGTGGTTTCCGCCGTGTTGGTTTCCGCCGTGTTGGTTTCCGGCTGATTCGTTTCGGGCTCAGTATTGTCGGCTGCGCGTAGCGGTGCCGCCGCGCCAAAAGCGCACGCGAGGAGGAATGTTGCAAGCAGGGAATAACTTTTCATGGGCTCCCCAGAATAGGATGAAGGAAAGGATTTGTCCAACTGTGCGGCGTTTGAAAACGTGGCACAGTGCATGGGAGGATGTTGGGGTGGCAATGCGTCCCGCGTTCCTTTAGGCTAATGGTGTGAAAAATCCGTTGAGCGTCCTTCTTGCCCGAATGGCGGGTGAACTGCCGCCCGTGCGCCGCATCGAGCGTGCGCTTGCGAAGCGGCATGTATTAGGCCGGTTGCGGGTGGTATACCCCCATCTCCGTGGGAACCCTGCCGCGTTGGAGGAGGCGTACAACGAGCTGGATCTGGAGCTTGCTGAGATCGAGACGGACACGGGTGTGTTGATTTATGAAATGCGCACCCCGCGCGGCGGCAATCATGGCAGGGCAGACGCTGGCGCGGGCGGTTCGTGACCCGGTTTGTAGAGGGCAACGCGGCGGGTCGGCTGAGTCGTTTTCTTCAGGCAGGCTCGGAAAAAGGCTTTCGGCGGCATGCTTTTTCGAGTTGCCACACGGAGCCGGTGTCCTACACTCGGCGCAGTTTTATGATTTTTCGGTTACCCCATTTTCCTGCGTCATGGATATTTTTGGCGGCTGTCTTGCTGGCGACAGCCACCGTTCCGTGCCGCGCCACAGCGTTTATCGTTGTGGACGCGACCACTGGTAAAATTCTTGCCGGGCAAAACGCTGAAAGCAAGCTGGCTGTCGCGAGTCTGACGAAAGTCGCGACGGCGGTCGTCACGTTGGATTGGCTGGCGTTGTCGAGGCATGAACCCACGGAAATGGCCGTTGTGACTGCAGCAGCCCTCCAGGTCGGGGGTGCGAATCCGGTGGGGTTGCGTCCCGGAGACGCGATGAGCGTGCGCGATCTGCTCTACTGCGCATTAATGCAATCCGATAATATTGCGGCCGCCACGCTGGCTTCGCATGTGGGCGGCGCTCTGCTGCGCTCCGGTGGAGGCGGTGGCTCAGCTGAAGAGGCGTTTGTGTATCAGATGAATCAGCTGGCGCGCAAACTGAATATGCGGCGGACGAACTTCGTAAATCCGCATGGGCTGGATAACTCGAGCCGATATGGGCGGTCGACCGCCGGAGACATGGCGTTGCTGGCTCAGTATGCCATGAAGAACAGCGGATTTGTGTTTTACGTTTCGCAGAAGGAACGGACGGTCAATTTTCGTCGGGGTGGCACCGTGCAGAGTTACCGACTTCGCAACACCAACGAACTGCTCGGGCGCGACGCAATCGACGGCGTGAAAACCGGTCGCACGCAGCGCGCGGGCGATTGCCTGATTTTGAGTGCCGCACGTTCGCCGGAAAGTGTGCAGCAGGGTGAACGTGTCACCATCACCCCGCGCAGGCTCATCGTGGTGTTGCTGCGTTCGGCGGACAGATTTTCCGAAGGGTACACCCTGCTACGACGTGGGTGGCAGGCATACGACACGTGGGTCGCGCAGGGGCGGCCCTTGGATGAAAGATCGGTTTTACGGTAGGGACAGGGGGAAGTCGCAGATTGCCAATTGCATCTGCCGCGCTTGTTTAGGCGCGTTCACACCACGCAACGCAAGTCTATATGAACAAAAAACGGATAGGAGTGTTGACCAGCGGAGGCGATTGCCCCGGATTGAATGCGGTGATTCGCGCCGTGGTGAAGTCCGCAGACAAACTCGGTTGGGAAGTGCTGGGGTTTCGCGATGGTTTCGAGGGGATGTTGCCACCCGGAGATTTCGTGTTGCTTGACCGGAGGAGCACCGCCGGGATCGCTTCCACAGGCGGCACGATTCTTGGGACCACGAATCGCGGCCATTTTGTGGCCAAAGCCGGCATGGGCGAGAAAGCCATGGTGCCGCAGGAGATCGTCGACAGCGCCAGAAAGACGGTGGATGAATTGCGGCTGGAAGGCCTTGTCGTCATCGGTGGGGACGGTTCGCTCACCACGGGGCAGCAACTTCATGACAACGGCTTCCCTGTAATTGGCGTGCCAAAAACCATCGACAACGATCTTGAAGCCACCGCGATGACCTTCGGATTCGATTCGGCGGTTGCGTGCGTTACGGACGCGCTCGACCGCCTGAACACAACAGGGGAAAGCCACAAGCGCGTGATGGTGCTTGAAGTGATGGGTCGCCACGCCGGATGGATTGCGTTGCATGGCGGCATTGCGGGTGGCGCGCATATTATTTTGATTCCCGAGATCCCATTTTCCTACGACGTCGTTTCGAGCGTGGTCAAAGAACGCGATTCCGACGGGTATCTCAGCACCATGATTGTCGTGGCGGAAGGCGCCAAGCCGCGCGACGGGCATACCATCGCGCAGAAAACGTCCACAGGAGAATACCGCCTTGGCGGCATTGGCGAACAGGTTGCGCAGGAAATCGCCCATCGTACCGGGAAAGAAACGCGCACGTGCGTGCTCGGCCATCTTCAGCGCGGCGGTAAACCCACCACGCTCGACCGCATTCTCGGCACCCGGTTCGGAGTCAAGGCCGTGTCGTTGATCGAGGAAGGGAAATTCGGCCGGATGGTAAGTTACCAGAATTACACCGTTGAGGACGTCGCCATTTCCGAGGCTGTCCACCGGCTCAAACGCGTTTCACCCGCTGCGCAGTTGGTGCAAACCGCACGGATGGTGGAGATCTGTTTCGGCGATTGATCGCGCGGCCCTTCCGAACCGCGACGTGAAACCGGGCGCAACACTGGCGGCGGGTCGGCGCATGAAAGTTCGCGTATGATGCATCCGGGGTTTCAATCATGACAGTCCTCGACGTGCTTACTGCTTCCGCCGGGTATTTCGAGAAGCACGGCGTGGAAAGCCCCCGGCTTAATGCGGAACTGCTTGCTGCGCATGTGCTCGGTCTGAAACGCCTGGAACTCTATCTGCAGTATGACCGTCCGCTCGATGGGGGTGAGCTGGAGCGTCTCAGGGAGCTGACGCGGCAACGGGGTCAGGGCCGCCCCCTGCAACATCTGCTCGGCAGCACGGGATTTCTGGGGCGCGATTTCAGTTGCGACGCACGCGCACTTGTTCCTCGTCCGGAAACCGAGCAGCTTGCCGAGTTCGTTCTTGAGCGGCTCAAGGCGCGTGCCGCTGCCCCGGGGAGAGTATTGGATATGGGGACTGGCTCCGGTGTGCTTGCCATTTCTCTCGCGCTGGCGTTTCCGGCTGCGGACGTCGTGGCGGTGGATGTCAGCGCCGAGGCGCTGGCACTTGCCGGAGAAAACGCCGCGATGCACGGCACCGCCAATGTGCGCTGCATTCAGAGCGATCTCTTTGCGAACGTGGATGGCGCCTTCGATGTTGCGATGGCCAATCTGCCTTACATTGCAACGGGCGATCTCGCGGATCTTTCGAGGGAAGTGCGTCACGATCCCACGCTTGCGCTTGATGGCGGTGAAGACGGCACAGCTGTTATCGGGCGTTTTCTTGATGCCGCCCTCGGGCGCCTGCAGCCCGGCGGGTTTGTCGCACTCGAGATCGGGCATGGGCAGGCTCTTGCCCTGGCCTCTATGGCACGGGAAAAAAAGTATGGCGCAGTGGAAATCCTGAGGGATTATCAGGATCGGGAACGCTTCCTATTCGCAGCGTATGGATAAACTCATCGTTCATGGCGGCCGTCCGCTGGCTGGATCGGTGCGCATCAGCGGTTCAAAAAACTCCGCTCTGCCGATCCTTGCCGCGACTCTGCTCTCGAAGGAACCGTGCACGGTCACGCGCGTGCCGGACCTGAGCGACATCCATTACATGCTACAAATTCTCGCCAGTCTCGGGTGCGAGGTGGAACGCGCCAGCGGCACGGTGAGCGTGCGCGCGGAATCCATTAAGACCCTCGCGCCATACGAGATTGTGCGGAAGATGCGCGCCTCGGTGTGCGTCATGGGTCCGTTGCTGGGGCGCGAAAAGGAAGCCACCGTTTCGCTGCCCGGAGGTTGCGTGATCGGCGACCGCCCCATCGACCTGCATCTGCGCGGATTCGAAGCGCTCGGCGGCGTTGTTCGTGTCGAGTCAGGCTATGTCAAGGTCTTCGCTTCCAGACTTAAAGGCGCAAGCATTGACATGCGGGGCCGCTACGGCTCGACGGTGCTGGGTACCGACAACGTGCTTATGGCTGCTGTGCTTGCCGATGGCGTGACGGTGATCGAAGGGGCCGCCGCCGAGCCGGAAGTTGTGGATCTGGCAAATTTCCTCAACAAAATGGGCGCGAAAATCGAGGGCGCTGGCACGCATCGCATCGTGGTCGAAGGCGTGCAGGAACTTCATGGTGCGGAACACGAGATCATCCCGGACCGCATTGAAGCGGGGACATTCCTCGTCGCCGGTGCCGTAGCCGGCAATGGCGTCACGGTGCGCCGCGCGGCGCCGGGTCATTTGGCAGCGGTAATTGCAGCTCTGGCCGGGGCCGGCTTTCAGGTGGAAGCCGGGGCGGATAGCGTCACCGTCGCGCCCAACGGTCAGTCGCGTCCGCTGGAGCTTTCCACCAGTCCCTACCCGGGTTTTCCCACTGATATGCAGGCGCAGATGTGCGCCCTCATGAGCGTGACAGAGGGCGAAAGCCGCATCGTGGACACCGTGTTTCCCCAGCGGTTCATGCATGTGGCGGAGCTGAAGCGGATGGGCGCCACGATCGAACTCGACAACGGTTGCGCGGCCATCCGCGGCGTGCCCGGGTTGAGCGGTGCACCTGTGATGGCCAGCGATCTGCGTGCTTCAGCAGCGCTGTTGCTCGCCGGCCTGCGGGCTGAAGGCCTTACGGAAATCCATCGCGTCTATCACATTGACCGCGGGTACGAACATATCGACGATAAGCTGGCCGGATTGGGCGCGCACATCGAGCGGGTCAAGGCGTGAACACCGACGGGATTGCCTCACGCAAACGGTTGGTGATTGCCGGGACCGGCGCAAGCGGTGCCATTTATCTTCAACGCCTGCTGAGCGCCTTGTCCGGTGCAGGCCATGAGCTGCATCTTTTGCTCAGCGATTACGGACAGGTCGTTGCCCAGGAAGAACTTGGCGGCCTGCAGATCCCGCCGGATGTGCACCGGCACAATGACAAATCGATGCGGGTGCCGTTTGTCAGCGGATCCGCGTTGTTCGATGCCATGGTCGTCATCCCGTGTTCCATGGGCACGCTGTCGCGGATCGTGCATGGTTCGAGCGACAGCGTCATCCTCCGCGCCGCCGACGTGTTTCTGAAGGAAGGGCGCACGCTCATTCTCGTGCCACGCGAAACGCCGTGGAATCTTGTGCATGCACGCAATGTGGTCGCTGCCATTGAGGCCGGAGCGATTGTTCTCCCGGCCATGCCTGCGTTTTATAATCGTCCTGCCAGTGTCGAAGAGCTTGCAGACACAGTCGTGCATCGCGTGCTCGACCGGCTCGGACTTCCGTCGGCGGAAATGAAACGCTGGGCCGAACCCGACCCGCCCGCGCCGCTTTGACGTCCGGTTTCACCCCGCCTAGATTTCATCCTCGTCCTATGTCTTCAAGAACCACGCACCGTCTCTCAGACTCGGGCAACTCGAAAACGTCAAACGGCGCCCGCCGTCCATCTCTTCACCGCGCGCATTCTGCCCTCATGCTCGACGGCCCGGAGCGTGCCGCCAGCCGCGCCATGTTGTATGCGGTCGGGTTCAGGAAAGAGGATTTCAGGAAGAGCCAGATCGGAATTGCATCTACGTGGAGCATGGTCACTCCGTGCAATATGCACATCGACCATCTCGCGCGCGAAGCGGCGGGAGGCGTCGACGGAGCCGGAGGCAAGGCGGTAATATTTAATACGATCACCATTTCCGACGGCATCTCCATGGGAACCGAAGGCATGAAGTACTCGCTGGTATCCCGCGAAGTCATTGCCGATTCCATCGAGACGGTGGCCGGTTGTGAGGGGTTCGACGGCCTCGTCGCAATCGGTGGGTGCGACAAGAATATGCCAGGATGCATGATGGCTATCGCCCGGTTGAACCGACCCGCTGTGTTCGTCTATGGCGGCACAATCCTTCCCGGTTGCCTGGGCGAACGCAAGCTGGACATCGTATCCGTGTTTGAAGCAGTGGGGCAGCATGCCGCAAAGAAGATCGGCAACAAGGAACTGGAACAGATCGAAGCGTGCGCAATCCCCGGCGCGGGATCGTGCGGCGGGATGTATACCGCAAACACGATGGCTTCGGCCATTGAAGCGCTCGGGTTCAGCCTGCCGGAAAGTTCCGCACAGAATGCCGTCTCGAAAGCTAAGGAAGAAGATTGTCGGGCAGCGGGCGCAGCTGTGCTGGCGTTGATCAAACGCGGCATCCGGCCCTCGGATATTTTCTGCCGGGAAGCCTTCGAAAACGCAATTGCAGTCGTGACCGCACTGGGCGGATCGACAAACGCCGTGCTGCATCTCCTTGGCATCGCGCATTCCGCAGGAGTTAAGTTGTCCATTGACGATTTTACGCGCATCGGCGCGCGGGTACCGGTGCTTGCGGATCTCAAGCCCAGCGGACGTTTTCTCATGAGCGAACTCATCGCCATTGGCGGTATCAAACCGCTGATGAAAATGTTGCTCGACGCAGGACTGCTCCATGGCGATTGCCTGAGCGTCACCGGCCGGACATTGAAACAGAATCTTGCCGGGACGAAACCCTATCCGGAAAAGCAGGAGATCGTGCGGCCGCTGAACGATCCCATCAAGTCGCACGGACATCTGGTGATCTTAAAAGGCAATCTTGCTCCGGGTGGCGCAGTTGCGAAAATTTCGGGCAAGGAAGGGGAACGTTTTGCCGGTCGCGCACGTGTGTTTGAGGGGGAGGAAAACGCGTTGCGCGCAATTCTCGACGGTTCAGTCAGGAAAGGGGATGTCGTTGTGGTCCGTTATGAAGGTCCCCGCGGTGGTCCGGGCATGCGTGAGATGCTTTCGCCAACTTCGGCAGTCATGGGGCGCGGGTTGGGGAAGGATGTAGCATTGATAACAGACGGCCGGTTCTCCGGTGGGAGCCACGGATTTGTTGTGGGCCATATCACACCGGAAGCATTCGTCGGCGGACCGCTCGCGATCGTGAAAACCGGGGATCCAATCGTCATCGATGCGAAGAAACGCGTTCTTACGCTGGATCGACCCAAGGCGGAGATCGAGGCGCGTCTGAAGGCATGGAAACAGCCGAAACCGCGTTACAAACGCGGCGTGCTGGCCAAGTACGCAGCGGCGGTGACGTCCGCCTCCGAAGGCGCAGTGACCGACCGGCTTTGATGCAACGCTGCGCACGCGTCGTTGCAGGATCGGGGTCACCCAGGAGAGCTGCCGGAGAACTGGAGTATTTGGGTCGGGACTGATTAAACCTGGTCCAGGAGCCGTAAGCGCGCGTGGTTTGTCTTGTATGAAACGCAAAAACACATAGCGTAAGTACAAGATGGTGAAGAGGACGCGCCAGCTCTCGCGGCTCGCGACGGACTTATGGTAATGCGGTGCAGGTAAAGCCAACTGACCACTGGCGGAAATCGGAAAAACAAAGGGCAAGTATAATGGCAACAGCAATGATATTCCACGAGGTTCAGGACGGAACAGTTTGGGCTAATGCCTGGAAAGCAGGGCCAGGAAGCCGACACGACATGTTTAGTAAGATTGGAGTCAAATGTCGAACCTTTCGCGACCCCAATAACCCTAATATGGTGGGCGTTTTTGCCGAGATACCCGATATGTCCAAATTCCTGGAGCTACTGCAGTCCGACGAGGGTAAGAAGGCGATGGAAGATGACGGGCTGAAGGTTGAAACGATGCGTATGTTGATTGAGTTTACGCCATAGCCGGGGATTAAGAGGAAACGCCAGGGAAAAACTCAGGAATTCAGATTAAGGGATAAGTCTTCTCTCACGGCCGAGAAGCATGACAGATGGTGAGATCTGCAGGAACACTGTTGACCTGCTGCACCATAATCCCCTCCTGCCAGAAGTTGACTGCCCCGCAAGATCACAAGACGCGCTCAGCCTGTGATGGCGCACGGTGCGAGAATCGCGTCGCGCATGCCGTGGACAAGTTTTTTGTCTGCGGGAACAATGGTGGCCAGCACTCCCCCGAGTCGGGGTTGCGCCGGGTCGGCGAGAAAATAATATGGACACAATCGGACCCGGCCTTTCATCATTCGTATTGCACCGGTGTCCGGGTCGAACCACGGATGTTCGATTGTGCGCGGCAGATGGAACTCCTGCAGAATCCATGGGTTGGTTGGAAACTGTGCGAGCGCGGTGTCCACAGCCTGTGCCCAGATGGGTTGAGACACGTCACTCCCCGCCACCACCCCGCGGCTACCCCATGCGAGAGGGGAAAACCCGCTGATCTTGAGAATTAGCTGACGTTCCTTTTGGGAGAACGCCTTGACATCCTCCCACGAATTGGCTTCCAGACGCGGCAGGGCTGCATGGTACGGCAGCGGCTCGGGATTCACGACCCATGTGTAGGGAACAACTTCCTGCAGCCGTTGAAAATGGCGTCGGCCCAGCTCGCGTTCCCAGTATTCGCGGAGCGGCCGCAGCCAAAAGAGGGCAAACCAGAGTTTCTCTTCGATCCACGGTTTGGGCGGTGGGGTCAGCTCCAGTCTGCCTTCGCGCGCAGCGAGGAGAGCCGAGTGGCCGCACGCGACCTCGGGGAGATCGAACAGTTCGAAGAATCGGTAGACGGCGCGGCCTTCCACGGCAGCCCAATCCTTGTCGCGGAGCACGCGACAGCCGCCGATGCGATCTGCCAGCCATTGCATTTCCGCGCGGTAATCAGTGCTTTCGTCGGAGATCACGATATCGGCACTGGGCGCGATGGATGCGAACCCGTCGATCATGCCGTGAGCGCCGCCGACCACATTGAAGCCGAGGGCTGCATAGGTTTCGTTGAGCCACGCCGTGGTGCCCAAGCCGCCTGGCAGGTTGTCCAGCTCGCTGGCGGTCCAGCCGCTTGCTGTAAGCAGCAGATCCGGGCGGATGACGCGTGGCAGGGATCCGCGAAACGCCTTGTCGCGAGCCAGCTCGACAAGTTCCGGCGGTTTGCCGGCATCCAACAGCTGGGCCGTCCAACCGGGTTGTCGCCCCCGTGCGCTGAGCAAATACAAAAGATCTGCGGCGCGCTGGAACAGCGTGAGGTGGTAGCCGAGATGTTCGAGGGCAGCCACCTGATTTGCAGTGAGGGGGAAAGGCTCCGGGGAAAGGAGCCAGTTGCCGTGCGCCAGCAGCCCGCCTTCAGGCAGGGCCTTGTGCAGGGCGTTTAGAGTGCGTTCCGAAGACATTGTTTGGCAGTGCGGGACGTGGGGACGTTCAGGCTGCCAATCTGCGGAGCGCGGCCCGCACGAGTTGTTCGGAATCCATGTCGGCGTCGTCCATGGCCGCGGCCCGGACGGCTTTATGGGCGTCAACCTGTTTGTAACCCAGCGAAATCAGCGCGAGCACAGCGTCGTTTGCCTGCGATTCCAACCCTCCGGCTGCAATGGCGCTGCTGGCTTCCCATGCCGCGGCGACTCCGATGCGGTCCTTCAGTTCGACAACAATCCGTTCAGCGGTCTTGCGTCCAAGTCCTTTCACCTTGGAAAGTCGGTCCACATCGCCTGCCACGACGGCCGCTTTGAACAGTTCGACCGGCAGTCCGCTCAGTACGGAGAGTGCGACCTTCGGGCCGACGCCGCTCACATGAGACACGAGCAGATCGAACAAGTCGCGCTCTGCTTCGCTCATAAATCCGAACAGGGTATGGGCGTCCTCGCGCACAATGAGCCGGGTCAGCACCTTGATTTCCTTTCCGGGTTCCGGAAGCCTGTCATAACTCGAAAGCGGAATCTCCAGTTGATACCCCACACCATGCACCTCCACGACGATCCGCGTTGGCAGCGCGGCAGACAATGTTCCGTTCAGGAACGCAAACATCAACCAGTCTTACCCTGCATCGATGTGCGCGCAATGGGCGCAATCCGGTTGCTGGCGCTTGCCATGGCCTTCGTGTTGTGTGGGTGCAAGCCTTCGCCCACGCCGCCCGAAGTGCCGGATGCGCCAACGGAGGCGGATTCCCCCGCCGAGCCGTTGGGCTTGGCAGCATCCGCCGCTGCGGTCGTGTCTGCTCCCGGGGAGGTAGAGGCGGCAGTTTCCACGCCGCCATTGAGCCCGCCCGAATCGGCCCTCACTGAAAGCGAGCGCCTTGTGATAGCCATCGAACCGGCGTTCATGCGCCCCCCGGTCGCGCGTCCTTTCGGCGGCGGACGCGAGGCTGTTCTTACACTGGGTATTCTCGGGGCGGACAATACACTTCGCCATGGGGAAACCGGCAGCGCCCCGGCGGCGGATGCGGCATGGGGTGCGCTGCTCGCCGCCACGCTGGCCGAGGCCGGACGCCTGATCGAGGCTGCAGAGCCCTCCTACCATCGCGGACGCGACGGCGTGATCCAATACGCATGGCTGGAGATCGATCATCCGCTTGCCCCCATGGCTGTGCTGACCCCGGAGTTTCTTGCGATGTTTCGCGAAACGCTTGGAACAACGGTGCACGTTGTCATTCCGGCACGGCGATTGATCTACGCGTTTCCGGCGCTTGCCTCAAATCTCGAAATGTACGGCCCAAAATTTGTGCGCGCTTATGAAGGCGCAGTCACTCCGATAAGTCTTGAAGTTTATGAGATCGGCGAGGAGGGCGTGCGAGCGATCGGCACGTTTCGCCCGGATTAAGCTGAGGCCAGGATTAGATGGAGACAGAGCTGCAGTCCGGTGCGATCCCGGTGGGAAGTGGCGGGGCGGAGCTTGCCGTAAAGCTGTCCCGGCGCATAGCCTGTTCGACGTATGAAGAGTATGACGGGGTACGGACGCGGCACAGCCGCCGGAGACGGCGTGGACATTGCCGTGGATGTGATCGGCCTTAACCGCAAGCAGCTGGATCTGGCGCTGAGCCTGCCGCGCGAGTTGGTGGCGTTTGAACCGGAGGTTCGCGAACGAACAGCCGCACGTGTCGCGCGGGGGCGCGTCACGCTCAACGCCACGCTTTCCATGGCGGCAAAAGCCGGAGCGCCTCGTATTGACGAGAATGCCGCGTTGGCATGGCACAAGGAGATTGTGCGGCTCCAGAAACGGCTTGGGCTTGGCGAAGCGGTGAGTATCGACACAATCCTGCGGGCTCCGGGGGTGATAACATCTGCGGAACCGGCTGTGGACCAGGCCATGCTCAGACGATTGCTTCGGGAGGCTGTCGAATCTGCGCTGGACGCATTCGACGCCATGCGCACGCAGGAAGGGCGGCATCTGGCAATGGAATTGCGCAAACGCGCTGCAGCGCTTGGGAGTGCGGTCACCGAGGCGAAACGGGTTCAGCCTGCTGCGGTGGGGCGCCATCGTGAAGCATTGCTTCAACGGATCCGTCACGCGGGTGTCTCGGTGGGTGCCAGCGACGACCGGTTGCTCAAAGAGGTGGCGTTGTTCGCGGAACGTTCCGATATTTCTGAGGAACTCGCGCGGATTGCCAGCCATGTGCAGCAATTGAAAACGCTGCTCAAGTCGGCTGAACCCACCGGACGATCCCTGGAGTTTCTCGCTCAGGAACTCGCACGCGAGTTCAACACCGTTGGAGCTAAATCCCAGGATGTCGGTCTCTCACAGACTGTGCTTGCGGCGAGGGCTGAGGTCGAAAAAATCCGCGAGCAGGCGCAAAACGTGGAGTAACCTATACGGCTGTGAGCTTTAGTCGTCTTGGGATCCTTTTTGTGCTGTCTGCGCCGTCTGGTGCAGGCAAAACGACCCTGCGTGAGGGATTGCGGCGCACACCGGACTTTAGTTACATTGTGTCGTGCACCACGCGGCCGCCGCGTCCGGGAGAGATCGATGGCGAAGATTACCGGTTTCTTTCCGAGGAAGAGTTCGTGCGACGGATCGAGGAGGACGATTTTTTGGAATACGCGCGCGTGCACGGAACGCATTGGTACGGCACGCCGCGCGGCGAGATTCTCGAGCATCTTCAGGCTGGTCGCGATGTGCTGGTGGATATCGATATCCAGGGGGCCGCGGCCATTCGGGCCTCGCGTCATCCCGCCATTGCGGAATGTCTTGCGGATATTTTCATTATGCCGCCGGATCTGGATGAACTCCGGCGTCGCCTGGAACGCCGCGGCACGGAGGGTGCCGCACAGATTGAGCAGCGGCTGCGCAGCGCCGCACGCGAGATGGAATCCTGGCGGGATTACAAGTACACCATCATCAGTGGGTCGATCGAAGAGGATCTTGTGAAATTCCGCGCGATCATGCGCGCGGAACGTTATCTCAGCCGTCGGCTTGTCGCTCCCGGTGCGGTGCATGAATTTGGCGTTGACCCGCCGCCTCCGGCCCGATAACCACGGGATTCTTATGAGATTCACCATGCCTTTTCGTTCCCTTGCCATCATCGCAGCTGCCTGCGCCCTTGCGCTGTCCGCCTGTTCCAACACGGATGAAATCGCCCGCATGCAGGCGGCGCAAGCCTATGCCCAGGCCGAGCAAGCCCGGCTGGATGCCGAGCGCGCGCGTGCGGAAGCCGAACGTGCCCGTTCGCGTACTATCGTTGTCCGCGAACCGCGCGAAGAAATTTTCGAGCCTGTCCGCGAGACTCCATCGACCATCGATGATCCGTTGTACGGCCGGAACTGAGCCGGTCAGGATTCCAAGCGCACAAACGCGCGCTGCCTGGGATCGCACCGACTCATCCGGGTCGGGACCGCGATGTTCGTGTCCGTGCCGCTCGTCGGGGTAACGTCTGCGCCCGGGCCGGTTACGATGGGGGTGATCGCCGTCGCAGGGGCTTTTAAGCCCGGTGGGTTTCAGCGCGAAATGTCGGCCTGCGTCAGCAATTGGAAACCTGACCGGGAGAGCACGTTGCCCGCGTAATCATCGTCCTCGACGTGCAACGCGAGCGCCGCGCGCCCGCGCGGACGTGTGAGCAGCGGGTAGGAAAAATGGATGTTCACTTCCGCCTGCAAAAGTGTGGAGAGCACCCGCCCGAGTTGTTCCGCGCTTTCCGGCAGTTCGACAATCAGCATGTCGATGATGGCGTAGGCGATGCCATGGTCTTCAAACACCGTTTCCACCAGATCCGGATCGCTCACAATGATGCGCACAATGGACGAATCCGCTGCGTCCTGCACCGTCAGGGCGATGACGTCGACCATGTGCTGGTTGAGCAGTTTCACCACGTCGAGAAGCGCGCCGACGCGATTCTCGAGGAAGACGGAGAATTGCCGTACCGGTTCGCGTGCGGGGTGCCGTTGGGTGGTAGCATTACTGAGCGCCATGGGCATTTATTGGTAAGTGTAAAGAACTGCCGCCTCGACCGGATCGCCGTCCTGTTTGGTGTCGGTCCGGGCGATGCGGAGGTAATGCGGGCCGCTGTATTGCGCGGTCCATTCCGCGGCGGCCATTCCTGCGCCATTCCATGCGGCTGCCGGGAGAAAGCGCCCGTCCTCATCGTAAAGCGCCAGCTGTAATCCGGCGGCAGGATCGGCGGCGGCTGCGCAGAACCAATGCGCATTGCCGAGGTGCAGGTTAACCTCAAGCACACGCGCGCTACCGGGCACAAGCTGGATCCGCCAGCGGCCATCGCGCAGGGTGTGGCCTTCGTTCGAAAACGCGCCGGCCAGGGTATAAAGGCGACGCGCAGCATCGGCCTGCGCTGCAGCTGCGTCGGTGGCGTGCGCATTTGAAAAACTGCCAAGCAGCACCGCGCCGCATGCCATGATGCCCAAAAAAACTCCGGATGCCTTGCGGGAGCAGGGGACGCATGCCCATGCGGCGGCGGTTCCGCCGGGAGAATCCTGAAAAAGCCGGACAATCATGAGTATAAAACCCGCCTGCAATGCATTTGTAGAAGAGGGTAAGTACAGCCGGTTTGCCCCTTCTGACAAGCCTTAACCGCGTTCTCTCACCACACCGTATTTTGCCAATGGGACATCGCACGATTAGGTTGGCATCTCATGACACGACCGGACTGCACACCCCGGCGCACGACGGTTCAGGGCGCGTCGGCCCCGATTCTTTGCATCCCTGGCCTCTGGCTTTTCGCCGTGGTATGGATTGGGCTTGCCTGCCCGGCCGCCTTTGCCCAGATCGAGCCGCCCGCAGCGCAGCAGTCTGCCTTGCCTCCCGCCGATTCCGCCGCCGTGCGGTATCGCAGGATGCTCGAACGGAATCCGGTGGACGGGCCGGCGCTCGACAGGTTGTGGAAGCTGGCGTCTGCAAACCGCGCGATGTTGCTGGAGGAATACCGTGTGAAAGCCACCGCTGGCAGTGGACCGGCCGCGGCGGTCTACGGACATCTGTTGCGTCGCAGTGGCAAACCTGCCGAAGCGCTCGAGGCCTACCGCCGCGCCGGAGAACTTTCGCCGGAGGAACCGGCCATTCCGCTTGCGGAAGCGGAGGTGCTGATGTCCCTGAACAAACCACAGGAAGCCGCAGCGGCGTTGGGACGCGCCATTGAACGTCTTCCAAGCCAGGATCCCCGCCGGGAAGCGGCGTTGCTCAGGTCGGGCGAGTTGTATCTTGCAGCGGGCCGCCGCGACGAGGCGCTTGGCGCCTGGGAACGTGCGCTCTCCAGCCGACCGGACGATACTGCGCTACGGCGGCGGCTCGCAGAATTGTGCGAAGCCAACGAACTGCTTCCGCGGGCCATTGCGCATCATTTGGAGATTGCACGCAACGGCGCGCCGGACGAGGCCGCAGCTGCAGCGCGGGATCTTGCCCGGCTGTTCGAACGTCAGGATCGCATTCCCGAAGCGATTTCATCGCTTGAAAACGGGTTGGAACGTGTTGCCCCCGGCAACTGGCTGGCCGCGGGGATGATCGCAGACCTCGTGCGCCTGCATCGCACCGAGGGCACACTGGCTGCACTGCGAAAACAATGGGCCGAACGCGCTGCGCAATCCTCTGGCGATCCCGCAGCGGCTGCGCGCATGGCCGAGCTTTTTGAAGCTCTCGGGGAACCGGATGAACAACGCCGATGGCTGGATCGCGTTCTGGAGCTTCAGCCTTCGGACCGCCAGAGCTTGCGTGCCGCAGCAAGGTTGGCTGCCGACGGAGGCGATTATGCCGGTGCTGCTTTTTATGCCCGCAAATTGCTTGAGCTGCAGCCCGGCGATGCAGACTCCGCGTTTTTCCTTGCGGAAAATCTCGTTCGCGCCGGAGAAAGCCGTGCTGCCCGGGAGGTCATTATGGATCTGGCCTCAGACAGCGGGGCCAACCCCGAAACGACTGCGCTCGCCGTACAATTTCTCTCGCGGCAGGGCTTCTGGGATGCTGCCGAATCGCTGCTCAAAACTGCGGCTGATGCCGCTCCGTCGGATATGGATGCCGTGCGCGCTCTTGCCCGGTTCTATTTTGAGCGGGATCGTTCGGAGGAAGGGCTTGCCGCAGTGGCGCGTGCCGTGGATCCGGGCGCGCCTCCGGAGGCGCGCCTCGAAGCGCTGAGCGCCAACGCCGCGCTGCTTGCCGGAGTCGGGTTTCATGAACAGGCAGCCGATGTTCATAAAGAGATCGTTGCGCTGGATCCGGATGCGCGACGGCGTCGGGAATATAGCGGTGCGCTCGCTTCTGCCGGCCGGACGGACGAAGCTGCGGAACAACTTCGGCTTGCGATAAAAGCCGTCAGGCCCGAGGCACGCACCGCGCTCGACCGGGAGTTGTTCTCCCTGCTCTCGGCGATGCCGCGCACCGCCATCCAACCGCGGTCCATTATCATCCCCGGTCTGGGCGATGTTCCATTGGAAAGTCACACGGCTGCGGAGCGCCGGGGGTTGCATCCTGCCGTTGCTGCGGAACTCGCTGCGCGATCCGCCGCGGCACGGGCGGATGCCGGCGATTCCGAGGGATTGCTTGCCCTCGCGCGGTGGCAGGCGTTGTGCGGGCAATATGATGAAGCGATGATGTCTGCACAGCGCGCATCTGCAGGATCAGAACCGCCTGCGCGCGCCCTGCTGTTTCTCGTGGATCTCGGCGTGGAATCCGGTCGGTACGACGCTGCGCTCGAGGCATTGGACACACTGATTGCGTCCGCTTCAGGTGAAGAACTCCGGCAGTTGGAACGCCGTCGCGCAGGAATTCTCGCCAGCGCCGGACGTTTCGACGATGCGGTGCTGCTCTACCGGCGCCTTGCGGAAAACGCCGGCCGCGACCAGGGTCTTCTTGTCGATTTTGCCGAAACTCTGGAACGCGCCGAGCAATGGGCTGCCGCTCGCGATGTTTGGCGCGACGCATTCAATCATGGGAAAGCTGGCGAGCGCGAAAAAGCGCTGAAAGGCCTTGTTCGCGCTTTGGAACGGCTTGGCAATCCGAAGGAAGCCCTCGACCTGCTTGACGCTGAATGCCAACTCACCGGTGCGGAATCCCGGCAGCGACGTCTGTTCATCGAAACCGCAGAGTTCGCCCGTCGCACCGGACAGATGGAAGAGTTCGCTCAACGGTGGAAACGTCGCGCGGCTGCGGGTGATGCGTCCGCCGTGCGCGCGCTGGCCACATTATATAAGCGCTCCGGCGACGACCGTGCCGCATACGAAGTCCTGCGTGGGACCGATCCGCGCAGCGCCGATCGCGAAGGGCTCATGGCTCAGATCGATGCCGCTGAGGAATTCGGCGATTTTCGTACTGCGGTCAATCTGCTCGAGATTGCGCTGGAACGTTTTCCCGGGTCGCTGGATCTGGAGCTGCGGCATGCGCGTTTGTGTGAGCGCGGTTTTCTCGATGCCAAAGCCGCCGCCGCATGGGAACGCATTCTGAAAAAGGCGCCACGCAATGCCGCCGCGCTTGCCGAGGCAGCCGGGTATCGCAGGCGCATGGGGGATGCCGCAGGCCGCCTCGAATTGCTGGAACGCGCCGCCGCGCTGGATGGGCGCAATGCTGCGGTGCAGCATGCCTTGGGAATTGCGCATCTGGAGGCGGGCAACTCAGCGGGGGCAGCCAACGCCCTGCTCCATGTGCTGGATGCCGTCAAACCGGTCGGTCGCGACCCGCGCGAGTATTCGCCGCCCGTTCTGCCGCGAGCGTCCACGTTGGAAAGTCTTCCCGCAATTGTTGCTGCGTCGCGCGTGCAGATTGGTGAGGAAGATCTGGCTCTGGGGCGGACCTTGCGCGAACTGGCGCGGCGCATTCCCGGCACCGAAACCGTCGGCGAACGCGGGCTCCGTCTCGATGCCGTGCGACGGCTTTCGGAATTGCATGCCGCAGAACCCGAGCGCGGGGAATGGCTTGCACGCTGGAAGACCGATCCGCATGCGCCTGAAGCGTTGCATGCCTTTCATTTTTCCAATGCGCACGATGACGCGCGTGCGGCGTTCATGCATTGGATCGGGATCGACCCTGGACAGGATGCGCGTCTGCACTGGATCTGGAGCGCCGCAACCCGCGGCGATGCGCGCGGTCTTGCGGATTGGCTCGCGTCCCTGTCGCCTGCCGAACAACGGCGCTTCGCTCTCCTCGCCCATGCGGTTTCCGTGCTCGAACCCGGCTGTTCCCTGGATACCGATCTGCTTTTCCCCGAGGGATTTGCTCATGCCGAAGTGTTGTGGCAGGCGGCCTTGTTAAGCGGACGTCATGGGCAGTTGGAGACTGCTGTGCGCCTTGCCGAACGCGCGGAAACCACGCCGGATGGACCGGCCGATCCCATTACGCTCGCTGGATGGCTCTTTGCATTGGATCGTGCGGGAGACGCATTCGATCTGCTTGACGCGACCGCCGCCCGCACGGGGTCCACCACATTCGACACGCGGTTTTCTGCCATGCGCGCCCATTATCTTGCGCTGGAAGCGGAGGATGCCGGGCGCTTCGCGCAATCTCGTCTTGCAGAAGCCGAAGCGCGCGCCGCAATCGATCCGGCGGGAGCGTGCCTTGTCCGCCTGCTCATGCACAGCCTGTTGGGCAACGCCCGCGAGGTGACCGCTGCCGCCGACGACTACGCGCGGCTGGGATTTGCGTCCGGGTTGGGTGGCGGCGCGCGTTCTCCATGGAGCGCGCTGCTGGGCGCGGCTGTGTCATTTCGGGAATGGAGTCTGCCGCTGACTTCTGTGGCGTTGCTCCGCGCCGCGCTTGCTGATGAAGCGCGCATTCAGCTTCTCGATGAGGAAGGCCGCCTGGAGGCCGAGCAGGCGCGCATTCTGCTGGCCAGTCTTGAAATTGGACTTGCCGCAGCGGATTTAAGCCCCGGCGAAGCGGCGGCCGTTCATGGATCCCGCAGTGCGGAATGGCTTCAGGCGCTTGCCGCGCATCTCGAGGCCGCTGATGCCCCGCTGGAGGCCGCGCGTATCTACGCAGCCGTCTTCGCGCAGATACCCGACAACGACGCGCTCTGGCGCAGCGCCGTCCTCGCCTACGCGGCGGCCGGCCGTTTTGACGAAGCGGAACGGTTCTTCTTCGAAACGCTTGCGGCCGGTTCAAACGAACTGCCTGAACCCACTGTCGTGCGCACTGGCGAAGAACTTGCCGAAGCGCTCGAAAATGCGCTCAACCCCGGAGCTGCCCTCGACATTGTCGAACGGCTGCTCAAAAAGTATCCATGGCAAAGCCAGCTTCGCCGTATGTCCGGCGAGATTTCGCTGCGCTTGGGTCGCACGGGCGAGGCGATCGCCCGGTTGTCCGACACCATTCAGGGCGATGCCTCGGATTGGCCGGCCCGGCTGGCACTTTCGGAAGCCATCGCCGCCGAGCGTCGGTATGTGGATGCGCTGGAACCGCTTGGCGTCATTGGAGGTTCCTCCGATCCGCCGCCGCGCACCGCTCCCGCCCAAGCTCAGATTGCGGCTGCCGTCCTGCAGATTCAGCGTGGACGCAGCGCCGTCGTGCTGGATCATCGCCGGGCGCTTGCGTTAAACCAGGCGTTTCCCACACTCATTGAAGCGGCTTTCGAGAGCGCTTCTCAAGACGGTGACAGCCGCACCGATGCCATGGCCGCGCTGGTGCATGCTGCGCCTTCCTCGGCGTCGCCAACTGATCGGGCGCTGTGCACACTCGCCGTCGCACGTCTGCTTGCGGCAGATACAGGCATTCCGGATGAGCGCATTGCTTATTGGCTGCGCGAAGCGGAAGACAGCGCCACCGCCGGTGGGACCGCTCCCGCGCCCGCAGCCTATTCCATTGCGCTTCGCAACGCAGCGTTTGCTCATCCGGCGCGCGAACCGTTTCGCGAAGCCTTTGCGGGCCTTTTTGAACGACAGCCTGAAACCCAGGAATCGTCCGGCGCGATCAGCACGCTGGCTGCCGTCGGCGACGCAGCGCGCGTGGAACGCATCGCCGCTGCGGTCGGAACCGTTTTCGGAGATCGCACTGCCAGAGCACCGATTGAAACCATCGCCGCGCTACGTGCCGTAGACCGGGCCGATCTCGCCGCCGGACTCTCGACGACGCTCGCAGCGGCGCGCCGCGATCTGTCCACCGCACAACTGACTCATGCACACACGCTTTGGCTTGCCAACGACCGTGAGCAAGCGCAAGCCATCGTCCGACGTCTCGAACGGCTTGCCGGGTTGGAACCTTCAATAGATGCGCGTATTGCATTGTTTTATCGCGAGGTTGGCGAAATCGAAACGGCGGAGCGTCGCCTTCGTGAAGTCGTGGAAAGTGATCCGCTCCGCAGGACGTCCTTCCGGGCCGATTACGCGCGCATCCTACTTGCCATGAACCGTGCCGCGGACGCTTTTCCCATCGTGCGCGCGCTGCACAATCCGGAGATTGCCGCGCTCTATGCGATCTCGACAAACCAGCAGAATACCCTCCGCACAGTGCTCGATGAACTTGATTTCGATCCTGCCATGGAACCTGCCACGGCCCTTGCCGTGGTGCGACTGCTTGAAGATGGCGCGGGGAATTCTAAAGACAATGAAAACGCCATCCTGGATTTTATTGAGCGACATCCCGAAACCGCAGCGCATCCGGCCTTTCCTGGGTCTGCTGTGTCTGGCGCCATTGCACCCGCCTCGGGGGATCTACGCCATGTCGCCCGCTGGGCAGGCCTTTTGGAGCGTGCGCTGGCACAATCTCCGGCGATTCAAGTGCGCGAACGTCTGGCTGCCGTGTATTTTGCACTTGCTGCGGAGGAATCCCTGGAGACACGCGCGCTGACATATTTGGACCGCGCAATGCGTCTTGCTCCGCAGCAACCCGATGCGCCGCTGGCGCTTGCCGCACGGTTTAGCGCGGCCGGCCGGATTGACGACGCGAAAACTGTGCTCAGGGATTTTGTGTCACGTTCGCAGAATGAAACGGAAATCGCGCGTGTGAAGGCTGCGATGCCGCAATAGGACTATTCTGGAGCCAATCTGTAGCGCAGGTCGCTGACCTGCGATTTTTTGTCCGTCTCATACACATGACCTGCCCCCAGAAATCAGCGCGCATGACCTGTCCCCAGAAACACTGTCGTGGCCCATTTTTATCAGGTCAACGACCTGATCTACAGGATGCGCGGAGCAATTTATCCTGCGTCCGGCAGCCAATCTGTAGCGCAGGTCGCTGACCTGCGATTTTTTGTCCGTCTCATACACATGACCTGTCCCCAGAAATCAGCGCACACACATGACCTGTCCCCAAAAACATTTGTCCGTCTCATACACATGACCTGTC
>CAZZCL010000046.1:0-12202 GCA_964652295.1 uncultured Chthoniobacterales bacterium
TTGGCTGGGACGCGACCGGGCGGTACGGATTGCGTCTGGCCTGGTGCGCGGGCGGCTTTCCATTGGCGTCGAGGGGGATGGGCGCGTTGTTTTGCAGGCGGAGGATGCGCCGCTGCCGTCGGGGCGCGTTCTTGCGCAGGATTGGTATCTTGGGGAGGACGACGTGGTGCGTGGCCGCGCCGCTCTCCCGCCAGCATATGCCGCCAGCGGAAGAACGGTGCTGGAGCGAGAAGACGCCGCACGATTTTTTGCGGGGGAACTTCCTGCGCTGTGCGAGCTGGCTGAGATCGAACCGCCGGATGTCCTTGACCGATTTCGGTTCCGTACAGCCTCGCCGCAGATGACGCTGGATCTGGACGGAACAATGAACGCGCTGCAGGCGCGGCTGTTTGCAGATTATCCCGGACTACGAATCCGGCTGGATGGCTCGCGGACTGTCGGCAACGTTGGGGAAGCGTTGCACCCCGATCCTTCCGATCCCGCGGGTTATTGGCGCCGGGATGAGCGGATCGAGAATGCGGCGCGGAGCAGGCTGCTGGAAGCCGGGTTTTTGCCGGGCAAACGCGATGAAACAGTTTTCGTACTGGCAGGAGAAGGCTCGACGGCTGAATTTCTGGCTGACCGCCTTCCAGGAATTCGCGCCGATTGGTACGTGCGCATTGCAGACCGTCTCGCCACCGTCATGGAACGGATGGTTGTGTTGCGGCCGCGGGTTGTGTTTCGAGTTGAAGACGGGGGGGGCGGTGACGATTGGCTGAGCGGCGAACTCGGGTTCGAAGCTGCGGACGCTTCCGGATCTGTTGAACTCACCGGGCTTGACGGTGGGCTCGACGGATTTGCCCGGGAGATGCTGCAAGGTGGCCGGAGAACACGCCGCCTTGGAGACGGGCGCATTGCCATCGCGCCGGTGCAGGCAGTTAAAGAGTTGGAAGCGGCATTTGGCGATCTGGACACGCGCCAGGCGCGTCCGGGTGTGTATCGGTTGAACGCGGTCGGTGCCGATTTTCTTGCGCGCACAGCGCAGGATTGGGGTGCGGTTGTCCGCGATGAAAGCGGCTGCGCGCGCCTGCGGGACGCGATGCCGGTGGCGATTCCGGCATGGTTCCGCGCAGATTTGAGGCCGTATCAGCGCGAGGGTGTGGAATGGATGGCGCGGCTTGAGGCGAACGGGCTTGCAGGAATTCTTGCCGACGAAATGGGGTTGGGAAAGACCGTTCAGACGCTCGCGTGGATCGGAGCAATGAAGGAACGTGAGGCCATGGATGGACCGGCCCTCGTCGTATGTCCGACGTCGCTGGTCTCAAACTGGCTGTCTGAAGCGGAACATTTTGCGCCGGCGCTAAAATGCGTGCGTTATGAAGGGGCGAACCGCGCCCGGCTTCGTGAGTCGTTTGCCTCGGCCGATCTTGTGGTGGCCAGCTATGCCATCCTGCGTGTGGATGCCGGGCCTCTGTGTGCGTGCGCATGGGGTTTGATTGCGCTGGATGAAGGCCAGCAAATTAAGAATCCGGAAAGTCGCACGGCAAAAGCGGCTGCGGCGCTGCAGTCTCCGCGTCGGCTTGTCCTGACCGGTACGCCCGTTGAGAACAGCGTCCGGGATGTCTGGTCGCTGTTTCATTTTTTGATGCCGGGATATCTCGGACGGCTGACGGATTTCCGGGAGCGATACGAAGGCGGAGGTGGCGAAGGAGGGATCGAGCGATTGAGACGACGGGTGCGCCCGTTGATTCTGAGGCGCCTGAAGGAAACGGTCGCTCCGCAATTGCCGGCGTTGATCGAGGAGACAGCCTGGGTGGATCTGACTGCGGAACAACGGACAATTTATTCGGGGCTGTTGGATGCCGCGCGGCGGCAGATTTTTGAGCACAGCGGCCGTGGCGGGGAGGGAAAGAGGCGCATGACAATTCTGGCTGCACTGCTGCGGCTGCGGCAGGCAAGCTGTCATCTCGGTTTGCTGCCCTCGGAGGAGGAACGCCGGTGGAAGGCTCCTTCTGCCAAGTTTGACGCGGTTTGGGACAGGCTGGAGGAGGTGTTGGAAGGGGGTCATCGTGTTCTTGTGTACAGCCAGTTCACGCGTCTGCTCGGGTTGTTGAGAAAAGAGTTGGACCATCGGGGCATCGCGTATTGTTATCTTGACGGCGCAACGCAGAATCGGGGTGACGTGGTTCGGAAATTCCAGGCTGGGAACGGGATTCCGGCGTTCCTGATCAGTCTGAAAGCTGGCGGTTCCGGACTGAATCTCGCCGGTGCAGACACGGTTTTTCTCCTCGACCCGTGGTGGAACCCGGCGGCCGAAGCACAGGCGATTGCCAGAGCCCATCGCATCGGGCAGGAGCGCCGTGTTGTGGCATGCCGATTTCTGGCGAAGGACACCGTTGAAGAGCGCGTTGCACGGCTTCAGGAACGGAAACGGGAGGTTGCGCAACAGCTGCTTGAAGAGGGCGGGGACGGCGCAGGCGGCGGGTTTGAACTTGATGAGCTTGAAGATCTTTTGCGGTAGCCCAGTTCACCCGCCGGGCTCGGCTGTGGTAGCGTGCGTGCCATGAGCGCCGATTGGGAACCTGCTGCGACCGAGACTCCGGTGGAGACACCGCGCGCGCCGGGGCTGCCGGTGCCGACAGAATTGCGCATGGAACCGCGGCGTTCGTCCGGGTTTCGCATTGCGGCCATGCTGATTGCGGCGTGTGTGGTGGTACTGTGCGTTCCGGCGGTGCAACGTGAGGTGCTGCGGTGGGTTGTCACCCGGGAAGTCGAGGCGCGTGGCGGGCGCATCTCAATCGGATCCATGCAGGGCAGCATTTGGGAGGAACGCATCGTTTTGCAGAATGTGCGTATCGACGTTGTAGCTGCGGCGGATTCGGGAGTGGAGTTTGAGGCTGCGGAAATTGCGGCTGCGGTGGATCGTGGAACGGTGTTTGCAAGAGAGGGCCGGGTGCTGGAACGCCTGAGGATCGCAGGCGGAAAGCTTGTCGTTCGTGCCGGATCGTCGGATGGTTTTGGGGCGTCTGGGGATGCGCTCCCAACGTTGAAAGCTCGCCCGCATCGGTCGCAGTTCGACCGGTTTGTTGAGCGGCTTGAACCGCGCGTTCTGAGCCTTGAAAATTGCCGCATGTCTGTCGAACAGGGAGAGGTCGGCCTCGGATGGGATGGGATCTGGTTGGAAGCGGGCGAACGCGGAGGTTGGGTTGCGACGGGCGTTGGGCGGGGCCGTTGGGAGCGCCGCGATGTGGATTTACCGCCTCTGCAGGGCGCCGCTTTCTGGAGGGATGGCGTGTTGTCGATCCGTGGAGCAGCGCTGGGTGAGGTGACCGTGCGCGTCGCTGAAGCCGATCTCGCAGCGCTTGGGGAAGGGCAGGTCTCTGCCGGGATCACATTGACCGGATTTGGCGGAATGGCGCGCGCCGGGTTTCATCTCGATCTTGCCGGAGCAGGCGAATCTGCTGAGATTTCCGGGACTGCCACGGGAATCGATGCAGGGCGTCTTGCTGCGTTTCTCGGCCGGGACGGCATCGCCGGGGGTAGCATTGAGGATGTGCGATTTAGTTTCCGCGGCGATCCTGGGCGGCTCCGCGTGGGAAGCGGGGCTGTGCGCCTGCGTGTGGATGGTCTCCGATGGAAGGAACGGGTGTGGGACAGCGTGGTTTTGGGGGCTACGCTCGCCCCGGGGGGGATTGATGTGCAGACCCTTGAGTTGCGACAAGCGGCAAACCGGGTGGATCTTTCGGGCAGGGTGGAATGGCCGGATGAAGACAGCCGCATCTGGATGCCGCTGTTTCGCGCGTCGGTGGATGCCGATGCTCGCGATCTTTCGGCGTTCGCACTGTGGTCCGAGGGTGAAGAGCGCGTGTTGGAAGGAACTCTGCGCGTCATGGGCGATATCGAGAACTCGGGGCAAGGTGCGCGTGGGACGCTCGAAATTGCAGGGAGCAATCTGGGGGTGGCCGGAGCGCGGGTGGGTGCGGTCGAGGCCGTTGTGCGGCTGGCGGGGAGCGAGGTTGCGATTGAACGATTCAGACTTCGGCAACAGAACGATTTTGTGGAAGGCCACGCCGTATTGGGCTGGCAGCCAGTTTGGCGTTATGAAGGTGAGTTAAACGGGGCAATCGCATCGTTGGGGCCGTACCGGGAGGTGCTCCGGCATTTCCCTGCGGTGCCGGAAATTGTCGAAGGTCTGGAAGGCCGATGGAGTGGCGACGGCACTGCTGGAGCGCATTCCGGAGCGTTCCGCTTGAGGGTTGCGAAGTTGGCGGAGACGGACGTGGCGTCGGCAGTTGGCGGTTTGTTCTCGGCCACGTACTCGCCCGGACAGATCTATTTTGATCGGTTTGAACTTTCGCAGGGGGCGGTGCGGTTTTCAGCGAAAACAGCCATCTCGGGGCATGAAACGCGGCTGGACGATCTGATATGGGAATCGGACCGGGGTGGACGAATTTCCGGATGGGTGAAGCTGCCTGCCGTTCCGAACTCATGGATCCGCCCCGCGGCGGGCTGGCAACTTGACGCGCGTGGACAAGCCGGCGGCGAGCTGCGTTTTGAAGCTGCGGATCTTGAGGAGCTGGCGACGTTTGCCGGGGTGCAAGCTCCCTCTTTTGGGGGGGTGGCGGAAGGGCAACTGCGGCTTACGGGATCATGGGCGGCCCCGGTTTGGAACGGTGGGGTGCAGATTATTCGCGGTTGGCTGGGAGAAAAAGTTCGCCCGGCGCTGTCGGAACTGGAGGCGACGCTTGTCGGCGCAGGCGGTGCCCTTCTGGTTTTTGAGAGTGCCGGTGCTGCAATGGTTGGCTTTGGAGATGTCTCCGAGATCGATGGCTGGGTTTGGCCGTTTCCCGGGCCTTGGGCATGGTATGCAGGCGCTCGCCGCTCCACTGATGAAGAACTCGCCGCGGGCGGTCTCCGCGCGCATCGTGCCGTATGGCAGGCCGGATGGGCGGGAGGAACGGGCGAAACCCGTGGGCTTCTTGATTTGAGTTGGGAAGATGCGCACTGGAATGGTAGGCCACAGGTTCGAGCGGGTTATGCGGAGTGTGACGGAGCGGCACTGGACGAGGTTTTGCTGGGACTGAAATTGGCTGCGCAACGGTTGAGCGCACATCTTGAATCGGGGCTGCGGCCTCGACGAATCACGGGAGAAACCGGGCAGGACACCGTGGCGGTGAGGTTAACGGAGGGTGCAGATGGGCAATCGGCGTTTGGCGCGTTATGGGTGGCTTCGCCGGATAATGTGCAGGAGGAGGCGGTATGGGTTGTTGAGCGGCTGGAAGCGGTTGGGGCACCGGATTATCGGCGGGTTGCCGGGTGGGGGACGCTTCGAATCCGGGGATTTGAGGCGGTGCCCTTTGATCTGGCAGGCGATGCCTGGGGCCAAACGGCGCGGGTGCAATGGCCGGGTCCGCCTCCGGTGGGGGCTGTTGCCCGCCATCTGGGCCTGTCTGAGCACGAGGTGACGGTGGAGAATTTTCAATTGCAGATCCCGGTTTGCGTTGAGTGGCAGACTCAACCGGGTCTTGTGGAGCCGGAAAACTGAGGGCGGAGGGAATGGGGGATTCTCCCATGAAAGATTGCGAAATTGCCACGGCGCGCTTTAATCTGCCCGCTTGAACAGCGGTCAGGAGCAAATGAACGCGGGTGTGGTGGGCGTGGGAAGCATTGGCCGGAATCATGCCCGGGTTTATGCAGAGTTGGATTGCACCCGGCTTGCAGCGGTGTACGACACGGACGTGCGCGCCGCGCAGGATGTTGCACGCCGATATGGAGCGGAAGCTGCCGGGAGTCTGGAAGAATTTGCAGAGCGCGTGGAACTGGCTTCGGTCGCGACGCCAACACCCAGTCATCATGCCGTCGCCATGTTGTTACTGGAGCGGGGCGTGCATGTGCTTGTGGAGAAGCCTGTGACGAATACCGCGCAGGAAGCCGTGGATCTGGTTGCCGCTGCCAAGGCGGGCGGGCGGGTGTTGCAGGTCGGGCACATTGAACGCTTCAATCCCGTGCTGGGTTTGCTTGAAGAACGCCTGACCAGACCACGCTTTATTGAAGCCCACCGGCTTTCTGCGTATCCGGGGCGGAGCCTGGATATTGGCGTTGTTCTGGACTTGATGATTCATGACCTTGAAATCATTCTTCATCTGGTGAAAGCGCCGGTGCAGCACATCGATGCCGTGGGAATTCCCGTGCTGAGCGCGAGCGAGGATATTGCAAATGCGCGGTTGCGTTTCGAGGACGGATGCGTGGCAAACGTCACCGCGAGCCGGGTCAGCCCGGAGAAGATGCGCAAGATCCGTGTGTTCCAGGAAGATGCCTATCTGTCGCTGGATTATCAGGCGCAGGAGGGCAAGATTTATACGAAGGGAGACAATACAATTTCCGTGGAAAAGGTGCAGGCAGAGCGGGCTGAACCGCTCAGGTTGGAGCTGGCGGCTTTTGCCGAGTGCTGCCGGGGCAATGCGCAGCCGCGGGTATCCGGCCAGGCCGCTGCGCGCGCTTTGGAGTTGGCGCTGGAGATTACCCGCCTGGCTCGAGCCGGATCGGAGCAGGCGTTGCCGCCCACCACGGAAATCTCATCATGAAGTTTGCAAGGCCGCCTCATTTGTATTTCCTGGCTGGCGAACTGAGTGGCGATCAACACGCTGCGGGAGTGATGGCCGTGTTGATGAGACTGGCGGATGGCATCCGGTTCTCGGGCGTGGGAGGACCGCGCATGGCGCGGCTTAGTGCGGGTCGGCCCGGAGGGATCGTGGATTGGACGGCGGACGCCGCTGTGCTCGGATTGTGGGAAGTGCTCCGGAAGTACGGCTGGTTCAAAGAACGTTTTGAGACGATTCGCGGGCAGATCGTGGCGCTTCAGCCCGATGCCGTGGTGCTTGTGGATTATCCGGGATTCAACCTGCGCATGGCTGCCGCCCTACGGAAGGATCGGTTTCAGGGCAGGATTCTGTATTACATCAGTCCCCAGGTCTGGGCATGGAACCGCGGGCGCATAAGGAAAATGGCGAAAATGCTCGATTTGATGCTGTGCATTTTTCCTTTTGAACCTCCGTTGTACAACGAGCGGGGGCTGCGTGCGGTCTTTACCGGGCACCCCATGATGGATCATCTGCCGCGCGAACGCATACGCGGAGCGAAGCGCGACGAGCGGCTCATTGGTCTCTTTCCCGGCAGCCGCATGCGGGAGGTGCGAGCGTTGTTTCCGGTTATGCTCCGGGCGGCGCGGAGGGTGCGCCGCATCATGCCCGAGCTGCGTTTCGAAGTATCAGCCGCGAACGAACAGCTTGCGAAAGAGATCCACCGTCATCTGAAAGGAGATTTGATCTGCGCCGTTTCTGTTGGCAAAGCGCGGCAGTTGATGCAAACAGCCGCGGTTGGCATCGTGGCCAGTGGAAGCGCCACATTGGAGGCGGCATATTTCGCGCTGCCGATGGCCATTGTGTACAAGGTTTCCTGGCTGACCTATCGGGCCGCGAAACTCGTTGTGAAGGTGAAGTTCATCGGGATTGTAAATATTCTCGCGGGGCGAGAGATCGTGAAGGAATACATCCAGAAACGGGCCAGCGAGCAGAATATCATGTACGAAATCTTCAGGCTGGTCGGGGATGACGGGGTGCGGCTGAAGATGTCTGATAATCTGAAGGACGTCATTCGGCGGCTGGGTCGTCGCGGGGCGAGCGAACGTGCCGCCCGGGCGATCCTCGAATCGCTTTCTTCGGCAAGTTGACGCTGCGGATCGCAGAAACGCTTCCGGCTTGGCATTTTTCCAGCTTCAGCGATTGTAGGGAATCCCATCATGGCCGAGCTGGACTCATTCTTTAAACTTATGTCGGAGCAGCGGGCCTCCGACCTCCATCTTAGTACGGGCAATCCGCCTGTGCTCAGAATCAACGGGGATCTTGTGCGGGTGGATTATCCCGCGCTGGACGGAGATCATCTCAAGAAGATGGTTTATGAGATCGCCCCCGAACAGAAGATCAAGGAGTTTGAAGAGACGGGCGATGTGGATTTTGGCTACGAAATCCCCACCGTCGCGCGTTATCGTGCGAACTTTTTGAACCAGAAGAACGGCATTGCCGCCGTATTCCGCCTTGTGCCCAGCAAGGTCTACACAATCGAAGATCTTTCGTTGCCGCCGATTTTGAAGAAATTTTCGATGCTAAAAAAGGGTCTTGTGCTGGTGACAGGGCCGACGGGCAGCGGGAAATCAACCACGCTCGCGGCGATGCTGGACTACTGTAATTTGAAGCGTCACGATCACATCATCACCGTCGAGGATCCCATCGAGTTCGTTCACCGAAGCCAGCAATCACTCGTGAACCAGCGGGAAGTGGGCTCGCACACCCGCTCGTTTGCTGCTGCGCTGCGTGGTGCGCTGCGTGAGGACCCGGACATTATTTTGGTGGGCGAGATGCGCGATCTTGAGACAATCGAACTGGCCCTGACCGCTGCCGCCACGGGCCATCTCGTTTTTGCGACGCTGCACACCAGCAACGCCGCCAAAACCATTGACCGCGTCATAGACGTCTTTCCCACCAACCAACAGAACCAGATTCGAACGACACTGGCTGAATCGCTGAAGGGCGTCATTGCGCAGAACCTGTTTCGCAGAGTGGATCAACCGGGTCGTGTCGCCGCCCTCGAAATTCTCGTTGTTGACAGCGCTATTGCCAATCTCATTCGCGAAGGCAAAACCCATCAGGTGGCGGGTATGATTCAGGTCGGTAAAAAGAAGGGCAACCAACCCATCGACGACGCGATTATGACGCTTATGAGCCAGGCGGTCATCAGCCCCGAAGAAGCTTATGACAAGTGCATGGATAAAAAGAAATTTCGCCCATTCCTGAAATCGCCTCCGGACGATTGGGATGAATGACACACGCGCTGCGCCCTGCCGAATGCCTTGAATCCAACTGACGCCGTGCGGATATTTTCCGCTCCGTTCCTGCCATGAGAACCATCGAACTCGACGCCATTCTGGGAGCAATGCTTCAGAGTTATGACGGCATTTCGGACATCAACTTTTCCGTTGGCCGCCCCCTTCAGGTTGAGGCCTTCGGTGTGCTGCGCACCATTCAGGTCGATCCGCCCATCGAGTCGCTGACCTCTTATCAGACTGAGCAGATTGCATTGAACATCATTGCCGGAAGCCGGCGGCTTCTTTCCCATCTTGTGAAGCACGGTTCCTGCGACACGAGTTATTCCATTGAGGGAGCGCGCTTTCGCGTAAATATCTTCCGTCAGCGCGGGCAGATCGCCATCGTCATGCGTAAGTTGCAGTCGGAGATTCCGACCATTGGCGGTCTGATGCTGCCTCCCATCTTTGAGGAGATTGCGTCCACGAAAAACGGCCTTGTGCTGGTGACGGGCGCGACCGGCAATGGAAAAACAACCACACTCGCGGCGTTGCTGGATCGGATCAATGAGATGCAGCCTGTGCACATCGTCACGCTCGAAGATCCCATCGAGTACGTGCACAGCCACAAGCTGGCGACGTTCAATCAGCGGGAGCTGGGCTCGGATTTCGACACGTACTCGAATGGGTTGCGTGCCGCGCTGCGTCAGGCTCCGAAGGTGATTCTTGTCGGTGAAATGCGAGACCGCGCCACGGTGGAGATTGCGCTTACTGCGGCTGAAACCGGGCATCTTGTGTTGTCTACAGTGCACACGATCAATTCCGGGCAGACCATCAACCGCATCCTCGGTCTGTTTGATAATGAAGAGGAAGAACAAACCCGGCAACGGCTTGCGGAAACGCTGCGGTACGTCGTCAGCCAGCGTCTTGTTGCGCATGCCCGCGGTGGACGCCATTTGTTGCTGGAAATCATGGGCTCAAGCCTGCGTACCCGGGAGGCCGTTGCGCTTGGCGAAACGGATGGCAGGATGTTTTACAACATCATTGAGGACAGCGAGACATTCGGCTGGCGGACATTCGATCAGTCCATCATCGCCAGTTTTGAAGCCGGCGAAATCAGCGAGGAGACGGCGCAACTGTATGCGACGCGCAAAGGTGTTGTGATTCAACAGATCGATTTGATCAAGAAAACGCGCGGGGGAATGGAAAAACCTTCCGGATTGCAGATGGATTTTGCGAGCACGACCCGCGCTTGACCCACCCTTGCCATGGCGCTTCAGGAACGTTACGACATTTTCGAACCGGGAGATCTCACTGCTCTTGTTTGCGTGGACAACGCAGAGCATCAGGGCGTGGTCCTCGAACAGTTAACCGGGCTGGACTACAAGATCCACGTCGGACTCTTTAACGACGACGTGGAGCTGAAGCTGAAGACGCATCCCTACGATGTGATTGTGCTGAACGAAACGTTCGGAGGAGTTCCCGCCGCGATCAATCCCACGGTGCTTTCAGCCATCACGTTGCCCATCGATCAGCGGCGCAGACAGTTCCTTGTGTTGTTGGGCGACGATTACGTAACCAACGACGAGATGATGGGGTTTATTCGCAGCGTGGATCTGGTTGTGAACCCGGGCGATCTCGCCAACCTGAAGCCGGTCCTGCGTCGCGCTGTGACGCGGCACAAGGAATTTTATCACATCTTTGTTGATGTATTAAAAACCGACCGTTAACGGCGGATTGTTGATGGCGGGACGACGTGCGCCGGGGGCGAGAGTCACCCTTCGCGGATAGCGGGATGCCGAATGCCTTTCTGTCCGCGCCGGTCGAATTCGTCGAAAATCCTGCGCATGCAGACCTTGCCGTCTTCCACCTTTTTTGGGTCGCCACTGTCGATCCATGAATTGGCAAAGAAGACGGCATGCTGCAGTTCGTAGTTGTTGAGACGGCGCACATCGGAGATGTCTTTATCGGTGAAGTGGTAGCCGTATTCGCCGTCAGGCGATCCTTTCGGTTCCGCTTCGGGCGGAAGAGGGATGCCCCGGGTGGCTTCCTCGAGCTGATCGAGGGTGCGGCGCGTCTCTGCCAACTCGTTTTCGCACCATTCGCGGTTGAACGCGCAGGTTACGCGTGGCGGAGGTGGCCAACGTCCATCGGAGTTGGCGGAGTTGGTCATGTGCAGCCAGAATGCCTCGACGAGATGCCTGAACTTGTCGCGATATTCCGGAGCCTCGACGATGCGCTGGTATTTTTCGTGGTACTCTTTGCGCAGAGACATGAGGATGGGCTCCCATTTGCGTGCCTCGGGTGTGCCGGCCCATGCGTCGGCGTATGTGCGATTCCATGCGAAACGGTCTTCGACATAGAAAGGCTCTTCGACGGGCGGCAACGTGTCGCAGGCATCCTTGAATGTGGTCATCGGCCCCAGTTTCCCGACTTCCGTGAGCAGGGCGGAGAGTTTGGCGGGCGCATCGGGATCGACGTCGAAGGTGCGGCTGTAATCGTCGTGGTACTTGATGAAGTAGTATCCGGTGGTGCCGACGTATTCGGCGTCGTCCGCAACAAAGATCAGAGCGCCGTCGGTGCCGTTGCCGGACCAATATTTTATGCTGTCGACGTAATGGTCGAGGGTGATGCTGTTGCGGAAATATTTTGAGTAGTTCATCGCGATGCGCATGCTGCGCGCGAGTCCATCCAGGCCTGGCACCACATCCTTGAACGGGCGGTGCAGGAATCGGCAGTCCGGATCAAGGTCATGGTAGGGATGCAGCCCGGCCCAGCCCATGTCATGGGTCCAGTTTTTCTCGACCCAATGATATTCCTTGTCGTTGCACAACATGTAGGACTCGAAATCGAGAACGAGCTTTTTGACGCCGGCCCGTTGAAAAGCGCGCGGGACGTATTGCATCCAGGTCATCTCGGGATTCCAGAAGGATTCCGGTCGGAATCCGAGGTGATTTTCGTAGGAACGCATGGCGAATTCGCACGACCAATATCCGTCTTCCTCGGGAATGTTTGCCATGATGGGATGGCTGTACGGAGCACCCATGAATTCGCATTGGCCGCTCGCGATGGCAGCCTTAAGTTTTTCGAGAACGTCCGGCGTGCGTGTTGCGATCTCGTCGATTGTGTACCCGGACGCTTCGAAGACGAATTTCGCGGCCGGGAACTTCTCGCGATAGGTGTCGAGGATAACTTCGTAACTCGCGCGGATGACGCGCTCGTAATTTTCCGGGATAAGAAACGCGTAATTCAGGTTCGCGTGATAGATAGCAATATACTGCATCGATGTGGGGACGGGTTGAAAGGGTTAAGTGCGATGGTGCTGTTTGTTAAGGGCCAGGGGCCATTTGTAAGAGTCTTTTCCCA
>CAZZCL010000046.1:12302-23776 GCA_964652295.1 uncultured Chthoniobacterales bacterium
ATTTTCGCGAGGCAGCTCTTGACGTCAAGAGGCAATGCGACGGTGGCAGCAGGTCGGCGCGGTTATTCTGTCCGGCGCGTGTGGAAAGTCCACCATTCGAAACCGAGCAACAGCGCAACCCCGAGTCCGAGCCACACCCATGGTGGCCAGACCAGTCGGGGAGCCGCACCGGTGAGAAGCGTTTCGGCGACACTTCCGCCATGGCCGGGCTCGCGCGCGCTGTCCCCCGTCTGACCACCCGCGCCTGTGCTGAAGCGGAAATCCGCGCCCGCCAGGGATGCCCCGGATACGGCGATCCATTCCGCCTTTCCGCGCCGGTTCAGAAGGTGGAAACCCTGATCAACCGGCCGGAAAGCGCCGCGTATTATCTCGCGCTCGGGCGGGTCGCCGGAGGGGGGAAGATCCGCAGCATGCGGACGATTCCAGATCCATTCTCCGGGTGCCAGGGCGATTGTGTTTCCGGGTGGTGTGGGTTGCCGGAACTCGGGCGTTTCGCGGGCGAGCCATTGGAACGCGTTGTCGATGAGCAGGGGGAAGGCCACGCGGAGAGGGAGATCGGAATCGGCAACGCCGAATGCCACAACGACGGCGCGCTGAGCTTCGGTGTTGTGTGCGTTGCCACGGGCGCCTGCGAGCAGAAGCGGACCATCTGTGGCGCCAACGACCGTTTCAAAACGCCATGATGCGTCTGGGGGCGGCACTAGGACGCGCGCACGCAAGATTCGCAGCAGTGCGGGGTCCACGCCGCGCACGAGCGGGTGGCCGGGTGCTTCGACCTGCGGGATTGGGAATTTGATGGCGGCTGTCGGTCCGGCTGGAGCGTCGCTGTCCGCCGCCTTGTCCTGCTCGTCGGGAGGAAACGGGTCGACGCCGAAAAAGAGCAGGCCGGCATTCCCAACACGTTCGAGAGGAGAACTTGCCGGCAGGACGCCATCGTACACGACGACATCGAACCCCGCTGTCGAGGTGTGCCGGTAGGCATCCGGGTTGAGCATCTCGAATTCGGTGCGCCGGTCGGCGGCGAGGAGATTTTCGAGGAACCAGTTGCCGACGCTGACCAACAGCACACGGCGGAGGCGGGTCGGCGGCGCAATGGCGAGGGCGACATTGTCGGCCGGGAGAATATCGGGGGTGACGGTTGTAAGCCGTGCGACAGCCCAGCCACGGTTTGCAAGGCGCGGAGCCGCGAGATCGATTTCGTCGAAGGAAATCCGTACCGCTTCGCCAGCGGGTGCACGGACCGGGCGCACATCGAGAAGCCGACCGTCGAGCTCGAGTTGGACCTCCCCTTCGAGGGGATCCTTGCTGGTATTCAGAATTTCGCAGAAAACGTGTCCGGCGGATGGATCGGCAGGTTGGGGGCGGATACTGAAGGCGCGGATTGCGGCGTTGCCTGCCGGAGTTCCGGATGGTTGCCAGAGCACCTCCACATCCGCCTGAGGGGGTGGTGGGAGATCGCTGGCGAGAAGCACGCGGCGCGCCCCCGAACGCGTCTGCAGCATTTGAACAGCCAGAGTGAATGCGCGCTCAAGGTCGGGTGCTGCGTCGGTTGACCGCGCCGCGCGAAGACCGTCGAGAAGGGTGCGTTCGTCGGGACCGATCGGGGCCAGCACGCGCGGGACGTTGTCGAAGGCGACCAACGCGATCTGATTTGAAGCATGCGCGCGTCGCACGAGGGTTTCCACGTTGCGCACGGCCGCCTCGAGGCGTGTTTGCTCGCTGCCGGCTTCCACGCGGGCTTTCGAACGGATGGATGTGTCGAGCAACACGATTGTCGTGAGGGCGCCGCGTTCGGCTGCTCCGAAATCAGCGCGCGCAAGTGCAAGGGTGAGTGCAGCCAGAATCAGAAGTTGGAGCAGAAGGGAAAGGGGGTTGCGCAGGCGTTGGAGCAGGGAGCGTCTTGGAGAACGCTCCAGGGCGGCCTGCCAGAGGAGCGTGCTGCTCACGACCACGCGCCTGCGGCGGAGGCGCAGGAAGTAGAGCGCCACAATGGGCAGCGCGAGCGCAAACAGCCACAAACCCGCCGGATTCAGAAACGTCATGCGCTAATCGGCTTGCGGCCTAAGCGCAGCGAGAGCGGCGAGGGCGTCCTCGGCCTGCCGCGCTGGCGCGGCCTTCAGATCACGCCATGCGATCTTTCCGTCTACAACCAAAAAACTTTGCCGTGCCGCGAGCTTACCGAGGGACGTGACACCAAACGCGCCGATCAGGGTCTTGTCCTGATCGGTGGCAAGATGAAAAGGCAGTTCGTATTTCTCGCGGAATCGTTTCTGGGCTTCGGGATTGTCCGCGCTGACTCCGAGCACGGCGAGTCCAGCGGCTTCAAGGCCTGTGAACGCATCGCGGAGATTGCAGGCCTGGCGTGTGCAGCCCGGAGTGTCCGCTTTCGGATAGAAATAGATGAGAAGGGGTCCGCGTGCGTAGAGATCGGCGAGGTTAAGGATTTCCCCGTTTTCGATGGTCACAGCCAGGTCCGGGGCGGGAGCGCCGATGTCCAACGGTTTTGCGTAGAGAGTGGCGGGGGCGAGTGACGCGAACAAACCGAGGATATGGCGCAGTTTCATAGTGAATAACCATGAGCTGCGAGTCCCGATTGTGCAACTGCTGCGCTCTGCGGCAGGAATCCGGGTCGAGACATTCGTGCGGTGGGCGCCGCAAGCTATGTTGACTGGGAGAAAACGGATTTGCTCTGCGGGAAAAGCGGGCGCATGATGGTCAGCGGTCTTTTTCGACGCGCGGGCCCATCGATCATGCGACGCAGCGAATATGGCGGAGGCTATAACGAGCCTCTTACCAGCATCAACGGCTTTCCGGTGTATGCCACGACCGTGATTGCCGGGATGCATCTGTTTTTTTTCATGGTCTCCGCCATTGTTGGCGCGGGGACGTTGACGGCGTTGTTTGCCATGCATCCGGAGCTTGTGTTCAAGGGCATGCAGTTCTGGCGACCGTTGACGTACGGGTTTGCGAATGAGATCACGGATTTCGGAGCGATCTGGTTCGTCATCGCATTGTTTTTCTTTTATTATTTCGGCAAAGAGGTTGAAGCGTTTTTGGGTCGGCCGTCCTTTCTGTTTTTGTACACTGCGATCTGGTTGTCCGTTCCGGTCGTACAAACGCTGTTGTGGTGGTTGGTTCTGCCGCAGGCAGTTGCCGGATCGAGCCTTGTGCATTTGGGATGTTTTGTGGCGTTTGCAGCGATCTACCCGGGCGCGCAGTTGTTGTTTGGCATTCCTGCGAAATGGTTTGCGGTGGGCATCGTTGCGATCACGGTGCTGCAGACTGTCGGAGCGCGCGATGGCGGTGCGTTTTTGAACGTGGCTGCTGCAGTCGGCACAGCGTTCGTTCTCACGCTCTGGCTGTGCGGGCGGCTTGAGTTACCGATTGGAGACAGGATGACAGAAGGGTTGCGCGGTGCGTTCGCTCGCCTCAGCCCCGCGGGACGTCGGCGTGCAAAGTTCAAAGTTGTGAAGGATGCACCGGTGCTGCCGGAGCGGAAGGCCTCGGGTGTGGGTGATCTTACGGATGTCGATGCCATACTCGATAAGATCGCTTCCCGAGGGCTCGCGAGTCTTACGCGGCGCGAGCGTGAATTGCTTGAGAAAGCGCGCAACCAACTCATCGAACGCGAGAAGGAATAATGGAGGAGTCCGCCGCTCGCGGGGTTGCAAGGTTGTGCGGGATTGTCGCGGCGCTGAGAGGCCCGGGGGGATGCCCATGGGATCGCGAACAGACGCATGTCAGCCTTCGCGCTGCGCTGATCGAGGAAACGTATGAAGTCATCGACGCCATCGATGCGGGCGACTTCGAAAATCTGTGCGAGGAACTTGGCGATCTTCTGTTGCATGTGACGATGCACGCGCGGATGGCGCAGGAAAGCGGGCGGTTCAACCTCGCGGATGTAGCGGATGGCATCTGCGAAAAATTGATCCGTCGCCATCCGCATGTCTTTAGTGTAGGGAAAGCGCAGGATTCGGCGGCAGTGCTGAAGCAGTGGGAGGAAATTAAGCGTGGTGAGAAAGCACCCAGCGCTTCTGCGATGGACGGCGTCCCCCGCTCGCTGCCGGCGGCCACGCGTGCACAGAAGGCGCAGAAGAAAGCTTCGCGGGTCGGGTTCGATTGGACTGTGTTGGCGGATGTGCTGCGCAAGGTGTCGGAGGAAGCCGGAGAACTCACGCACGCAGTGGATTCCGGCGATCGGGAGCGTGCCGAGGCGGAAGCGGGCGATTTGTTGTTTGCGGCGGTCAACGCCGCCCGTTTTGCGGGGGTGGACGCCGAACTGGCATTGCGCGAAGCGACGAACCGCTTTGTAGGGAGGGTGCAAGCCTGCGAAAATCTGGCTCGATTAGCTGGCAGGGAATTGCGCGAATGCGACGCCGCTCAGCTCGATGAGTATTGGCGCGAGGCGAAAGCGGCGGAAAGCCGGGCCTGAATTCGGAAAGCTCACACCCCAGTTATCTGGAGCGGGCTCGAACGGCGTGCAGCTTGCCTAATGTTCGTCGTTTTGGCCGGGCGCTGCGGTGGCGGTTCCGGCGTTCGGCTCCTCTTCGACCACGACCTGAGCTGCATAAAGCCGTATGGGTTCGTGACCGCCTGCGTCCACTTCGCCTGCAGCGGTCATTTCGCTGGAGGCAAACTGCGGAAGGAGAGCGATTGCGTCGGAGGAGAGCAACAGCCGTTCGCCGAGCCGCGCCGCCGCTTTCTGCAGGCGCCATGCTGCGTCGATGGTTGGCCCGCTTGCGGCGGCATCGTGGTCGGGCTTGGGGCCGAGGCCGATGGAGAGCTTTCCTGCATGCACGATTGCGCGCACGCTGAGTCCGGGGCCGGGCTCATCGCTCCAATGGGTGCGTTCGCCCATGGCGACCAGCTGCGCTCCGGCTTCGAGGGCAAGCTGGGCGGCGTTGGTTTCGTCCGATGAAATCCAATAGGAGAGCATGGCTTCCTGAACGAATTTATCGACGACGCCACCGAGATTTTCCACGGCGGAAATGGCGGACCGATTCCATGCGCCGAATTTGCGTGCGAGCACGGGTTCGGGGAGATTCCGCTGCCAGCGCGCGAAATCTCCGATATGGCTGACGAGCACCGCGCCGCGTCCGAGGTTGGAAGTGTCGATGGTCAGATAGGCGAGTTCGTCGTCGGCTTCGCCCCAGACTTGTTGCAGATGGATTTCGACGCCATCGGGACCGCCGAGACGCAGGTAGGCTTCATCGCTGACTGAGAGGGGAAAAATCACGCGTGTGTGCCCGACAAACGTTCCATTGCGGCTGCCGAGGTCGATGATCTGGTATTGATGATTGTTGTGACACCGCAGGAGGGCATGAAAACGTGACACCTGCGGATTGCCGTCGATCCGCACATGCACATTGCCTCGACCGAGGATTGCCGTGTTGCCGATGAGCTTCTGGAGCGTCTCTCCGGTGGAGGTGGCAATGGTCAGTTTTGCGTGCATCGGCCGATATTCAGTGCGCGCGGCTGCTGCGGCTGGGCGTTACGAGGAGCGCTCGGCACCGCTGACGCGCGGCCCGGCGGATTTCGCTGTTGCACGAAGGGGAATTTTTCATCATAGCAAGTCCTTGCCATGACGGAAAGCCGCGACCCTGACAACACCGAAGATGCCGCCGCTGCGGGTGCCGGGGCGAAGGAGGCAGGTGACGACGCGGCGAAGGCGACGGCTGTGCTGACCGGATTTCTTTTCGTTTTAGCTGCGCTGCTCGCCGCGGGCGCATACGGCAATTTCGCGATGGCTGGGAGCCCCGCAACCGAACGCGCCGAGATCAACGCGGAAACGCGGCCATGGTGACCGGGGCGCGAGCTGCCATGATGGCCAATGGAGCGCCGTGGGTGTTGGAACTTGCGGACGTAAGCCATGCCTATGGCACCAAGGCGGCGCTGCACAATGTGAACATCAGCATTGCGGAAGGCGAAATCTTCGGACTCCTCGGGCCGAACGGAGGAGGGAAGACCACGCTTTGCCGCATTATTTCCACGACGCTCAAACCGAAGTCGGGCGAGGTAGCGTTTGGCGGTGTGAATATCTGGGGCAACATTCGCGAATTGCGCCGCCGGCTAGGTGTGGTGTTCCAGATGTCCAGTCTCGACACGCGTCTGACGGTGCTGGAGAACCTGCGGCTTCAGGGAAAGTTACACGGGTTGAAGGGTATGGATCTGGAAGATCAGATTGCCCGGCTTCTGGTGCGGTTCCGGCTTACGGATCGGCGTGACGATTTTGTGCGCAATCTTTCCGGCGGCTTGAGGCGGCGTTTAGAAGTGGCGAAGGCGTTCATTCACCAGCCGAATTTCCTTTTGCTGGATGAGCCGTCCACCGGGCTCGATCCCGGGGCGCGTGTCGACCTTTGGGATGTGGTTCAGCGTCTGCGAGGCGATCACGGGGTGACTGTCTTCATGACAACGCATCTTATCGACGAGGCGGACCGTTGCGACCGGGTGGCAATCATTCATCGGGGACGCATGGTGGCGATGGGCACACCGGCCGCGCTGAAAGCGGAGGTGGGCAACGACGTAGTGACCGTTGCCACGAAAAATCCCGAGGAGCTGGCCCAGGCCATTGCCATCAAGTACAATGTGGAAGTGTTCGTGCTCGATGCAAAAGTGCGCCTTGGCATCGACAACGGCGAAGATTTTGCGAGGCAGGTCCGGGAGGATTTTCCTGACCGCATCGATGCGGTGACCGTGGGGAAACCCACGCTGGAGGATGTGTTCATCGGGCGCACCGGACTGCGGTTCGGCGAGGAGGAGCAATACGAGTAAGCCATGCGATTCTTCGTTCCCACCACGGTTCTCTTTCTGCGCGAGTTGCGCCGGTTCACCCGGCAGCCTGTGCGGGTGGCGAGCATTGTGCTCGCGCCGTTTCTCTACACGCTGGTGGTAAGTTCGGGGATCGGCGCGGGGGTGATTCTGCCGGAGGAAACCGGCGCAGCAGGGCGTTCGTTTGCGGAATGGTTGTTCCCGTCCGTGCTTGTGCTGCTTGTGGTGTCTACGGCGTTATTTGCTCCGGCGTCAACTGTCGAAGACAGGCGCGAAGGCTTTTTGCAAACCGTGCTGGTTGCGCCGGTGTCGCATGCCAGCCTTGTGCTTTGCAAGATTCTTGCCGGCGCATTTCTCGGCCTGCTGCAGACGGGGGTGCTGCTTGCGTGCGCGCCGTTGGTGGGGATTGCGGTCGGATGGCAGACGGTCGTTTATACCCTGGCGGCACTGGCAATTGTGGGGGTGGCATTCTGCGCGCTTGGATTTTTGATCGCGTGGTGGAGCGAGTCGGTGCACAGCTTTCAGGCTGCTGTGCAGGCTTTTGTGATTCCATTATGGCTGCTGGCGGGCGGCATCATGCCGCTTCCGGCGTCGTCGTGGCTTGCGTGGTTCGATGCGGTGAATCCATTGTTTTACGCAGTGAACGCGGTGAGAACGGCGTTCTTTGGCGAACCCACGGCAGACGTGTTGCTCAGCGCTGGCGCCATGGGGTGTGCGGTTCTTGCGCTGGGTTGTTTCGTGGCGGGCTGGCTCATTCTTCGCAACCGCGTGCGATTTAATTCATGAGCCAGATGACTTGGCCGGGGTCCCGTCACGCCAACAGCCTGCCAAGCCGCCTGATCAGCCTCACTCAATGAGCAAGCTGGGTGTCCGAGGCGGAAGCCGCAGATCGAATCAGCTCAACGAACTGATTACAACAATTGCAGCGCATCGACGTCGATATGAAGCTTTACATTCGGGGGAAGCGGGGTGGCGTTGCGAGCAGCTGCAAGGGCTTCGACGATCTTGAGAATCGCCCGCCCGCGCGCCATCATGTGGAAACGGTACGTATCACGCAGGCGCGCCAGCGGGGCGGGTGCCGGTTCGGAGACCGTTGCGCCTTGCGGCAGACGCGGCTCCAGATCTGTGCGGAATGCCTCCGCGGCAAACGATGCGGCTTCAGCAACCGGCGACGAAAACTCCAGCAGCACAAAATGCGCGCACGGTGGATAGTTGCAGGCGCGCCGGAATTCCATCTCCTGATCGACAAAACCGGAAAAGTCATGATGCCGCGCGAATTGGATGGCCGGATGAAAGGGAGTCAGGCTTTGGATGAAGACTTCGCCCTCGACCTCGCCCCGGCCGGCGCGGCCGGCGACCTGGGTGAGGAGCTGGAACGTGCGTTCTGAAGCGCGGAAATCGGCAAGATGCAGCGCAACGTCGGCGTTGACGATGCCCACAAGCGTCACGTTGGGAAAATGCAATCCTTTGGCGATCATCTGCGTACCGACGAGGATATCGATTTTCCCTGTGCGAAAGGCCGTGAGCACCTCCCGATACGCGCCCTTGCGGGTCATGGTATCGGCATCCATCCGACGGACTTCCGCTTTTGGAAACAAACGGCGGACTGCGTCCTCCACGCGCTCGGTGCCGGCTCCGCGCGTGCGGATATCGGGTTTTGCACATTCGGGACACCGTGCAGGAGCCGGGGTGCGATGGGCGCAAAAGTGGCAGATTAACGCATTCTCGCGGCGATGAAACGTCAGGGCCACGCTGCAATGAGGGCAGGCGCACACGTGACCGCAAACCGGGCAAATCATGGCCGCAGCAAATCCGCGGCGGTTGAGAAACAGGATGGTCTGCTCGCGCTTTTCGATGCGGCGTTCGATGGCTGCGCGCAGCCGTTCGGAAACCATGGCGAGGCCTTTATGCCGAAACATTTCCTGCCGCATATCGATCACGCGGATCAGGGGCATTCTGGCGTCATCGGCGCGGATCGGCAGTGTGGAGAGTGTGTATTTGCCGCTCTGCGCATTGTGCCAGCTTTCGAGGGAGGGTGTGGCGCTGCCCAACACCGCCACGGCGCCTTCGATTTTGGCCCGCATGACCGCCACATCCCGCGCGTTGTAGCGTGGAGCCTCCTCCTGTTTGTAGGACGGTTCATGTTCCTCATCGACGACGATTAATCCGAGCTGCTCGACCGGGGCAAACACAGCGCTGCGCGCGCCCACGACGATGCGCGCGCGGCCCTCGTGAATGCGATGCCACTCGTCGCGCCGTTCGCCGTCGGAAAGAAGGCTGTGCAAAACGGCGATGCCCGCGCCGGAATCTTCAAACCGGCTGCGGAAACGTTCCACAGTCTGCGGGGTGAGCGATATTTCCGGCACCAGAACGATGGCGCCGCAACCGCGGGAGAGGGTTTTGGCGATGGCTTGAAGATAGACTTCGGTTTTGCCGCTGCCGGTCACTCCGTAGAGCAGTACCGGCAAGGCGGGTCGAGGCGAATCCATGGCATGTTCGATGGCGGCAAGGGCTTCCTGCTGCCCGGGATTCAAGGCGAGACGCGTGGATGGCAGTACCACTTCATCGCGATTGGGATCGCGATCGACAGACCGTTTTTCGATACGCACCCAGCCTTTCTTCTCCAAGGCGCGCAGGGCGCTCCCTGCCGTTGCCCCGCCCGCGGCGCGCTCCAACTCCGGTGCTTCGGAGATGCCACCCGCGACAGTCAACGCTTCCACGACCGCCGCCTGACGCGGCGCGCGCTCTTTTAAGGCATCGATTGCGTCGGCATCAGGCGTTTTGGTCAGATGTACGGTGCGCACAATGCGCGCCCCAAGCTGCGCTTTGCGCACCACCTGCGGAAGGACCGTGCGCAAGGCCAGTTCCTCGGGACAGCAATAATATCTGCCAATCCAACGCGCTAACTCCATGAGGCCGGGTCGAAGCTCAGCACGGGAGGAGACCAGCGACTGGATGTCACGTAGTTTGCCTGGTGGCGCCGTCGTGGCAGCAGCAAGCTCCACGACGGTGGCTACGGTGTCGCGGCCGGAGAACGGCACCCGGACGCGCGCGCCGATGGCAATCTGCGCTTCAAGCGCTGCGGGAATGCGATAATCGAAGCGGCGTCCCGGACAGCGGTCGACGACAACCCTTGCAAACATGGCGCGCTCTCAGACGAAATGATTCAGGCACACGGTTGTTTCGCAGGCGTTGCCGTCCCGCGCTTGTGCTGGCCATGCGAGATGATGGCGGATTGCCCGCGTGATGTAATCTTTTGCCCCGTTCACGGCGTCGTCCAGTGTTTTACCCACGGCCAGTCGCGCCGCGATCGCACTGGAATACGTGCAGCCCGTGCCATGAGGGGAAATGCCCTTGATGAATGGCGCCGAGAACTCGCGAATCACGCCGCCCGGCCGGACAAGATAATCGCTGGCAAGATCGCCCTTAAGATGTCCGCCTTTTGCGAGGAACGGGACGTTAAACCGGTCCGCCATGGCGCAGGCCGCGTCCCGGAGATCATCATGTGAACGAATTGGTCGCTCGGCAAGAGCGGCAAGTTCATCGGCGTTTGGCGTGACCACTGCGGCAAGGGGGAACAACAGCGTCCTGCACGCTTCTACGGCATCCGATTTTAACAGGAGATCGCCGCTGCTTGCGATCATGACGGGATCCACAACAATGGGGACGGATCCTGTGGAGACTGAAAGCGCCTCGCAAACCGCAGAGATGATTTCCTGCGAATAGAGCATCCCGGTCTTGATCGCGGCAACCGGGAACGCCTGCAACGCGAGACGAATCTGTTCGACGACCACTGAGGTTTCGACTGGCTGGATGGCGCTCACCACGCCGGGCACCTCGGCCACGACGCATGTCAACGCCGTTAATCCGTACACACCATGCGCCCCAAATGTTTTGAGATCCGCCTGGACTCCTGCACCGGCTGAATTATCCGAGCCGGCTACGGTCAATGCCACGGGCAGACTGCGGGGTTCGGCGAGAGAATCGGAGTGCGTCATCGATTACCGATAAGGCAACCGGCTGTGCGACGCCATTGATTCGGAGCCGGAGTCCGCGATGATGCGGGGATGGCCAGCAACCCGCTTGAAAACGTGAACATTGTGTTGGGCGTTACCGGATCCATTGCCGCATGCAAGGCGCCGGAACTCGCAAGCGCCTTGAAACGCCGCGGAGCCGCCGTGCATCCCGTGTTGACGCGAGCTGGCGCAGAGTTTGTCACGCCCCTGACGCTTTCGACAATCTGTCGAAACCCTGCGGCCACCGATCTCTGGGAAGAAGGTGGCGGATGGCAGCCCGGCCATATTGAACTGGCCGACAAAGCCGGACTGCTTGTCGTGGCGCCGGCTACGGCCGACATTCTTGCGAAATTCGCCCACGGCCTTGCCGATGACACCCTCACGTCGTTGTACCTCGCCTGCCGTGCCCCCGTGCTGATTGCACCCGCGATGAATGGTAAAATGTACGAACACCCGGCCACGCAGGCGAACATTGCCGCGCTCAAGGCGCGCGGACATGAGTTTATAGGGCCAGAGGAAGGAATGCAGGCATGTGGTTACAGCGGACTCGGCCGGTTGTGGCCGGTGGAACGGATCGCGGACGCCGAGGGCCTCGTGATCCGCAGCGGCACCAAGGTCACACGCGAGCTGCTCGAGCGCGCCGGCAAGCTCCGCGTGATCGGCCGCGCCGGGATCGGCGTCGACAACGTC
>CAZZCL010000047.1:0-6938 GCA_964652295.1 uncultured Chthoniobacterales bacterium
CCCGCCGCTTCTGACTGCCCCGGTGCCAACGCCGAACGCAGTGCCCCTTCCACAAGCTGCGCGCAATGCACCTTCATCGGGGGCAATGGCCCCAATGGCGCCGCAAGATCTGCCCCACTCAACGCAAGCGCTTCCTCAGCGGTTTTGCCGCGCACCAGCTCCGCGGCGAGGCTCGCAACCGCAATCGCCGTCTGACACCCAAATGTTTGGAACGACGCCTTGTCGATTACTCTTCGCCCGTTTTCGTCGCGAAACTTCACCCACATGCGGAGCAAATCGCCGCAATCGGTGTTACCCGCAGTGCCGACGCTGTCTGCATCGGCCATCTCGCCAAGATGCCTTGGCTCAACCGCTGCGGCAGCAGTTGCGCCAACCGAAACCGGTTCGCCAGCGACATCACGCCCTTGAGCTGGAACGGCGAAAAGTCCAAGTTCGCCCTGTCGTTCGTTCATTACACCACCCTGCCCCATCTCCCTGGCGCACGCAAACGCCATCCCCCGCCGGATACGGTTCGCACTTGCAGCAGCTTTCCTCTTGGCTTTCCCTTCCAGCCTCCTCTATAGGAACACCATAATTCTTTATTCATGATTCAACGCGATTACTTGGTGATCGGCGCAGGGGCCGCCGGCGATGCAGTTTGCGAGGCCATCCGGTCATACGATAAAAAGGGGTCCATCCTGCTTGCCGGTGCCGAACATTATGCGCCCTACAAACGGTTTGAACTGTCCAAGGATTTTCTTCCCTCGCCGAAAAGCGATCCGGATTCCCTCGCGTTGCGCCCTCCCGATTGGTCACAGAAACTTAAGGTCGACTTTCGCAAGGGGGTTTACATCGCTCAGATCAATCTGGACAGGCATCTCGCCGTCCTTTCCACCGGTCAGGCCATCGAGTTCAACAAAGCCTGTCTCGCCACAGGCAGTCGTCCGCGGCGACCGCAGGTGGCCGGAACCACCCTCGGCAACATCTTTTATCCGCGCACTGTAAACGACCTTCTGGCGCTGCGCGAAGTGCTGGCCGTCAAACGGGATGTCGTGGTCGTAGGTGGCGGCTTTCTCGCGGCCGAAATGTGTACGGCTCTGCTGAAGCTCAAATGTAAAGTCACCATGCTCGACCGGCATGAACGCATGTGGGGCGACCGTGTCGATCCCGACACGGCGGAGTTTCTCACCAACCGCATTCAGCAGGCCGGCATCCAGCGGATGGGGCGGGAAAGTCTGAACGGTTTTGAAGGCAAAACCATCCTGCGCAACGTCCAAACCAAAAGCGGCAGCCGCTTTGCCGCTGCCGTGGCCGTGGTGGCAGCCGGTGCCGATCCCGTCCTCGATCTCGTCGCCAACACCCCATTGAGTTCTCCTCTCGGCACGCCGGTCACCGAACTTCTCGAAAGCGAAGAAAAAGGCATCTATGCCGCCGGCGATGTGGCGCTCTATCCGGACAGGATTTTCGGCGGGATGCGTCGCGTCGACCATTGGAATCATGCCCGCGCCCAAGGCTCGGTCGCCGGAGCAAATATGACCGGCAAGAAGCGTATCCGTTTCCAGTTGATGCCGGAATGGGAGTCGCACGTGCTCGATCTTCACTTTCATTTTCTCGGCGACTTTTCGCGCCCGCCCGGACGCACCGAAATCACAGGCGACCGCGAAAAAGGCAGTTTCATCGCAAAATATTTTCACGGCGAAAAACTGCATGGGGCGCTGTTGTGCAATCGGCGCAAGGCGGAGGAGGAACTCGCGGAACTTCGCACTGCGTTGAACAAGACGTGGGGCGTCAAAACGTCCTGATCTCACCCGTCGCAGCCCTCCGCTTTGACTTGCTCGGTTTTGCTCTCCTTCCGCCCATGGATTTTCAATCCATCTTGAGTTACCCATTTCCGTTATGTGGACACATGCGAACCCGCAGCTTTGCGATCTTGTGCCCTACGAACCCGGCAAGCCTGTTGAAGATGTCGCCCGGGAACTTGGGCTCGACCCGACTTCGATAGTCAAACTCGCTTCCAACGAGAACCCGCTCGGCCCGTCCCCCCGCGCCATCGAAGCGATTCGTCGCGTCGCTATCGGGGCGCATTTCTATCCCGACGGCGGCTGCTATCATCTGCGTGAAGCAATCGCAGCCCGCATGGGTCTCAGCCGCGAAAACGTCATAATCGGCAACGGTTCAAACGAAATCATCGAGTTCCTTGGCCACGCCTTCCTAAGTCCCGGCCTTGAGGTGGTCGCCGCCGAGCATGCCTTCGTGGTTTACCGTCTCATGGCCACGCTGTTCGGAGCGCGCACGGTCGAGGTTCCCGATCCGGGTTTTGTTTGCGATCTGAACGCCATGCGCGACGCGATCGGACCCGCCACACGCGAAGTTTTCATCGCCAACCCCAATAATCCCACTGGCACCATCGTGGGCAACGACGCTCTCGAAGCATTCCTCAATTCGGTTCCTGAACACGCAGTCGTGGTCGTCGACGAGGCGTATTACGAATTCCTCGACAATCCACCCGATCTTATGCGCCACATTCGGGCTGGTCGCCCAAACCTTCTTTTGCTCCGCACATTTTCCAAGATTCAAGGCCTCGCAAGCCTGCGCATCGGCTACGGACTCGCCGCGCCAGAACTCATCGCCGTACTGCAGAAGACGCGTCAGCCATTCAACGCCAATGCCATTGCGCAGGCTGCCGCTCTCGCCGCACTCGACGACCGCGAGCACGAGCAGCGCACACGCGAGGTCGTTGCTGAGGGCCGTTCATATTTCGAGAAATCCTTCTCGCAACTCGGCCTCGAATACGTTCCGAGCCATGCAAACTTCGTGCTTGTTCGTGTCGGAGACGGAGATGCCGTCTTTCAATCCCTCCTGCGCCACGGCATCATCGTTCGCGCAATGCGTAGCTATAAACTTCCGGACTGGATCCGAGTCAGTGTCGGCACCATGGATCAAAACCGCCGCTTCATGGAATTGCTGCCGTCGGTGCTGCCTTCAAAGGCCACCAAACCATTCTACGAACCCGCCGTTGTGTTGGCCTGATGGACCGCAGTAGGACCGGATCTGCTCCCGCCTAGTCCCGCCTAGTAATAGTACGGTCGTCGATAGTACATCGATTGCGTGCGTCCGTACGCATCGCCGGCGAGACCTCCAATCACCGATCCGATTGCGGCTCCAGCCCACGAATTTCCTCCGCTGATGTTGTTGCCAATGATGGCACCAGTAATGCCGCCCAGCGCGGCACCACCCACACGCCCGCGATCAACATAGGGGTCGTACCCGGTGCAGGCGCCCATCGCCAGAGCGGCCAACGTTGCAAGGAGAAGAAGAGAGAAGCGATTCATTCGTTGGCTATATTATAAAGTTGCTGGATGCGGGTGGAACCGGACTGCGCCTTCAGCTTATCGTGGAAGGCCTTGGCTTCTGCGCGGGAAACATAACCGGAGCGGTCGGTGTCGATCTTCGAAAAAAGATCTTCCAGAGTGCCCTGCGACTCAAAATGCGCCTTGGCTTCCTGCGGGTCGACCATGTTGTCGCGATTCGTGTCCGGGGCCTTGAACCTGGCCGGATCAGCATCCGGATTCACGGCCTGCCACTCTTCAAAAGTCACCTTTCCATCGCGGTCCGCATCCGACTTGTAAAAAACCGACTCGAGAAGGTGCAATTCAAACTCGTCTTTGGAAACGCCCCCATCTCCGTCGGCATCCGCCAGCTTGAAATGATCCTGAGGGGTACACCCGCCTGATGACATCACCGCAGCAGCGGCAAAAAGTGGCAGCACAAATTTCTCGATTGTGATCATGCAAAAAAATCCTGAATTTCAGAAACTCGCCGGGTTTATCCTGCTTAATGAACTTATAAGTGCCCGCTGTGCAAGAAATACCTGTTCCGCGTTCTCCACACCATCCCTCGCTCCCCTTGTTGGCGGAGTGTGCTGCCTTCTACAGCCTCATAAGAGCCCTGCTACTCTAAATGCTCCAATATCCTAAGCGGACGATGGCACCTCTCTGGAGCACACAGGAATGCCGCCTTCTTCGGCGCGAGGAGAGGTCGGAGCTTCCGGGAACAAACGAATTCCATGGGGTTCGATGGTGATCTCCGGGTCGTCCCATGGCTTGAGGGCAAAACAATCCCAAATTTCGTCGTGGACGCGCGGCGATTTCCCGGAGAGCTGGCTGGCATGCAATGACTCGGAGTCCCCCGAATGGCGTCAAGCTTTCCTTCGAACGTATCTCCAGCGTGATGTCCCTCAACCCGGACCTGTAATCCCCGCAGAAACCCTGCGCCGTTTCCGGACACTGCTCGCCCATGAGCAAGGCGGCTTGTTCAACGCAGCCAAACTTGCGGAAGCGCTCGGGTTAAGTGGTCAAACCGTGAGCCGTTACCTCGACGTGATGGTTGATCTCCTCCTCGTGCGCCGATTGAGCCCGTGGACTGAAAACACAGGGAAACGTCTCGTTCGGTCACCATAGGTATATGTCAGGGATAGCGGCATCGCGCATACACTGCCGGGCTTGCCAACATTGGACTCCATCACCAGTCACCCGATTGGCGGACTCCGTTGTGAAGCAATGGTGATCGAGAATCTGATCGCAGCCGCACCGAAAGACGCTGAAGCGTCCTTTACAGGACTTCGGCGGGTGCTGAGGTGGACATGGCGTTGGATTTTTCGAACGGCATACGATGGGCCGTGAAGATCAAACGGTCCCTTACCCCGAAACTGGCTCACGGATTCCATTATACGGTTTAGCATTTAAAACCCTCGGCGAGTTGGCTCGTGTACTCTGCGAAACGCACTTTTCACTCGCATCCGGAACAGAAGCCATCCCGCTGCTCGACCGGAAGCAAGCGAGTCTCGAGATAACGACCGGCAAAAACCCATCCTCAGCTGCCGTATTCGTGCAGCCGTTTCATTTCGTAAAACTCCGAGCGAACAGGCCGTCGAGATGCGGTTGCACGCACCTTACCCTATTCGTGCTCGGCCATTCGCCTCCGGAGATCCACTGTCGAGCCGATGTACAGCTTTCCGTCCGCAGATGAGAGCACATATGTGGGGTGAAAACCACACATCGCCAAGCCTTGAAATGGTGCGCGGTACAGGGTTCGAACCTGTGACCCCTACCGTGTCAAGGTAGTGCTCTACCACTGAGCTAACCGCGCTGAAGCTTCTTAGGATACCGTCCGTAACGACCGCCGCAAGCCCTTTTGCGCACAACGGACACTTGACATCGCGGGCTGTCGCGAAGATGCAGTAAGAACAGCTCGGGCCGCCACACCTTTGCCCCCCCGCGTTTCAAGACGCCGACGCATCCCCCAATGGGTTGCGCGCCGGTAACCGCAGCCAGCCGCAGGCAAGATCGTCCGCAGCTTCAGGCGTCGCAAAATGCGGGTCCCGCATCGTTCCATGAATATTCTTTACATCGACATCGACTCACTGCGCCCGGATCATCTCGGTTGCTACGGGTACCACCGCAAAACCAGCCCTCATATCGATGCCGTCGCCTCTGAAGGCGTAACGTTCCGCAACTGTTACGTACCCGATGCGCCGTGCCTGCCCAGCCGTACTGCCATGACCACAGGCCGTTTTGGCATCCACACCGGAGTGGTGAATCATGGCGGGGTGGCCAGCCAGCCATATATCTGGGGGCCGGATCGCGGGTTTCGTTGCAACATGACCGAGCCCAACTGGGCCAACCAACTGCAGCTTAAAGGCTTTCACACCGTTGGCTTCTCCCCGTTCGCCCAACGCCATGGGGCGTGGCATTGGTACGCCGGTTTCATGGAACTCCACAACACCGGCGGCGGCGGCATGGAAACCGCCGACGTGATTTCGCCTCAGGTCACCGATTGGATTGCGCGCAATAAGAACAACGCCAAACCCTTTTTCATGTGGGTCAACGTCTGGGATCCGCATACGCCGTACCGCACCCCAGGCGACTGCGGCAACCCCTTCGCAAACGATCCGCTGCCCGCATGGTACACCGAATGCGTGCGCGAGGACCATTGGACCCGGCCCGGCCCGCATTCCGCACAGGAGGTCAACGGCTTCGAGCCGCGCCCGAACTGGATGTACAATAGCATAGCGAACCGTTTCCCCTCCGTGCGCGAACGTCAGCCGTCGGTCCTCGACAGCATGGATGCCGTACGAAAAATGTTCGACGGCTACGACACCGGCGTCGCTTATGCCGACATGCATATCGGTCGCATCATTCAGGCCTTAAAAGACAACGGCTTGTACAATGACACCGCCATCGTCATCTCAGCAGATCACGGCGAGAATCTTGGAGAACTCTGGGTCTATGGCGATCATCAGACAGCCGATCACATCACCCATCGTGTGCCCATGATCGTGCGCTGGCCGGGCGTCACCGATTCGCGTGCCGGACAAACCGATGACCGCCTGATGCACTCCCTCGATTTCGGAGCCACATCGCTCGAGTTGTCGGGAGTGTCCGTGCCACCGGAATGGGATGGCCGCAGTTTCGCTTCCACCATTGCCGAGCCGGGCGCGTCTCATCGCGATTGGCTCGTGGTTTCCCAACTTGCATGGTGCGCGCAGCGTGCCGCGCGTTGGGATCGATACATCTGTATCCAGACCTATCACGATGGCTTTCACGATTATCCCCAATTCATGGTCTTCGATCTCGAGGAAGATCCCCACGAACAAAACAATCTTGCGGACACCCATCCCGACCTTGTCGACACGGGAAAGCGCATCCTGCACGATTGGCATACCGAAGCCATGACGCGCGCCACGCACCCACACGATCCCTTGTACACAGTCCTGAACGAGGGGGGACCGTATCATGTCCGCGGCGAGGGAGCCGATTATCTCAAACGCCTGCGCGCGACCGGCCGTTCCGATGCCGCCGAACGACTCGCCGCAAAACACGGTCTATCTTCCTGATTGGCGATTCCACTCGCCACTCGCTCACCGTTTGTTGGCCGCTTCAAGGTTGGCCAAAACGCGC
>CAZZCL010000047.1:7038-23774 GCA_964652295.1 uncultured Chthoniobacterales bacterium
TGATGCGCGCTGAGCAATCTGTAGAACAGGGCCATGACCTGTTCCTCTTCCTCGCCACCCGGCACTCGCCACTCGCCACTCGCTCACCGTTTGTTGGCCGCTTCAAGGTTGGCCAAAACGCGCAACGTTGACCTGCCACCTGCGATGATGCGCGCTGAGCAATCTGTAGAACAGGGCCATGACCTGTTCCTCTTCCTCGCTACCCGGCACTCTATACTTCCCATTCGCCGCAAAGCTCACAGGGATAGAAGGGAAGCCATTTCCATCGCAGATGGACGAGAATTTGCGCCGAGCAAGAGAACACGGGGGGTCTGTCCCCCAAACGCGCTCACGTCCTTGGTGCAGGGGCTCCTCTGAGCAACGCCTTGAGCATCTATCTGTTGCGTCGTGATTAGATTTCGAATGTCTATTCGTACGCTCGCTCCTCATTGAGCGAGAACACTGATGTGAACCGGCGTGATGGCGACGTGGGTGTCGAGGGTGTCGAATCGGACTTGTGACGCGGTTCGGCGCGTCGTCAGTCGCGTGCGCGGAGGGAGATTCTCTTCGTCCGACTTCGCGTTTGCCGTGCCTTCAAGCCATTCGAGGATTACAGCCGCATCTTGTGCTGGCGCGTGGGTTGGTGTTGTTGCATCGGTACTTGCACTGAGTCGTTCCTCGAGCGCTTCAATTGCCGCCGCCCGCTGCAGTTTATTCCAGACCTTGCGGAACAACCGGGAATCGGCATAAACATCGCCGTGGCTCGGTTTTCCGTTGATGCTCCATACGACGCCAGCGGCGTCATCCGGTAGCGCAACATTATCGAGGGCGTTGCCATATTGTTCCAGGGCGCCAGCGGTCTCTTTCATCTCATAAGAGAGCTGAAGGCTGCTGGGTGAGGCAGCGTGCAGCACAGATGCGCCGACGGATTCGCCGATCTTTGTCTGGTGCTCCGAGATGGTGTTCCATACCTCTCCTTGGTTTTTTGCTACTCGGATCGCGCTGCGCACTTTTTTTGAGGCAACAAAGTCCTTAGAGCTTCGGAAGAATTGATCGGATTCCGAGCGACGTTTGCTCCACCGACCTGCTTCGACGCAAAACACCGGGATCGGCAACCCGGTCGATCTTTTTGGGACAATGAAGTCGGCCCCGATCGAACGATCCTGACGCCCGCCCTTCACGATGTCGCCTGCTTGAATGAACAAATCGATCTCGGTTGGGTTATCGATGAGCAGTTCATTGACGTTGCCGGTTTCTTTCACAAGATCGGCGTTCTTTTCCATGGCCTCCTCGAGCACGAGGTACGTGGGAACAATGTTGCCATCCAGGGGAACAGACACGAACCATGCGGTAAGGTTAAGAACGTGAATGGGCGGATGTGAGATATGAAGTGTGGTTGACATAGAACGACACGATATGCCAGGGGGTGGGACATCTGCTGGGGGAGATAAAAAAAACCTTCACGCTTCAGATTCAAACTGCGTTGAGTGCAGTTGTGCACATCAAAGACTGAACCACTGCCCCCATGCATCCTGGAAGGCACACGGAACCTCCTCCTGCCGACACACCCGGATGGTGTGTCCAGGAGAACACGGGGGGTCTGTCCCCCAAACGCGCTCATATCTCTGCATGGACTCCGCGTAATTGCTGAACCGGAGACTTTTTTCGTGAAACGCGTCAGGTCCAAATGATCTTTGTGCCGTAAGGTTCCAACTTGCGATCATGGGTGATCAGCGTGAGGTCTTCGTGGATGGCTTGGGCAATAAGCATCCGGTCAAAGGGATCTTGATGGTGCGACGGAAGGCGTTCCATGCCTTGTCCGTGCACGAACTTCAGCGGGAGTTCCAGCAATCCGCGTCGGGAGATTTCCTCACCGAGATCAGCACTGACCTTGAGCTTGCCGAGGGAAGTCTTGATGGCGATCTCTACTGAACTGACTGCACTGACAAAGACCGAATGGGCCGGGTTTTGGATGGCATGAGTGGCTTCCGATGAAAGACGCGAAGGCTCGGCCAACATCCAAAGAAAAACGTGCGTATCGAGCAGAAAATTCATTCCGTGGCACCCAAGAAAAGCGTTTGAATGCGGATATCCTCCTCATCAAAATCGGCAGAGATGGAAATCTGATCCTCCAAACCGCCGAGCGGTCGTTGCTCGGATTGCGGGGCATACGCTGTGAGCTTGGCCAAGGGCTTTCCATATTTGCCAATCAGAATGATTTCACCCGAAGCAGCCTGATCGATGAGGCGCGAAAGATGGGTCTTGGCCTCTTGAACATTGACAATTTTCACGTTTTCAACCTGATCTGGTCTGGTTGGATTGTCAAGATTGGCCCGCACCAATCCGGCAAACCCACCACCTTCAATGGTCTCTCGAGTGCATTTTCCGGAATTTGTAAAGTTTGCGGCATGTGGCATCCACCGATCTTTGCTCATTCTCCGAGAGTCTGGAAATCAACTTGCCATCATATGGACCTACAGCTTCATCCACAAAATGTTCGGTCGGCTTATCAAGCTCATTGTGGAAACTGGCATCGCGAATGATCTCTCCTCCCACCAGCCAAAGATTGTCAATGTGCCGACGCACATTGGAAATCGTGGAAACAATCCGTAGTCAGCCTCAAGCGCGCGCCGGGGGATGCGCATCGCCACACAAATGTCAGCGATCCAAACAACGATCACGGTAAGGATCGGCGTATGGCAGCCCGGCAGTGGCACGACGGCGCATCGTGTCGCGGGTGTGGTCGCAGAGTTGCTCGAGCAACTCGAGTTTGCGCCGAAATGGGAGAGCCTGAAACTCCTGATGTTGCCGACGACGACTTCCCTTCCAAGTTGTTGCTTCCCAGTCAATTGTCTCGTGGCGCCTCATTGTCATAGCTTGATGGCTTTTCATAGAGTAACGCCAATTCATCGAGATCGGCAAGATCCTTTGGACGACCGGCTTCTCGTTTCATGGCTTCCAGTGTTTCGATGCGCACGATGGGCACTATGAGGCCTTCGCCTAAATCTTGTTGCATGGCCTGCTCCCATTCGCTGTTGAAGTCGAAAGGTTCGTGAACGAAAACATCTAGCGCGGTTTCGCGGTGGATATCCGACCAGAATTTCAACACAAGCATCCCTTTGTCGCGTCGCCAAGTGTCGCGTGTCTCGCCGTTGCTGAAATCCGCTGCAGCGATTGGCTGCTGCGGTTTGTAGCTGATCGCCTCCAGGGCATGAAATGCGCGTTCGATATTCTCGCGTAGCAGCTGGATGACGAGGTCGACGACAAAGGTGCTGCGACCGAAACCGTGGGCATTCACCGCCAATCCTCCGACCACAAGATAGCGAACAGAAGCCTCATTGAGGGCACGGACGATCGATTCGAAGCTGGTGAGTTTCATGAATCTAAAACGGAATGGCGTCCTCCAGATTCTCATCAGCTGTTGCAGCGTCGATGTTTGGAGAAGTGCTCTTTGCCGCTGCGCTCGTGGGAGCGTGTAGGTCATGCAGAGAAGCGCCTGGCTCAAATACAGTCTTCATCAGGTCCCAACGTCGTCGGTGAGGGTTCCGCCCGCTGTGTAAGCGCGAATTCTCAGGGCTGCGTCCAGAATATCGCGCCGCCGGGCCTCATCTTCAGGCTTCATAGATGAGGACAGCATCTTTCAAGATAAGGTCTCTGCGGATTGGGTTCCCACTGGCCTCGATGGCCTGGCGTTCCACGAGATCGACTTCACAGCCCAGCAGATCAACGAGGTCAGCCTGCAATCCACCGAGATCGAACAGGGATACCTTGGCGTCGGGACAGAGCGAGACGAGGAGGTCCACATCGCTGTCCTGTCGGTTCTCACCCCGAGCATGCGAGCCAAACATTTCCATGCGCTGAATCACCGGGTGCGCCCGGGCAAAACTGCGCACGGTCTGAATGAGATGTTCGTTATTTGGGTCCATGTAAGGGAGTCTAAGTCGGTCATCGGCAACGATACAGCCTGATCCAGGCACTTGCGGGCGTGGGAATCTGCAACGGCTCAATCGGATCGATGTGGTCGCCGTTGATTCTCGCGGGAACTGTGATGGTTTTCATAGCTTACTCATACTCCGATGGGTGTGCAGAATCCATATCCGTAGTAGCGCCCGGCATCGATGCATAGAGGGTCCGCAAATGACCTCGTCAAATGGGAGGAGGAGATGAATGTGCAGTGCTGAGATTTACCGGGCCGTGGTGGTCCTTTGGAAACGATCAAACGCAGAGGTTGTGCCGGGGTTTCACGGTTCAAAATCGGAATGACGTCATCCAGTCGCGAGATTCCGGGTCGAACCGGGGACCTGACACCTTTGTGGCCATAAGACTCTTATTGATGGCTATTTTGGCGAGTATTCATGTATGACTTCTCATTGTCTTATTTTAGGAGAGCCTCAACCTCTTCGCGAAGGGTCGGAAGCTTGTCTTGGACGATCTTCCAAACAATCTCGTCATCCACGGTATCGTAACCATGGATGAGGCGATTGCGAAAACCGACAATTGACCCTGCACCGGAGATGGCTTGGAACGTCTCCTCGTCTGTGTCACGCAGGCGCGTCATTGCTTCTCCCATAATCTCAAACATACGCTCGGTCGCTGCGCGACACATCGAGTCCTCGGAATACGCAGCCAGGGAGCTTCCCGCAGTGAACACCCCCCACTTCCCGAACTGCGTGCAGGATATCAAACAGGAGCTTCTTGCTCTGTGTGCGCATAAACAAGCTGCCGTGTGGCTTCGACCGATTCCCGAAAGTAGGGGTTGCGGATCGCGCGACGAATTACGAGATCCACAGGTCGACCGATCAAGCTTTCCAGGCCTTCCGCAAGAGCGAGATAATTATCCAGATCAGCCATGCCGGAATGGAAGTTGACCAGAAAATCCACGTCGCTGCGCTCCGGATTGTAATCGGGGCGTGTGGCCGACCCGAAGATGTCCAACTGCTCAACGCCAAACTTCTGGCAAAGTCGTACAATGCCATCCTTTTGAGTGGTGGAAATTGAAAGCGCCATTTTGACGACTCTACCCCATTCTCTACGGAGCGAAAAGCACAAGTCCACGGTGGGCTGAGTGGACGAGTGAGTCCCTTGCGGCGGGGTCCGTCCGCGCAACCCAGACGCCCTGGCAAGAAACGTCGAAGTTATTCCGCTGGCCGCCGAGCGGGATATGTAAACTTGATGCGATCCAACGCATTCCTTCGAACAGAGTGCTGGTGCTCATGTAGAGGTTCTGTGGGTTAGGCTCGTGGAAGCAGGCTTTTCAAGAAGACTGAGACTCACCACCGGCGAAGGCAGGCGCTGGAGTCTCCACACGGGGATCGAGAGTTTGCGAGTCGCGAGATTCCGGGTCGAACCGGGGACCTGACACGTTAGTGACACCTTTGTGGCTATAAGACCTTTGTATGACTTTCCACGGTGCGGAGTCTATCTACTTCCGCACGTCGTAAAGATCAAACTCCAGACTGGTTGACAGAACTGACGCAATCGATAGTGTTTCGCTATGCCGTCGAAAATCATGCCGATTCCCGTTGAGGAAGATATTCAGCGCAGCGTTTCGGCAGCGGTCGCAAGCACGCAACTTTGTAAATTGGATGTCATCAGGCAGGCGTTGCGTTTCGGGGTTCCAATCATAGAGCGGCTTCTTGCCCCGCCTGATCGGCACCGTCCGGCGTGGCAGGATTACATCGACGAGTATCCGCACGCCGAGCATGCCGCCACTGGCTACAAGAAAGCATTGAAGCTGAAGCTGCAGAAGAAGCATGGCAGCGCTCGCTGACGCGAGTTTCATCATTGCGCTTCGCAGCAAAGACGTGGCGGAAAAGGCCTGGGCGCGGGGGATTCTGGAGAAGGTCGCCCCGCCTTTTCTCACCTGCGAAGCGCTCCTGTCGGAAGCAGCGCATTTCGTGGACAACGCGTGGCTGCTTCGCATGCTTGCGGACGATCATTTCCGCGTGGCGTTCAACCTCACCGAGCAACTGGATGGCGTGAACCGCTTCATTGTGAAGTATGCGGATCAGGGGGTGGATCTGGCAGATGCCTGCATTGCGCGAATGTCAGAGCTTTTCCCCCGCGAGAAAATTTACTCGGTTGATGGAAAACACTTCCAACTGATGCGCCGCTTTGGTGATGAACCCCTGCCGGTGCAGTTGTTTTTGAGGTAAAGAAAGTCTGGGATTATGGATTATTCTTTAAACCTAAATCCCGCAGTTCAAAGTCCTGAAATCATGAGATCACCATGAAGCGCATGAAGAGCATGAAGGGATGATGGCAGACCGGAAACCCCGTAATCCGCTTACCCTCTGAGTGAGACAAATTCAGGGTCTCTCCTCTCGACAAACCCTGTATCTTCATGCTCTTCCCGGCCTTCATGGTGAATTCAACTGCGGCTTATAGGTTAAATGAGATGAGGAGTCTTCCAGATTCAAGGACATCAAAAAGCAAACCACGGGTTGGAGCGCATATCAGCGAAGCAGGCGTCGAAGGTGAGGGAACTGGCGATGACTATCTATTGGTCGTTGTGACGACGAGCCCAAAGGTTGTAGTGGTCGTCGCTGAAAAAGCCGAGTCGGGCGAAATGAAAGGCTCTTGGATAAGAGTCGGACGATAAAAATCCGCGATGAAAGCCTCGGCCTTGGCAACAAGGGCCTGTTTGGCACAGCGATCAAGTTTGCATTTCGGCGGAATGTTAGTCGGTCCCCAGACGTATTGCCGACTCATGGGAGGACAGGGGTGAATAGGCCGAGGCCGAAGTGGGGAGAGTGGCCGATACGGGCGCGACAACGATTTTCAACGTGCGACTGACGGGGTGAAGTTTATTTTTTTGTTGGCTCCATCGCCGACTTCGATGCGGGTGGACTGACGATGGGTAGCGGCAGGCGAGGAGGTCTCCGCAAAGGCGAACAAAGATGTGACCGCAGCGGCCGACAAGGGTTCCCTCCATAGAGGCCATCGGAAGATGGGATCTTTGCCTTTCTCGCCAGTGACGATGCCGGTGGTTTGGAGTGAGTATTTGCCGGGCGCGGACGGGAGGAGACCTAGACCGGCATAACCGAGAAGGTTCGCAGCCCAGAGGGTGAGGGTTTTGTTATCGCTTGATTGTGTGTCTCGATCCATGAGCGCGTAACGTCGATCCTCACTTGGCAACCAGCGCATTGAGTTGTTCATGTCTGTGGGCACCCACGATTTGAAGAGTGCTTGATGAAGTTTTTCAGGCGTGACGCATTGTGTCAGATCTCGTGCGGTCTTGAGAAACCATTGGTTCCCGCTGCCGTTTGTAAAACACAGATGCGTTGGGTTAGTTATATGGCAGCCCCGCTGCTTAGACCACTTTGAACTTCCATCGCTGCCAAAGTGGCAGAACATTTCGACAGCCCACCGATCATCCCAAGCAACTGATTGTGATGCAAAATCTCGGTATCCATCCGTGGGAACATCAGGGCGGTCGCCAAGAGCCATCTCAGAGAACGGAACTGCCGTCCGGAGCAAGCCAAGCCAAGCCTCACGGAGTTGAGCAAGTTCAGCCTCCAGAGGCTCGACGAGCTTGGATCGCGCCGCTTTCTGTTCCGCCCCTTTCAATTTGCGCTCTTTCAGCGCGTTGACCTCATCTTTGACCTGTTTCTTTTTCGCATCGAAGACTTTTTTGGCTAGGTCGGTGGGGTCAATGATGGCTTGTTGCAGTTCGTTTAGTTTCTGCTTCCAAGTTTCAAGTTCTACCGTCTCGGCGGACTGCTTCTGCTCGCCCTTCAGTTTCCGCTGTTTGATTGACGCTTTGACTTCGTTGATCCGTGCTTGGACCGTCTCGAGTTCCCGTTGGGCTTGCTCACGAGCCTCCCAACCTTTGGATTGTGGTTTGAAGCCGAGTTTTAGGACGCGAGCCAGAGCTTCGACCACCTCGTTATTATCATCCAAGGCACTGGGCTCCGGATCATAGCTGATCACCGCTTTCCACCCACCGTTGAGAATTTTCCAATGGAGACGGACATCGCGTGTGGGCCAGGCGTGAGTGAGGCAGCGGAGAACGCCAAGTGCGGCGAGAGCACCGAGGGGATTGCTGCCGTCGATACCGGGGAGATCACGGGTGGTGCGTGCGCGACTTGGCTCTGGCGGCAGTGGCGTTGGCGGAACGGGTATTGCGAGCTTTGCCTCCGGCTGAGCACTGGCCACCCAGTCGGCAAGCCGCAAAAGCGACTCGGCATAGGCGAGCCCCCACCATCCGTGGCGTCGGGTCAGGAGCCAGAAACGGTTGGCGTGGTCTTCGGAGAGTTGGTGCGGCTGCGTGAAGCTGCTGCGATCAGCGGCAGGAACTTCCGGCAGACCCAAGCAGTCCGAACGGAGTGCTCCGGCAGCCAACTGGCTCTTGGTCGTGTCGGCAATGATGGGTGCGAAGGGCCGGGAATGGCCGTGGTGGCTGGTAACGAGATGAAGCGAGAGCGGACTGCCGGCAATCCGCAGATGCGAGGCGATTTGAGCAGAGAGCATTTCGTGGCGAAAGCCCGGCGGTAGATGCTGCGCTTCCTCGATTTCATAACGCTTTTGAGGAGTGGACGGAAGTTTGGTCGACTTGGCGAGTGGAGTGGCATCAAGAGCCAGTGGGTTGCCGCCACAAAGGATGAACTGAAAACGGGGATCCAGCTTGCCGAGATCATGGGAGAAGGCGGCGCGATCAATGTCATCGACAATCGCGGGCCAAAGATTAGCACCAAAGGAAGCGGCAAGCCGCTGTACCTGTGCGGTGTGATCGGCAAGCATGACATCGCCCCTATTGTTGTTGCTGCGGCTGCGCTCGTCGGAGTCGTCTTCGTCGAAGGGGTCAGACTCAATGGCTTGCCTACCGCGAAAACGGCGGTGACAGAGAAGTATGATGCCACCATTGATTGGAAGAACCTGAAAGGAGTGGCGACAGAACCGGCGCAGTAGCGCGAGTAACCAATCCGGCAGGCATGGCGTTGGCTCATCCCCTGGGGAGAGCCCCTTGATCATTCTCCGTGTGGTGAGTTCCGATTCAAGCAGGGCTGCCAGTGCTGCCTTCAAATCGTCTCGCTCCGGCTCCTCGTTTTCGGCGCAATCAAGCAGAGCTCGGACGCCGGGTATCTCAAGCCATGGTTCCCATACGCCAGGGGTGATTCGAAGGGCAGCTTTTCCTTTGGCTTGCAACGTGGCCCATTCCGCCAGATCGAGCCGATCAGAGCCGGTGCCCTCGGGTTGTTCTGGCAACTGACCTAGAGCATCGAAGATTTCTCTGCGGGCCGGGAGAATGATGGTGTCGCCGTTGTGAAGGTCGATGTCGCGGTGGCAAATGTGGGATTCTTTTTTGCCTCGCCACCGAATGTAGGGACGCGTGCGTTGGAAGAACTGGTTATGGTCGGATTCTTCAAGGTCCTCTGCAGAGCCTTCGACGTCTCCAGTCAAATCCTGACTTTTTTGATCCGCGAGCCAGTTACGGAGCCGATGCAGGGGAACGCTCAGGGCTTCTGGACTCGTGGGGGGAAGCAGAGTGAGCGTGGTGAGATACTCCTGGAGCAATTTGGGATTTTTGTCATTGGGGCAATCAGAACGAAAGATGACGCGCACCTCGGCGGAGATGCGACCTTTTCCGTGGAGATAAAAGGAGATTTCCGGTTCCACGGCTGGGCGCGGCCCCGTTTGGCAGAGGAGGTCGAGATGGCCGGGCAATAAGATGGGTGCGTCGGGCTTGGGAGCAAGCATCTTGAGTAGAAGAGGTTGTTCCGGATCGGCTACCTCATCTTGTTTCTCCAGGGACGCGAGGTGTTGATCCATCGCGTTGATGCCAAAATCCACCGTTTCACCAAAACTTTTGAGCCATGCCCAAGTATGGTAAATGGCTTTGCCATAAATCGGATCCGCTTTCTTATCGTCAGGCTCCTTGGTCTGTTCCTTACGAATCAAAATTGTGGCCTCGGTGTGGCCGATCTTTCCGAGTCGATCCAGACGTCCAAAGCGTTGGCGGAGCGCATCCAAACCGGCGCACTCGGTGACCAGGGCATCAAAGCTGAAATCGGCCCCCACCTCAAGGCACTGCGTGGTAACGACGACAATAGGCTTTTCAGGATCCTCAGTTGGGCTCGATGCAAGCCTAGGGGACCATTCCTTGATCAATTGATCCCGGTCGATTGGCCTCATGCGGCCGGTGATGAGGACGGGAGTGTAGGCGGTGTGGGATAGGGTGAGTAGGTTGAAAATCTGCCGAGCAGTGGCTACACGATTGACCATGATGGCAATGCGCCTTAGTCCTTTTCCGATGGATTCCACTGCAAGATCGGCTGCTTTGTTATAAAACTCCGCATCTTTGACGGCAACCAGAGTTGCCAGTTTCTCAGCATTGATGCGTCGCTGTAAGTCTGGATGATCGAGCGCTGCGGCACGGCTTTCGAGCGCTGGGAAAACGTCCTTTTGCAGTTCCTCCGAAAGAGTGGCCGACATAATTGTGTAGGCGAAGGGAGCAGGCGGAGGCTCCGGTGACCAGGGCTTTTGGCGGAAGCGGCCGATAGCTTCGAGCGTTTGGCGGAAAGCCTCGGAGCAATGTGCTTCGTCCAGGATGATGAGGCTGTCGTTCGCGGCCAGTCCGGCGTAAACACTGGCGGTCAGGTCGCCGTGCCCGTATGCACGGAAGAGTAAGCTGGAGCCAATTTGATCGACGGTGGTGCAGACGATGGCGGGCTGACGAGGGTCGCTGGCCCAGCTTTTGTCATCTCTCCAAGTGCCGCCACGGAGCCGTGCCACGGCCAGCGGAATGCCTGTGCCGCTGAGCGCTTGTAGTTTCACGGCGATTTCTTTGAGGGGCCCGGACTTGGCTGTGCGGAGTTTTTCGGCGATGGCGGAGGCGCGATGGAATGCTTCATCGACTACGATGCGACGATCCACCACGAACCACATGCGGCGAGGCATTGGCTGTCCTTCGTTGCCGGGGGCTCCAGTTGCCACGCGATAAATGGCAGCGTCGATGCAGGCCGTCTTGCCGCTGGCGGTGGGCAGATCGATCGCGACAGGCCACGCGGGGTGCTGGGCCAGCATTGTCTGCCACGGGAAGGGCTCCCGACCCGGCCAAAGGGCCGTGAAGAATTCAGCAAAATTGAGGAAGCTCATGCGTGGAATCTAATGCGGGGCTTAGGCTTCACAGGCGGTGGCTGGAGCAGTGGAAGCAGCTTTTGGTAAATATCCCGCAGGGCGCGGTCGTGCTGGAGAAGTGTCTTATCGATCTCTGCCAAGCGCTTGAGAATTGCCGCGTTGGCCATCAATTGCTCACGCATCTCGATCAAAGATCGGATCACATAGACGCTCATGGCAACGGCTTGGTCGGAATTGAGAATGGTGGCTGCCATCAGGGCTCCATGCTCTGTGAAAGCCCAAGGGCAATATTTCCGGTGCTGTCCGCGGCCCTTCTTTAAGGTCACAATTTGTGATCTTAAAGAAGTCCATTCTTCGCTGCTGAGTTGAGAGGCAAAGTCTTTTGGAAATCGAGATGCGCTGCGTTTGAATGCCTGGTTGAAAACACGGGTTTCCACGCCATAGACAGCTGCGAGATCACTATCAAGAACCAGGGGGAGGTCTCGAATCATGTAAATGGGCAGTGGGGCGGATGGCTTCACAATGCTTCCTCCATTGGGCGGCATAGACCATAGCCACGGTAGCGCCCGGCCCCGAGCAGAAGGGGGCCTGTGATGGGTTGGTCAAAGCGCAAAATCGCATGACAGTGGCGGCGTTCGCTCCCGTCCTTGCGGCGCAGGCGCGGGAAGGCGTGAGCAGGCAAGGCACCGAGATGGGCGGAAACGGGGGTAATAATGACCTCCTCGAGCACCGCTGGGTTGTCGGGATGTTTCACATTCTGCCATGCTTCGCGGATACCCGCTGCCAGTTCTTCCTGATAGGCTGCTTTGTCTTTGGCCTTGGAGTGGCGATCATACACGAATGGCGTGACTGTGGCCCAGAGGTCAACTCCTCGTTTGACTCCCATCCATTGCGACGAGCGGAATGCTGCGCGTTCATCTGGAGCCTCCAGCCTCCATCGACCTTTCTGCCCAAGCAGCAGGTCATTGCTGCAAAGGCTTGCAAGCGCACGATTAAAAAGACTTCGATCCCCTGGGCTGGTAATTTCAGGCAGGGCGAAAGCCAATCCGAGAATCGCACCAGTGGCGTGTTCACGACCCACAAAGGAGAGCGGCAGGATGGCGAGGTGCGGTTTTTCCGAGCGTGCTCCTGTTGCAGGATCGTGGCCCGTGAGCACCTCCGCGGCCGCACCATCGAGGTGCTTGAGCAGCGCGTCACGGCAACGTTGCGTCAGATCCAGCGTGGCCGCGAGGCCAAGCTGGCGAAATGGGGCTTCGATACGCTTTAATGAAACCATGATGAGACGCGGATCGAAAACCGTGCCTGGTGCCCCTAGTTCTTCTGCTTCACCAACTCGGCGGTAAGGTTCGGAAAGACCCATCTCAGGGCGCTGACGGACAGGAACACCATGAGGGAATTGGTCTCTGAGTTGCTGTTTGGAAGCGTCGCGGTCCCTTCTCCTCAGGGAAACATCTGAGGCGCGCTCTTCCAAAGCGTGATACTCGGCCACGGCGTCTCGATTGAATCTTTCTTCCAAGCCTTCCAGCGATCCCGCTCCGAGAACGCGCAAATGAAGCTGCCCTCTGGGATGAGGCTCCCATGTCGGTGGGGGAGCGGGCTCATCCGTGGCCCACATTTGAACGAGGGAGGAGCTGTGACCGATGCGGCTGACCTTGGAGCAGAGTTCACGAAGGGCAGGAAGATACTGAGAGGCATCCAAGGTTGGCCAATGAAGAAAGACCGTGTCGTCCTCCAGCCACGCTTTGGCGAAGGTTCGATCCTGCCGGTTTCGTCGAACTCCAATTCCCGTTGCAAACTCAGGTCGAATCGAAACCTTGCCATCGGGTTTTCTCTTGTAACCCTCGTTGTCATCGTTCACAGGCACGAAAGTTGTAACTGCATCGCGTTGATGCACAACGCTTGCTGTGATGAATGGTGTAGATTCTACCGTCTCCAACCAGTGTAGTGCGGCGCGCTCGGCAGGGTCGTCACCTGTTTGGAAATGGGCGGCGGCCAAGGCCATGAAGATGCGTGCCGGATGGGGAGGCCACTCCACGCGAGTGCGGTCAGCAAGTTCGCCGGCCACAACCGTCTCGCAGAGGTATCGAATGCCAAAGGTTAGCATGCGGGGGTAGGTTAGTTTGAGGCTTCGCCATCGGATTTAATGGCCTCAAGCTGGCTGAGGCGAACCAGTTTAACGAGTTCTTTACTTGGAGTTAGGCACACCGGATCTGTTTCCCAACTGACGCCTACGGTGGCGGCATGAGCGACGGCTTCTTGGAGCAATTGGACCGCACCTTTCGAGGTGAGGGTGAATTTCTCAGGATCTTCTCCTGGTTTTTTTAACAGTTCCCACTCCATCGGCCCGTCGGGCCACAGTAAGCAGCGTGAACGCAAGCCCATGCCATGCTCAAACGCAAGAGTCGCAGCACACAGGCCAAGAGCTACGAGAACGGTTTGTGCGGCGGTGTTGGCGGCGGGTTGGCTGGCCGAATTGTCTACCGGGAAGCGCAAACGACGCAGCGCGATCAGTGAGATCGTGGTGAGTTGCTCGGCATAATCGAGGGTGACGCCACCAGGAGCAATACCGCGTTCGGGCTGTATCTTCGGACGTTCAAGCTCAACCTTGCTTTGAACAAGTGCTTCTCTGCCATCCTCGGATACATGGTAGGACATGTAGGCGTTGCGAGTTTGCATGGGATCCGGGCCCTCAGCGTTCTTGCCGTATTTAGCAAATGAAGGAGTCACATTACCAAGATTGGAATTCGAGACCTTACCGGGTTCCTTCTTACCAAGTTTAATTGGATTCCCAGCGCTATCTTTCGCTGCGTCCTCGGGCGTTAGCGTCCAAACTCGATCTTTGTCTTGGTGTTGGTATAATACGATTCCTTTAGTGGCTCCAATGATAGGATCAATTCGGCTGGCCGTCTTGATTCCAAAATGTGCATTCACCCCCACCACCTCCGAAACGAAGGCCCGCTCAAACTTCGCTCCGAGCCCACCCTTTGGTCCAGTGCTGTCCCACATGCCGAAAAGCAGTGCTGTTGGGCAGTAGCGATAGACCGGCAACGCATTCATCTGGCTGGCCGAGTTGAGAATCCTTCCCGGAGTGCTGCTACGAAATGGCACCCTTGTCCCGTTTTCGGCGTATTCGCTATCGCGAAGGATGGCGTCGGCGAGGCGATGAGGCACCTGTAAGCTAGTTATGACGCCATTCTGACCAACCTGTTCGATGAGACGGGTGTCGTCGGCTCCATCTTCAATGGGAGCATTGTCGGCAAAGCTGACATGAATTACAGGAATCTGAATCGTGCCTGCATCCAAGGCCGCTTGTAAGGCGGCTTCGGCGTTGTTGGCCTGGCTCTGCACGGTATCCAGCACTACACAGGTTACTGGCTCCGCGTGACCCGGCAGCCGACGTTGTTCGACGGCGTAGACGGCTCCTGCGAAGGTTGGAGGAAAGACTTTATCGCCGGGGCCTCCCGCTGGCTGAAGTCTGCGGCGACACCGGAAGGCCGCCGCATGATTGTCAACCGCGCTTTTGAGGGTTTCAAGGTTGAGTTGAGTATTGTCTTTTTGGTTCATGGTGACGATGGGTTTAGGAGTGGTTGTCGAGCGCGTTGGGGTGGTCTGGAGAGGACTTTTGTAAAAATATATTATGTTTATTTGAAGTAAAAAAACTTTTTATTGAATCCATTTGAACAGGGAGTATCCTCAAGATAATGTTCACCAGCGCAGACACCTCGGCTCTCGTAGCCCTCTCTTCCATAGGGCGACTGGATTTGCTGCGGCATGTAGCGCCTGAGGTTTGGGTGCCGCCTGCGGTTGTGGAAGAACTGATTGAGAATGGGGTAGGCTGGAGGAATGCGAGGCAGGCTCAGGATGAGTTCGCCAAAGGACAATGGCTTTTGCCTTGGACGAAGGATTTTCCCCGCTTTCCCATAGGCTCTCGAAAGCTTGGCCGGGGCGAGGTGGAAGCGGTATCTCTGGCTCATTTTTTTACAGGAAGGTGTTTCATCGACGAAAGAAGGGGCAGGTCGCTTGCAGCGGCCCATCATGTCCCGATTTTTGGGGCACCAGGTGTTCTCTGCCGCTGTAAACACGAGGGTTTCCTCACGCGCGTGAAGCCTTTGCTCGATGCGATGGTGTCGAACGGAATTTTCTACGATTCCATCTTGATTGCCAAAGTGCTCGATGAGGTGAATGAATGAACTACGATGTCCCCGGACCACCGCAGACCCATTCCGCAGCACGATTGTTGCGGCCCCGTTGAAGCTGTTTGTTTGAAGTGTCTGTCGCCCCGACTCAAGCCGCATTCTGCCCGCGTCCAGTGGGCGGCCCCATTGAGCCTTGCGGTGGTCCGGACTACTGGCTAAGTTTACAACTAATGAATTTGAGTTTGGAAATTCCCGATGAGATTGCGGCTGAGTTTGGCAATACTGCTGATGCGGTGGAATCGCGTTTGAAGGCGGAACTCGCGGCGACGTTCTACGAAGTGCGCGTTGTGTCGCTGGGTCGTGCATCCGAGCTTTCGGGACTGAAGCGAGGAGATTTCGAAGCGCTGCTGGCACAGCGGCGCACAGTGCGGGATTACAGCGGGGACGATCTGGCTCAGGATATGGTTTGGGCCAAGCAAGATTGATCCTTCCGGGTGCGACGATTGAGTGTATCTGTTCCCAGTGTGGTGAGAACTCAGCAGTGAGGATGGCGAACTCTTTCTGCTCCTTAACGCCACGCTTTTTCCATTCGTCCGTGAGTTCGTCGCGGACGGCGATGCCCCGCAGACGTTTTTCGATCCAGTCCTCGGAGTAGCCTTTTTGCTCGTAGATGGCCCGCATCCGTTTGGCGGCAAGTTCGGGGTTTTCGATTTCTTCCAGCCTCTCATAACCGACGCGGGCGAGCCAGCGTTTGAAAGGCTCGGCTTTGGGGGATGGAATGGATTGGATAAGACGAAAGATCCCTTCGGTATTCCAGCATTGAAGACGCTGCTTTCCACCGGCGGTTTCAAATTCCAAAGCAAGGGGGGGGACAAGTTGTCCCCCCCCTTTGAAAACTTCTGCCAGTGAAGGGTCGCGGGAACGAAGTTTTTTGAGATAATCCGAGGGATTTGTGGAGTCAGTCAATGCGGCAACGACGTCGGAAATGACGAACCACCATTCGTTGAGGTGGAGCGACTTGCGGATTTCCTTTTTCTGAAAGAGGGCGTCGGTGCTCATACTGTTGATTCAGATGACAAGGTTGGCGCATTTTGTTCAGCCAGTTTGGAAGCACGCTGGTCTGCAACACGGAGAACCGCCTCATACCAAGCGAGGCGGCGGGGCCAGTTTTCGGATTTTAAGTGCACACGATTGTAGAGCCACGCGAGCACGACGGCAGCGGTTTTCCCGAGGCCGGTTGGGATATTGATCAAACGGCTTTCGCAGGGGCCTTCTGCGAGCCGGACCTGGTACTCGTACGCAGTGTTGGCCGTCGCACTTTCAAAGAATTCTCGAAAATCGGAGGGTCGCATTAAAGAAAATTAATGGTTTCAAATGAACAGAGGGGAAGCAAATCTTCCAAGACTCTTACACAGGGGGGTAGGACATCCGTGGGGGGAGGGGAAAAAAGCGGAAAGCGGACAAAAGTTACGCGTAGCGGGTGGCGGGTGGCGAGTGGGCCGCCGAAGGCGGAGTTCCGAGTTGTAGCTGCGAAGAAGAACG
>CAZZCL010000048.1:0-23570 GCA_964652295.1 uncultured Chthoniobacterales bacterium
CCACCTCCGCCGTGGCCGCCACCGCCGCCGCCGCGGTCGTCGCGGGGACGCGCTTCGTTAACGGTAAGACTCCGTCCGTCGAAATCACGGCCGTTCATGCCATTGGTCGCGGCTTCGCCTTCGGCCGCACTGGCCATTGTGACAAACCCGAATCCGCGTGAGCGGCCGGTGCCGTGATCAAGCATGATTTTAACGTCGGTTACAGTGCCGAATTCCGAGAAGGCATCCTGAAGATCGTTCTCGGTTGTTTGGAAGGGAAGATTCCCTACATACAGTCGCATAATGAGTTTTTTCCTGAATGGGAAACGACGAAATCGCCGCCTCCCGGGTTGTGGTGTGAGTTGGTGAAAGAACGGACTGTGCGGATCTCCGACTGTGCCTCAAATTTTGAGCAACCAAATCACCACCGAGAAAAACTCTTCTGACGACCTGCCAATCTCCGAGCGCCAACGACAATCTATTCCGAGACTCTGTAGCTCATGATAAAATGAAAATCAACCGGTTTTTGGAGGTGCCGAAGAATCCCTCACAAGCTTGTGCATAATGGCGTGAGCCTTGCGGGGAGGGTGAGCCTGCATTGCGCTTGCATTTCTTATGGTGGGAAGCGTTAATCCTGTCCCGCTATGGCGCGCATCCTTTGTTTCACGGGCGATCTCTACGAAGATCTCGAGTTGTGGTATCCAAAGTATCGCTTGGAAGAGGCGGGCCACATCGTCGTGGTGGCGGGACAGGAAATGCGCTGCTTCACGGGCAAGCATGGGTATCCTTGCGAGGCGGATGCGCTCATAGCCGAGCAGGAGGAGACGGCATACGACGTTCTGATGATTCCCGGTGGGTTCATGCCGGATTTACTCAGGCGCGACCCCAAAGTCCTCGAGCTGACTCGCGAGTTCGACGCTGCAGGCAAACCGATTGCGCAGATTTGTCATGCGGGATGGATCCCGATTTCCGCAGGAATTCTAAAAGGCCGCAGGGTCACCAGTACGCCTGGAATTCGGGATGACATGGAGAACGCCGGAGCGATTTGGTTCGACGAGCCGGTTGTGATCGACGGCAATCTCATCTCGGCGCGTCGCCCGCCGGATCTTCCGGCGTTTGGCCGCGCAATTGTTAATGCCGTTGCGGGCGCAAAGTGAGAGCGGCATGGGCATTGGGCGTTGCGTAAGAGGAGAGCCGGAGCGAAGCGTAGGCCATGGGTTTATTGCGTGAAGCTCTACCTGTTGGCCGTGTTGTGGCCCAACTGTCCGAGGAGGAAAGCTGGCCAGCGGTGGAGCAACTTCTGGCCTTGTGCGAAAGCGATCCTGCATTGGAGGATTTCGAACAATTGCGCACAGGATTTTTGGAGCGACATGAGGACGACCGGCTTGTATTGGGGAGGGGAGTGTGGCTGCCACATTTGCGAACCGACCACACGCGATCGTTGCTCTGCGCGCTGGGCCGGTGGCCTGAGGGTGTGCGATTTGCGTGGTGTCCTGAGCCGATTCATTTCGCGGTGCTTGTGGTGGCGCCGTTGGGAATGGTGAATGAATATCTTCGCGCTGTGGGAATGTTGGCGCGTGCATTCGGTAAAGCGGATCGGTACGAAAACATGCGGAAGGCCGAGGATAGCGCGGGAATACTGTGGGAAGTGCTGCGGGACGACATGTGACCATGCCATCAAACGGCAGGCAGATCATGAGTTTTATATGACATATATTGTGTGATGTTATCAAACCGCCGTGCCTGCCGTTTGCTTTTCCCGTTGACGCTTCACCGTCGTCACTGTCTTTTCTTCACGCCATAGTACTTCATGAAGGTCGTCGCCATCGCCAATCAGAAAGGTGGTGTGGGTAAAACCACCACCGCCGTCAACCTCGCAGCCTGCCTCGCCAGCAAGGGCTGTCGCGTGCTCCTCATGGATCTCGATCCCCAAGGCAACGCCACCACTGCGATCGGCCTCCCCGAGAATGACGATAAAGGCCTCTATCACGCTCTCATCGGCGAGGCGTCCATTACCGATGCCATCCGGCATACCCGCTTCGAAAACATGTTTTTCATTCATGCCAACATGGATTTGGCCGGGGCCGAGGTCGAAGTTGCCCGCCTCGAAAATCATCTCACCCGTTTGCGCACCGTTCTGGACGATCTTCCGATTAATCCCCCATGGGATTTCACGATCATGGATTGCCCCCCTTCCCTCGGCATTCTCATGACCAACGCCCTTGCCGCCGCCGATGAACTCATCATCCCATTGCAGGGCGAATACTATGCCTTGGAAGGTCTCAGCAAGATCACGAGGGTCATCGAACATATCCGCAACTCGGGAGCGAACCCTGGTCTCGCCCTCACCGGTATCGTCATCACCATGTACGACGCCCGCACAAGCCTCAATCGTCAGGTGTACGAAGACGTGAAGAAACATTACGGCGATTTGGTATACGAAACCATTATTCCACGCACCATCCGACTCGGCGAAGCGCCAAGTTTTGGCAAGACGATCATTGAGTACGATCCGAACAGCACGGCCGCAGCGGCGTACAACGGACTTGCAGACGAGTTCCTTAAGCGCCATAAGCACCCCTCTGTTGAGGCCCCCATAGCCCAACCCGAGCGTCCTGCCGCCTGAACATGCACGCCCCAGTCACGCACGCCCCAATCATGCACTCCTCGATCGCAACCCCTTCCGCACCCGACGCAATCGGTCCATATTCCCAAGCCGTTCGTGCCGGAGCCATGCTTTATTGTTCTGGTCAGCTCGGTCTGGATCCTGCCACGGCCGCGCTTGTGGACGGTGGCGTGCAGGCACAGACCCGACGCGCTCTGGAGAACCTTGCCGCAGTGCTCGAAGCAGGCGGCTCTTCGCTTGGTCTTGTCGTGAAGACGACGGTTTACCTCCTTGATCTCGCGGATTTCGAACGGATGAATGCCGTGTACGCTGAGTTTTTCCCGGAGAATCCCCCGGCACGCACGACGTTTCAGGTTGCCGCCCTGCCCAAAGCGGGTCGTGTCGAGATAGACGCCATTGCCCGGTGCGAGATCTAATTGCGACCCGAGCTGTCCCGCGCGCGGATGAATTCCCCTGCCCCCGGTAGCCGTCCACAATCCGTTTACCGCAGGACATTAATTTATTACCGGCCGTTTCTGGCGGCCACGATTGCCGGTCTCGCGCTGAATCTTGCCACGGTCGGCTTCAGCCTGCTTAAGCCTTGGCCCTTCAAGTTTCTCGTCGACGACGTGCTCACCCCGGCCGGAGACGGTGCCCGTGCGGCCGCAGTGGGAATCCATGCCGCCGTGGCATCCATGGATCCTGCGGTTGCCATCCTTGCTTTGTGCGCTGCGCTGGTGGCAATCCATCTTCTGTGGGGCACAACGAATCTTTTCGGTAATTTTATCCTGATCCGTGCGAGCCTCCGCGCTCTGCTGCGCATCCGAACGCAGCTCTATGCCTACCTTCAATCGTTGCCGCTGAAATATCACGACAGTCGCCGCTCTGCCGATTCGAGTTTCCGCGTCGCCTACGATTCGCAATCCATCCAGACAATTTATAACAAAGGACTCTCCGGGCTATTCACCGCGGCCACAAGTCTTGTCGGAACGAGCGCCGTGATGCTGTGGATGGACTGGCAGCTTACACTGCTGTCCCTTTCGATTCTTCCATTTGTTGTGTGGGCTGTACGCCATTTTGCCGTGCGCATTCGCGCGGACTCGACGCACATCCAGGAGCAGGAAAGCGCGCTGCTCGCCGAGGTGACGGAAGGTCTGGCGTTCGTGCGCATGGTGCAGGCTTTCAACCAGCAGGCCTACGAGGTGAGTCAGTTCAAAGACGTCGCGAACCGCAGCCTCACCGCCAACCTGCGTCTGAACGTCACTTCGCTAAAAAGCGCGCTTGTGATTGGCACACTGATGGCCGCGGGAACGGCAGTGCTATACTATATCGGATCGAATCATGTGTTGTCGGGACGTCTCTCACTCGGGGAGCTGCTTGTGTTCGCCGCGTACCTGACAACGTTGTATCAGCCGTTGGAGGCGCTTTCCTACACAGCATGGGCGTTGGAGGGGGCGGCTGCCGGTGCCCGGCGGTGTTTTGAGGTGCTGGATAATCAGGATGATGTGCCCGACGCGCCCGATGCGCAGCCACTGCAATTCGAGGCGGGCGCCATCCGATTTGATCGCGTCCTGTTCAGCTATGATGACGGCAGCGAAATTTTGCAGGACATCGATCTTGCGGTGTCACCCGGGGAAACCGTTGCGATCGTGGGCGGCACAGGCGCGGGAAAAAGCACTCTGCTCGGTCTTGTGCCGCGTTTTTATGATCCGACCCGGGGGCGCGTTCTAATAGACAACCAGGATTTGCGTAGCGTCACGAAGGCCAGCCTGCGTGGGCAGATCGGCGTCGTGTTACAGGATACCCTGCTGTTTTCGACCACCGTTCGCGAGAACATTGCCTACGGACGTCCCGGAGCGACCGAAGAGGAAATCGTGCGGGCCGCGAAGCTTGCCGAGGCGCACGAGTTCATCGAGGCGCGAAGCGGCGGTTACGACAGCAATGTGGGCGAACGCGGCGGCCACCTGAGCGTCGGGCAGCGCCAGCGCATCGGGATTGCGCGTGCGTTTCTGAAGAACGCTCCGATGCTTTTGCTGGATGAACCCACCTCCGCCCTCGATCCGCGCACCGAAGCCGCCATCATGCGAGCGCTGCGCCGGCTTATGGAAGGGCGCACGACGATCCTTGTTACACACCGGATTTTTACCGTCCACGATGCAGCGGATCGCATCGTGGTGCTTGAACGCGGTCGGATCGCAGAAAGTGGCACGGGGACAGAACTCCTTGCGCGCGGCGGCGTGTACACGGGATTGTATCGGGCGAATGCGGAGAGTTGAAATAACGGCTTCGGGGTGCGTGACACATGCTGGCTTGGATCGTGTCATGTCTCCCGGCTATAAAGCGAGGCGCGATGAACCGTCTGCCGTGGTGTTGACCGCAAGCTCTTGCAGGCGCACTAGAAAAACGGTGTTTGGTCGCCGAGGCTCTCGGATGCCGTTGACTCAGGATTTGAACACAACGTTTGCAGGACGGATCATCGATCGTGCGCTGGTTGACCGCGTGATCGATTCCACCCCATCACGCACCCTCGGGGTTCATGGCCTGCCCCATTGGATTCGCGTGGAGCACAATGGATTGAGGCTGGCCTCCGCGGAAGGGGGTGACGCGGATGTCGTGAGTCTCTTTGCACTCTTCCATGATTCGCGGCGTGTTAATGACCATGCAGACCCTGAGCATGGCCGTAGAGGGGCGCGACTTGCCGAGCACCTGCGTGCCGAAGGACTATTCGATGTTAGTGACAGGCAGTTCGAACTCCTCGTTTACGCCTGTGAGAATCACACAGCCGTAACGTTCTGCAATGATCCGACTGTGGCCTGCTGCTGGGATGCCGATCGCCTGGACCTTTCTCGCATTCTCATCCGGCCGGATCCGAGCATGCTGAACACAGTCACGGCGAAGAATCTTGCCCTGCAGCGTCAGCCACAAGTCTAAGGCACCCTCAGCGTAGATCGAGATGCGACGGGTTCCGGACCGCGAAGATTGACGTGAGAATGGTGCGTTGTACCGACCAGCGTGACCAGGAAGTCGGGTTTGGCTCTGACCCACCCGAAGGGCTGGCCAGACTGGAGGAAACAAGGACATCCCATCCCTAAGCGGCGTTTCGTAAACCAAAACGCAATTGCCAGTCAAAGCTATTGTAAGCCCATCGCGCCGTTCGTGGCGCTGCCCTCAATCGCATCCCCGCCGTTGGTCATGCTTGCTGCGGAGTTTCTCCTCGGATAGAGATGAGTGCGCCAGTGCAAGACCTCGCACATCGTCCTGTGAGCGGCATAAGGCTGCTCCGGGCTGTTTGATCTTGCACGTGGACTTCGGTCTGCTATGGCGAAGTTGACAACGTGGCATTTGCGAACAGAATCCGCTGCCTTATCGAATCCCAATCCATGAACCTGAACATCGTCTCCTCTTTTTTTGTTGCATGGATTTCGCTGGCTTTTGCCGACCCGGCCATTGGCTGCACCGGGATAACCTTGCGTGGGAAGGATGGGTCCGTCATTTTTGCGAGAACACTGGAATGGGGTACGTTCGACTTGGATTCGCGCCTCGTGGTATCGCCCCGCACACACGGGTTCACAAGCCCGCTTGGTGACGGAAAAGTGGGGCTCACCTGGAAAGGCCGGCACGGCTTTGTCGGGGTCGATGTTTTGAAGAAAGACTACGTGCTTGATGGGCTGAATGAGAACGGTCTTTCGGTAAACCTATTTTATCATCCGGGCTATGCAGACCACCCGGAAGTAAACCCGGCAAATCTTGAAAAGAGCATCGGGCCTCTTGATGTTCCCCAATACCTGCTCTCGACATGTGCAAATATCGCGGAGGTGCGTGAAGCCATGTCAAACGTGACTGTGGTCGCCGTGCTTGAGCCGTCGATCGGCATTCCCGCCCCGACGCATCTCATTGTCACGGATCCATCAGGTGAAGCGGTCGTCATCGAGTATCTGAACAAGCAGATGCAGATCCAGGACGCCCCGCTCGGCGTGATCACCAACGCCCCGAGTTACGATTGGCATACCACAAACCTGAGGAACTACCTGAACCTGTCGCCGGTGGCGTTGCCCGCGAAGCACCTTGCCGAAATGGATTTTGCCCCGTTGGGAGGCGGTTCGGGCCTGATCGGTCTGCCGGGAGATTTTACGCCACCCTCGCGCTTTGTTCGTGCGGTCGCATTTAGCAAGACAGCGCGCCCCACGGACACGGGTGCGGAGACCATGTACGAGGCGTTCCGCATCCTGGACAATTTCAACGTTCCGTTGGGGGCATCGGAAGGCGGTGGGACCGACGCGACCGCAGGCATGCGGAGTTCCACCCTCTGGACCACCGCTTACGACACGCGAAATCTGGTAATGCAGTACCATACGATGCACAACCGGCGGGTCCGCCAGGTGGAACTTAAGGGGATTGACTTTGCGAACCTTGAAGACGTTGTCCGACAGCCGCTCGATGAGGAGAAGGCGCAGGATATCAAGGATGTGACACTGCGTCGGTGACGGCATCGAGCACACGGCATTATCAACGCAGGCCTTGAGGGAACCTTTTGGCGGGCAGAGTATGGCGGGCTATCGGCCTCCGCCGAAGCAACGGTCGAGCGTCCCGAGCACCCCGCAAAACCCTTAGTACCGCAGTTTACAATGTGCTTTGCGTTGCGTAAAGTACGGCGTTCATGGAGCGCTTCCTGCTCGTTGTTTCCAACGGGTTTTACTTTGCCAGCTTTGCTTTGACGCTGTTCGCACTCGGTGCGCGCACATATCGGGCTTCGCGCCGTAACTACGTTCTTATTCTCTCAGGATTTGTGCTTCAGTCCGCGGCGTTACAATTGCGAGGGATGCGCACCGGGCATTGTCCTCTGACGAACGCGTTCGAGGTGTTGGTGTTTCTCTCGTGGTCGGTCGCCTTGATCTACCTGCTGGTTGGCGGCGGTTATCGGATGTCGCTGCTTGGTGCATTCACGGCACCGGTCGTGTTTCTGTTACAAGGTCTGGGTCTTGCGCTTCCGATCGAGGAAAGCGCGTCGGGCCAGACCAGACAGACCGAGTTCTGGCTCGAGTTGCATGCGGCGTTGTCCATCGTGGCCTATGGCGCCTTCGCGCTTGCGGGCGTTGCGGGAGCACTCTTCCTGATGCAGGAACGCTTCTTAAAAACGCACCGCGTGACGGGGATTGCATCGTTTCTCCCGCCCATGACAGATCTCGGACGCATGAATGCGCGTCTGATGACATTTGGCCTTGCATTGCTGACGCTGGGACTGGCAGCCGGATTTCTCGTCGGGCGACCGACCGAACCGTTGAAGTTGGCGGGTGGCGTGCTTGTATGGCTGTTGTACGCAGCGATTTTGCAGCTCCGCTGGCTTAAGACGCTTGCACCTGTACCAGCGGCGCGATTGTCTGTGGCAGCTTTTGCGGCGAGCCTCGCAAGCCTTTGGGGCTTTCATCTTCTCCCACCGGCGCTCGGTTTTTCCTGATTCCAAACGATTCGACTATGCGCATCTCCTGTGCAGGACTGACTCATCACGACGCGCCAGTTAGCGTGCGGGAGAGGTACGCTGTGACGGAGTCGCGGCTTAAGGAATTTGTCGAAAAAGCGCACTGCATACCGGGGGTAGATGAACTGGTGTACCTGAGCACCTGCAATCGGGCGGAGGTTTATTTCTGCGGCTCTGCCGATGGGGCGGAAGTGTGGGATGCCCTCTTCGTGGGGGCAGCCGCCGATGCGTCCCATGGAGAGAATGGCCGCTCTCTGCCACGACCAATCGTGCGCGCGGGAGCGGAATGCGTCGCACATCTGTTTCGTGTGGGAGCGGGATTGGAATCGATGGTGATGGGTGAAACCGAGATTCTCGGCCAGGTAAAAGCCGCATATGCTGCGGCAGGTTCGGCGGGAGCCACGGGCGCGGTGTTGAACAAATTGTTTCAACGAGCGTTTCAGGCGGCCAAACATGTGCGCTCAAGAACCGCAATCACACGCGGCGCGGTGTCGGTGGGTTCCGTGGCGGTGGAGCTTGCCGAACGGATCTTCGGCGATTTGCGGCGATGCCGCGTGATGATCCTTGGCGCGGGAGACACCAGCGAACGCACTGCGCGCTCGCTGCTGTCGCGGGGCGCACAGAGCATGATTGTGTCTAACCGGTCGCACGACCGCGCGTGCGCTCTGGCCGCGGATCTTGGCGGGCGCGCCGTGCGATTCGATGGATGGGAGGAGCATGTACCTGTGACGGACATCCTGATCAGTTCGACCGCTGCGCCGCATGCCATTGTGCAGGCAGCATCGCTGGTACGGGCCGGTGCGACGCGCCGTGAAACGCCGTTGTTCGTCATCGATCTTGCCGTACCGCGCGATGTGGCGCCGGAGGTCAACGATCTTGCAAACGTTTATCTGTACGACATCGATTCGCTGCAAAGCATTGCTGCGGAGGCGCTGGCTTTGCGAAAACGCGAACTCGGCGCAGCGGAACGCATTCTGGAGGAGCACGTTTGTCAGTACATGCTCTGGATGGGGCAACGTGGCAGCGGCACGGCGCATGCCGGGCGGCTTATCCGGGGGGCGACACCGCGAAACACTGCGCCCCACAGCGTGTCGCAGTGGCAATGACCGGGGGGGTCGTGCTCGGTACGCGGGGAAGTCCCCTTGCACTTGCGCAGGCACGCAGCGTGGAGTTGGCGCTCAGACACAAGGTGCCCGGGCTTCGCATCACGATCCAAATCGTGAAGACGGCTGGCGACAAACATGTCGACGCCCCGGCAGCCGACAGTGTTCGCGATGGGTTACTGGATAAGGGAATGTTCACGCGGGAGATCGAAGATCAGTTGCTCGAGGGAAAGATCTCAATTGCGGTACACAGTTTGAAAGATCTGCCCACGCAACAACCTCCCGGCCTGGACATTGCCGGTTGTCTGCCGCGGGCTGCAGTACGCGATGTGCTTGTCATGAAATGCGGAGCGGACGGGCAGGCTGCGTCGGGCACCGAAGCGTGGACGATTGCCACTGGCAGCCTGCGTCGCTGCGCGCAGCTTAAGACCATCCTTCCGGGGGTGCGCACTGTGGATGTGCGGGGAAACGTTGCCACCCGCCTTGGCAAACTTGTCGCCAATCCGGAGTGGAATGGGTTGGTGCTCGCGCGCGCAGGTTTGGAGAGGCTCGGGTACTACGACAATGCGCCCAGCCTTCAGTTCAGGGGGTGCAAACTCGATCTGCGTGAGCTGGACGAGATGGAGATGCTGCCTGCTCCAGGCCAGGGAGCAATCGCGCTGCAGACGCGGGGGGATGACACGCAGACCATGGCGTTGTGCAGGAGCATTGGCCACGATGAAACGTTCGTCGCAGTCCGTGCTGAACGGGCGTGGCTGGCGGCCATGGGCGGAGGCTGTCAGGCGCCGCTGGCTGCGTACGCCGCGATTGCCCACGGCAAACTGCGACTGGTGGCCGGGGACTTCCGCAATGGACGTCTAATCCGGGAGATTATCGGCGAAACCGAAGCGCCCGACGCGTGTGGGGAAGCGCTGGCGCGAATGTTCGCATCGGACTGAAGGCACAGCGGGCAAACCATCGAAAGCGCGCTTTCGCACTTTTCATTGGACTGTCCGCCCGCCATGGTGTGCATCATGTTGGATATCCGATTATTGCGCGATGACGCCAGCGGCGTGAAGGCGCGCCTTGCCGCGCGCGACGAGGCGTTAATAAGCCTTGTGGATGAAGCGCTTTCGTGGGATCGCGCGCGCCGCGACACGGAGACGCAGCTTCAATCGCTGCAGGCGGAACGCAATGCGTTGAGCAAACAGATCGGTGTCTTGAAATCCAAAGGCGAGTCCACAGGTGAACTCGAGGCGCAGGTGAAATCCTTTGCGGATCGCATGGCTGCATTGAACCGGGAGGCCGCGGGGGCAGAGGAACGCCAGCGCGAAGTGCTTCTGCGCATTCCGAATCTCCCCCACCCTGCCGCGCCACAAGGCCGGTCTGCGGAAGACAATCCCACTGTGCGCGAATGGGGGCAGAAACCGGCGTTGAAGGATCCCTGTGATCATATAGTTATCGCCGAGCGATGTGGATTAATCGATTTCGAGCGAGCAGCGAAAATCAGCGGCGCGGGCTTTCTGGTATTTACAGGCCAGGGCGCGCGGCTCGAGCGCGCGTTGATCAATTTCCTTCTGGACCTCCACACGCGCGAGCACGGGTATACCGAGGTGTCGCCCCCGTTTCTCATCCGGCGCGAGGCCATGGTCGGCACCGGGCAGCTGCCCAAGTTTGAGGACGACATGTACGGGTTGGAAGATGGGGCCGTTTTTCTTGCGCCGACCGCCGAGGTTCCCGTAACCAATCTGCGGCGGGAAGAGATCGTTCCGTTATCCGCGCTGCCGTTGAAGTACGCAGCGTACACACCCTGCTTCCGACGCGAGGCCGGCTCGGCGGGGCGCGAAAGTCGTGGGATGATTCGCGTTCATCAATTCGACAAGGTGGAACTTGTGAAAATTACTGATGCGGAATCGAGTTTCGATGAGCTTGAACGCCTGACAACCGACGCTGAAACCGTGTTGCAACGGCTCGGCCTGCATCATCGCACGATAGAACTGTGTACCGGCGATCTCGGGTTCAGCGCGGCGAAAACGTATGATATCGAGGTTTGGGCGCCGGGCCACGGGGCCTACCTTGAGGTGTCCAGCTGCTCCAATTTTGAAGATTATCAGGCGCGCCGCATGGGTCTGCGTTACAAGGATGCCAAGGGCAAAAATCGGATCTGCCATACGTTGAATGGATCGGGTACGGCGTTACCGCGGCTTTATGTGGCGTTGCTGGAAACCGGGCAGCAGTCAGATGGCAGCGTCCGACTGCCCGAGCCGTTGCATGAGTATTTCGGCGGGAACACCTTGCAACCGGTAAAATGAATCCTATTCGGGGTAAAGGGCAGCTTGCTGATGTTGTGATCTGCGGGGCAGGTCCGGCCGGGGCGCTTGCTGCACTCGTCCTTGCAAAGGCAGGATGCGACGTGGCGGTTTTTGATCGCGCACGTTTTCCACGACGCAAAGTTTGCGGGGATTGTCTCAATCCGTCGGTTTGGGATGTGGCACGTCGGCAGGGTCTGGAAACGCGGCTCCGCAGCCTGCCGCTGCAGCCGCTGGACTCTGTGGAATTTGCGGCGCCATCGGGCGGCCGGGTGCGGATGACGCTTCCCGGATGTGGGACGAGCCAGGCCGAGTGTGCGGTTGAGCGGTGCGATTTTGACCTAGCGCTCATCGAAGCCGCCCGTGATGCGGGGGCGCAGGTTCTCGACGGTGTCGCCGTCGAGAGTCTCTGTCGTCACGAGGGAAAGTGGGTTGCGACATGCGCAGGCGGCCTGCGCATTGAAGCCAGAGCTGCCATTGCCGCGGATGGCAGAAACTCCGCAGCCGCCCGCGGAGCCGGACGTTTGGCCCCGGCAACACCCGGCAGGGTTGCAATTCAGACAGTCGTGGATCTTCCCGGAAATTACCGCGGCGCCGTTGCGCTTTGGTGTTTTCGGGAGGGGTACGCTGGGCTCGCGCATCTTTCGGGCGGTCGCGCGAACCTGTGCCTTGTGGGACGCCCGAGACATCTCGCTGTTTTAAAGCGTCGGGTGTCTGCGCGCATCGCATTCGACGAGCAGGCGGAATGGTTGACCATCGCGCCGTTGGACCGACGCGATAGTCGTCCGCTTGCAGCAGACGGCCTCTATCTTGTCGGAGATGCCGCGCGGGTTGTGGAACCCTTCACCGGGGAAGGCACCTATTATGCAATGCGCACAGGAGAGTTGGCCGGGGATGCCATTGTCGGCTGGCTGGCCGGCTCAGTGCTGCAGAGGGATGCGGAACGCGAGTATGTAAAGAGGCACGCCGCGGTCTATCGCGGCCGCCTTTGGATAAACCGGCTTGCGCGTCGGGCTGTTCTCATGCCCTCAATAGCAGAGACTGCAGTCGCTGTCGGTGCGCGGTGGCCCACCGTGCTTTCTGCGCTTACCTCGCAAGTTGTGCGCCCGGCGCAATGCGCGGCTGTTCCGGGGTGAACGCCCACCATCTGAGCCGCTTTTTGCTCGCCCCGTCCGCTATTGGCCTCCAACCCTCCTCTGAATGACGTTTCAGCATGCCCGAAATGGCGGGAGCAGACGGGTTTTGGTGTTCACCGTTGCGCTCGGAGGCCATCGCTGGCTCTTCTCCCCCTGCATCCGTACTCAGTGCGACTATGCCCGGTGCATGGGGTTTGATTGCGCTGTTGTGCGTCACGCATTTGAACCATCCCGCGCCCAGGCTTCTGCATGGTTGAAAGTGCCGCTGCTGATCAGCGCGTTGCGCAACGGTTATGACGCCGTGGGGTATTTCGACGCGGACTGTGAAGTGCGCGCGCACACGCCCGACTTTCGCGCAGTCTTCGACGGGGCCCACGCCGAAGCCGGTCTTGCCATGGCACCGGGCCATTCAGGACGTCTCAATTCGGGCGTGATCTTTGCGCGTGCTACAGGACATGCCATTGGACTTCTTGAGCGCATTGTCGAAAACGCGGAGCGCCCGGTGCCAACTGCGGAGCGAACCACCTACGAGAATGGGCATTTCATTCATTATGCAACAGGACATCCCGCGCTCCTCGTGATCCCGCATGATCGGTGGAACAACAACTCACGTCTTAACCCCTCCAGCTATGTGCAACATTACAGTGGCGGCGCTGCGCTGCGTGAGTGGTACTTAAAACATCGCAGCCCTTTTGTCTGCCGCTGTAAAATGCATCGTGCGGAACATCATGTGCTGCGCCTGCTCGACGCGCGTCGCAGCGCAGACGCCATGACGACGGAAGGTCTGCGGGAGCGACTTGGACATCTCACCCGAATCGTGGCCCGGCAACTGCCGTGCTTTTCAGCAGAGCCTGGGAAATAATCGCTCGACGGAATGGAATGTCCCGCCGGGTTTACTTTGTGCCCGTGGAATTGACCACCGAGATCAGTCGCCCCCCGGCGAGGCGTGTTTCGATCGCCGCACCTTCCTGCACATCAAGCGCGTTGCGGAGGACGCGTCCGTTGGCAAGCGTCACGCTATATCCGCGGTCGAGGGTGCCCTGCGGGCCGAGCAGCCTGAGGCGTCCGCCCAGTGATGAAACTTCGGTGGTGCGCTGCGCGAGCAGTCGCGGTCCGGCGGCGGCAAAGCGTTCGCTGAGTGCCTGCAAGGTTTTCCCGGATTCGGCCACGCGCCGGAACGGGCTGCATGCTCCAAGACGTTTTGCGAGATAATCTGCCCTGGCCCGGACGGAAGCAACACGTACGCCGGTTCGTTCCTGTAAGGCGCCTGCCATACGATCCAACGATTGTGAATTGTCGGCGAGGCGTCGCCATGCTTCGCGACGGAGGGTGCCCTCTCCGAAACGCGCGAGCTTCAGTGCGAGCGTGCTCACCCGTTCGCGCACGCGGCGCGTGAGCGTCTCCCGCATGCGGCGCATGCCCCGCTTCATGGCTTCGCCGTCGGGCGCCGTCAGCTCCGCTGCCGCGCTTGGGGTTGGCGCGCGCAAGTCGGCGACAAAGTCGGCGATCGTAAAATCGATTTCGTGGCCCACTGCCGACACCACCGGCAGCGGGCAGCCCGCGATGGCCCGCGCAAGCGTCTCCTCGTTGAAGGCCCACAAATCCTCAATGCTGCCGCCGCCACGCGCGAGGATCACGAGATCAACCTGTGGCCAGCCGTTGTCCGCCGCCCCACCAAATCCAGCCAGGGCGTTGACAATCGCCGGAGCAGCCTGCGAACCCTGCACGGGCACCGGTGCGATATAGATCCGAATAAACGGTGCTCTCCGGGCAAAAATATTCAGCAGGTCGCGGACCGCAGCGCCAGACGGCGACGTTACGACACCGATGGCATGCGGCAACGGCGGCAGCGGGCGTTTGTGTGCCGGATCGAAAAGACCCTCCGCCTCGAGCTTGCGTTTCAGCGCCTCGAAGCGGGCCTGCAAGGTTCCCGCGCCGGTTTGCTGCACGATTTCTGCAACAAGTTGATACTGCCCGCGTGCCTCATAAATTGTGATGCGTCCAAACGCCTGCACAGCCATGCCGTCCGAGAGCGCCGGAGCATTCTTTGCGTTCGCGCGGAAAAGCACACAAGCCAGCTGGGCGGAATCATCCTTGAGCGTGAAGTACGAATGGCCGGATGAATGCCTTCGCAGGTTGGAGATTTCGCCCTGTACCCAGACTTCGCCCACCTCATCTTCAAGCAGCCAGCGGATGCGGCGGGTCAACTCAGTGACACCGGGGATAGAGACAGGCGCGTCTTGAGCGAGCGGAACCGGGTTGCCCGCTCCAAGAAGATCGAGATCGCCGGTATCCCGCAGTCCCATTATTAATCAGGGTTGCACGGTGTGCACGCCGTCGCAATGCGCTTGCATGAGCGCACGCTTTCTCGGTAACATAAGGTATTGCCGATTTAGTCGGCCTTTTCCATGCCCGATTACGAATACACCGTGCTAAAGGCCAGCGGCGAACGTTCCAACGGAACGCTGACGGCTGGAACACGCGCTGAGGCATTGATGCGCCTTGAACGTCTTGGGGTCCAACCGCTGGCGCTTCGCGAGGCTGGCGAAAGATCCGTAAAAGTAAGCGGCGGACGTGAAGGCAGTTTGCAACGCACAAGTGGCGACAGCGCGGCTCCGGTGAAGATCGGTGGAAGATCGCTGTCGACGTTCACCGAGGAACTCGGCTCCTTGCTCACAGCAGGGCTGCAATTGGAGCCGGCGCTGGGAGTAATTGCCAAAGGCCGTTTTGGTCCCGGCGTGAACGAATTGGCCGGTCGCCTCCGCGCAGCGGTGCGCGACGGGCAGAGTTTTTCTTCGGCGCTAAAAACGCACGCGCGCGGCGCTGTTTCGTCATTGTACACAACAATGGTGTCTGCGGGCGAACGGAGCGGCACGCTTCCGAGCCTCGTCACACGTCTTGCCACGCACCTGAACGAGTCGATGGAAGTCCGCAATCGATTAATTCAATCGATGGTCTATCCGGCCTTTCTCCTGCTGGCCGGTGTTCTCCTCGTTGTGTTGTTCATGACCGTTCTGCTGCCGGAGATGACGAAAATGCTGGAGTCTGGCAATCGGGAGATGCCGCCGACCACGGCGGCCCTGATTGGGACCGGACGTTTTTTCGAGCACTACTGGTGGCTGCTTCTAGGGAGCATTGTTCTGGGTGCTGTTGCATTCTGGAGGGGGCGCTCGAACGCAGCGTTCCGCCAATGGACCGACCGATTCGTGCTGAAGATCCCGGTGTTGGGCGGGTTGTTGCGCGCGGGATTTCTTTCGCAGCTGACGCTCACGCTTTCGACGTTGTTATCGAATGGAGTGACCTTGGTGAATGCGCTCGATCTGATGCGGGGCCTGAGTGGCAACGTGATTTTGCGGCGTGAAATCGAGCGCGTTTCTCAGGAGGTGAGTGACGGCGCAAACCTCTCGAGCGCCTTGCGGCGGTCGGAGGAGGGGTTGTTTCCCCCCATGATGTGCGATGTGGTGGCCGTGGGAGAACAAACGGGCGATTTGCCTCAAGCCCTCGGGCGTGTCGCCGCCCGGGCTGACAAGGAGCTTGGCACGCAGATGGCCCGCTTGCTTGCATTAATCCAACCGCTCATCATTTTGTCACTGGCGGGAGTGGTGCTTGTCATTGCAAGCGCACTGGTAAGCGGCATTGCGGAAACCATTTCCTCGCTGCGCTTCGACAGCGATTGATCCCAGGGAACGGACGGGCTGCGGACCGATTGACAACGAAAGCGGGCGGAGCGATGTACACGTCTTGAAGCGTTCGTGCCCCTGCAGAAGAATCCTGAGCGCCCGTTCAGTATGATCAAGGTGAACGATTTAACGCGCCGTTATGGCGCGGTCGAGGCGGTAACGGGTTTAAACTTCGAGGTGGCCAAGGGCGAGGTTGTTGGGTTTCTCGGTCCGAACGGCGCAGGCAAGACCACCACCATGCGCATCCTGGCCGGCTATATTCCCCCGACATCGGGTTCGGCTCGCATTGCCGGCTTTGACGTATTCGAGGAGTCCAAAGATGCGCGTGCATGTATTGGTTATCTGCCGGAAAACGTGCCGCTGTACACAGACATGCGCGTGGAAGAATATCTGAGATATCGCGCCGCATTGAAGGGCGTTCCCGGACGCAAGATGCGCGAGCGCATTGCCGACGTCTCCGAGTTGTGCGGCATAGTGGAGGTGCTACGGCGGATCATAGGCACGCTGTCCAAAGGCTATAGACAGCGGGTCGGCATAGCCGATGCCCTCATTCATGAGCCGCAGATTCTGATTCTCGATGAGCCGACCATTGGGCTTGACCCAAACCAGATCCGGCATATCCGCGAGTTGATCCACAACCTTGCAAAACGGCACACCATCCTGCTTTCCTCGCACATTCTCCCCGAGGTCGAGATGACCTGCAGCCGTGCGCTTATCATCCACAACGGGCGCATCAAGGCGTCGGATACACCCTCTGCCCTGATCGAGCGCCTGAAAACGGTACGCGGAGTGCGGCTCGAAGCGCGTGCACCGCAGGCTGAAGCCATTCAGGCTCTTCGGGCCCTGGAGGGGGTCCGTGAAGCTGTCGTGGAGAGAGGACCGGATGATTGGGAAACCTTTACCCTCCGCGCCGAACCGGGCGCCGATGTCCGCGAGAGCGTTGTGAAATTGTTCGGGGGCAAAGGTTGGCGCCTGCGCGAGATTGCGCAACGGCCTGTGACTTTGGAAGACGTGTTTGTGGATGTGACCCAAGCCGACTAAATCTTATGCGCGCATTCCTTGTATTGTTCCTGCGCGAGTTCCGGGCGTATTTCGCCTCTCCACTGGGGTATATCGTTCTGTTTTTCTGGCTGCTATTGACCGGTGCCGCCTTCTGGTTTTCTGCGTCGGCAATCAACGACCGCTTTTTTCCACTCTCCCTCCTGCAGCTGTTTTTTCAGTTCGTTTTATGGTTCGGGTTTGTCCTGATATTTCCTCTGCTGACAATGCGCAGTTTTGCAGAGGAATTTAAGTCAGGAACGATTGAGCCGCTGATGACAGCTCCGGTGGACGATTGGACTGTCGTGCTCGCAAAGTACGCAGGTTCGCTCGCATTCTATATTGTGTTATGGCTCCCAACGGTGTTTTACTTCAGCTTCTACAGGAATATTGCGGGGATGCCCATTGTTGAAACCAGTGCCACTTACTGGTCCGCATATCTTCTATTGTTTTTATTCGGAGCGGCCTATTTGGCAGTGGGCATATTCACATCTGCGCTGAGCGGCAACCAGCTGGCGGCCGCCGTGGCTTCCCTGGCAATCGTGAGCGTGCTGTTTTACTTCGGGCTTGTGGCCAGTCTTGTCCCCGGGGCGTCGCCATTTGTACGTGATTTTTTATTGTACACCTCGGCGCCCGAACACATGAACGATTTTTTTCGGGGCGTCATCGACAGCCGTCCCGTTGTGTACTACCTCACCCTAGCCATGTTGATGCTGGCGCTGGCCCATGCCGCGGTACAGCGTCGGCGCTGGCAAACCTGACCGATGGAACGCCAACAAGATCAGGCGCCGCGCAAGGGGCGCATCGCAATCCACGTGGCGCTCCAGCTCGCCGCCCTGGCAGGCCTGCTCGGCACGGCGAATTATTTTGCGTTCCAGAATCCCATGCGCTGGGACGTTTCACGCGATACCGGGGCGGATCTGGCACCGCAAACGCGCAGTTTTCTTAAACGCCTGGATGAGAATGTGAAGATCCATGTGTTGTTTCAAAGCGCAAATCTCCTACTCCCCGACACACATAATCTGCTTAAAGAGTATCACCACCACGCACGGCGCAAGTTGGAGGTGAACTATGTGGATCCTGGCGCCGAGTATGAAACGGCTTTGGACCTGAAAAAACGGTTTGAGTTTGAACTTACCGAAGATGTCCTCATCGTGGAGGCCGGCGAGCGGCATGTCGTGATTCCGGCGGCGCGGCTTGGCGAATTCGATCTGAGCGAAGTCCAGCGCGGAGGACGGCCACGGCTTGCGGCCTATGTCGGCGAACGCGTCCTGACAAGCGCATTGATTTCCCTTCTCGAGGACGAGCCACCTGTTGTGTACTTTACGTACGACCATCTTGAGCCGGAGCCTGCACTCGATGGCGATCTATCGAGGCTCCTTGGGCTCATCGTTCGGCAGAACATCGAGGTCCGCCCGCTGTTGTTGCGCGATGAAGGCACCGTGCCGGATAATGCGGATGCTGTGGTTGTTGCCGGGCCTCAGGTGGATCTTCCCGCACGCCATATAACCGCTCTCACAACTTATTGGGCACAGGGGGGGCGGCTTTTCATCGCCCTTTGGAATGGTGCCCAGACTCCGCGGCTCGATACATTTCTCGCCACGCGGGGTGTTGCGCAGGGTAACGATCAGGTCCTGACTGTCTCGCGGGACGCGATGGCGGTGACAAAGCAGCGAGACGTTGCGGCAATTCCGAGCCCGGATCATCAAGCGACCCGGAAGTTGCGCGGGCTCATGCTCGTGCTGCGCGGACGTACAACCTCGCTGACTCTTGCTACTCCGCCGCCTACTGGCTTGCAGATCGTTCCGCTCCTTTCTGCGGCTGAGGAGTACTGGGGGGAAAACGATGTCTACGGGGTGGAAGCAGGCAGGATCCCCGCGTTCGATCCACTCCAGGATGCTCCGCCGCCAGTCGTCGTTGCTGCGGCAGTCGAACAGACCGCGCCTGAGGACGAACGCATTGCGACGTCAGCCGGGCGGCTTGTCGTGTTTGGCAATGCCTTTGCGCTGGTTAATCCCGGGTTAACGGATGGCGTTGCGGACTTCGTTTCCTCCACGCTGAACTGGCTGCTTGATCGTAAGGATCTTATCGGTATACCCCCAAAATCTACGGGTAACTTCGCTCCTAACCTCAGTGAAGAACAGCTGTCGGCTTTGCTGGGCTGGCTTGTATTGGTGTTGCCCGGCGCGGCGGCGCTTGCCGGGGTCGTGGCGTGGTACATTCGGCGAGCATGAACCCACGAGCCACGCTCATCCTGGTTCTGGCCGCGGCGGCCGCCATCGTCGCGGTGGTATGGCATGAAGGCCGAAGCGGTTCGCTTCGGGAGGAAATTTTGCGCGAAGGCCGGTTGTTCGCCCGCGATGTCGAGGGCATCGAGTCTGTTCTGGTTCAGACCGGTGCCATGGAAACGCATCTGCAACGCGACGAAAAAGGCTGGCGGCTGGCTTCTCCCATCCACGACTCTGCTGATCCTGGCGTCACCGGGCAGCTGCTCTCCGCGCTTCGCGATCTGAAACCGATGCAAAGCCTCGAACCCGGCACCGGCGAGATGCGGAAGCTTGAGTTTTCCGACCTCGGTCTTGTCGAGCCAAAGACGCGGGTGGAACTGGGCTGGAACGATGGCGCTCGAACGAAATTGAGTTTCGGCCGTGAAGGACCCTACGAGCACAGCGTGTACTGCCGTGTCGACGACGATCCACTGGCGCATCTGGTGCCGGTGGGCCTACGCGATCTGCTGGCTTCCGCGCCCGATGGATTTCGCGACCGTAGGCTTTTCAATAGGACGCCGGAGGAAGTGCAGAAGGTGGTCATCCAGCGTGATGACGGCCAGGTTGTCATTGAACGGGCGCAGGACGGCTGGCAGATGAGCGCGCCAACGCGCAGCCCGGCTTCAACTGAGGGGGTGGAAGCGTTGCTGCGCGGGCTTTCGCGCGCGCGCATTGCAGCTTTTCTGGATTCCGGGAAATCGAACCCCGGATCGGACCAGCACACATCGATGAGTGTTCAGGTGTACACGGACGAACGGAATACCCCCTTCGAAGCCGCATTCTTCTCCATTACCCCGGAAGATCCGCCTGCAAGCGATCTCGTGGCCGCGCGTTTATCGCCGCGCGGTCTCCGTGTATGGCTGCCAGCTGCCATGGTCGAGGGTTTGCGCTTCCCCCCTGCCCTCCTGCGAGAACGGGTGCTTGCAAGGATCAATCTCGACACGGTGGACCGCGTGCTGCTCTCCGGTGGAGAGTTACGCACCGTACTACACCGCGAAGCCGGGAGCTGGATGGCTGATGATGGCGATGGATCTCCGGTGCCTGCCGATCCCACGCTGCTTGAAGGTCTCGTCAGCCTTCTTGCCGACAGCGAAGGCGTGCAGACCGTCGGAGGCGCGCCCGCATTGGACGAGCGATTCGGATTCGGCGCACCGGCCTTGCGCATCGATTTCACGTCAGTCCTTAGCGAGAACACCCCTCACACCTCTGCTGGCGAACATCCTGTTGCTGTCGTGGAGTTCGGTGCGCGGGCACAGCCCGCATCTTCGGAAAGCACGCAGCAGCCTGCGAGTGAAATGATCTATGCCCGGACCGTGCCGGACGGGCCAATCCTGACGATTCCCGCAGCCCGTTTCGATGCGATCCGCGTCGACAAAGGCTTTTGGGAAGATCGCCGGATGTTCCCCATCGACCCGGAGCAGATTCAGGAGATTTCCTTCACACCAGCCAATGGCTTTCCCGCGTCCTGGCAACGGCGAAACGGCGATTGGCAACAACGTGAGGGAGCGCGTTCGATGCCCGCGGATGTCGTGGATGCCGTTGCGGTCATGCTTGCCACCCTTCGCCTGCCGGAAGCCGATGAGTCATCCAAACCTGTCCAACCTCCGGAGCGGAACCCCGATTTTCTCGTCAAGTTCTCCTGGGTCGACAACGAGGAGCGTGAGCGTCAGGAAGCGTTGGACGTTTGGATTTATCAGGATGGAATCCTCGGCCGGCATGATGTTGAAAGCGGCCCGTTGTATTGCGGATTCACGCCGACACAGCAGACGATCTTCTCGCGGGCCGTTTCAGCCGCCGGATTTTAAGCCGGGCACGCATCAGTGCACGAGCGGTTGGCTTCTGTGGCATTGACCGACCACGCAATCGCCCTCAAGTTCGCTCATCATGTCACCGGATCTTCGCATTGAACCAGCGACCTTGGAGGATCTGCCTGCGCTGGCCGAACTGCTCGAGGATCTGTTTACCAAAGAAGTCGATTTTCGTCCAGACCGCCCGAAACAGCTTCGGGGATTGCGCCTTATTCTGGAGCAGCCGAATCGCGGGCGCATTTTTGTGTTACGTGGTGGCAGCCGGATCATCGGCATGATCAACCTGCTCTTTACGATCAGCACGGCGGAAGGCGGGTTTGTCGTCATCCTTGAGGATCTGATCATCGACGCGGGCTTCCGTGGGCAGGGATTCGGGTCACGCCTCCTCGATCATGCCCTCAATTATTGTCGGGAACGGGGCTTTCTGCGTGTCACATTGCTCACAGATCGCGAAGATGAAGCTTCCATTCGCTTTTATAAACGACACGGTTTTTATGTCGCAGATATGGCGCCACTGCGCTTTCTGCTGCCTGGACCCGACGAGAGCCCTGTGCCAGGGCCCGAAACCTGAGAAAGCGCCCGGTTACTGGCCGCAGAATTTAAAAAGACAAAGCACTGGATGTTCGCCGGGGAAATGGAAGCGGACAGCGCCGTCGCAACCTTCCAGATGTTCCGCAACCGCGCAGCTTGCGTGTCGACAATGAACCTGGTGCAGGCCGCGGCGTGGTCCTTTTCCGAAAAGAAAACCCCAGGCTTCCACGGATGAACAGCGTTCCGCGGCCTGCACAAGGGTTTCACGCAGAGCGTCGTGGGCGGGGGTCTCATAGAACACATTGTTCCCGGCTTCGACCTGGCGATAATCGAGCAGCGGTCCGGGAAAAATCCCGCTCTCCGGCTCCTGACCACGGGATTGGCGCACCCGGGCAATGCGCACACGCGGATCGTAACCCGCGTCGCGATTGCGTTTGGACAGCGTGTTCAACGTTACCACGAACCGAAGCCCGTCGCCCAACGCCATGTGGAGCCACACATGATCCGAGTCCTCCGGATTGGGAGCGGGCTCTATTTCGGCGTTGAGCACACGGCCCGCAATGCGGGCCGGCGTTTCGCCCGAAGTATCGCGCAAAGCGGCCATGAGAGAAGCCGCGACCATACCCGCTTCACGCCGCTGCGTCGAGGGCTCCGGACTCTGATGCGGCCCATTGTCTCGATCCCCTCGCAGAGTGCCATTAGATATAGGGCCCCGCACTTGCGCGCGGCATCATTGACCGACCCCCACGGCCCACGGGACCGTGCTACAGCAGAACCCGCTCCGATGCCAATCCTGTAGAACAGGGCCGTGACCTGTTCCTCAGGTCTCAGGTCTCCACCCTCCGGTCTCTCCCCCAACCCTCAGCCCTCTCCCACCGCAAACCTGCAACTTAAAACTTGCAACTCCCGCCGCAGGCAGGGCACAGGGCCGTGACCTGTTCTCTTTTCAGCCATCAGCCTCCTGCGCTCAGCTTTCATCCCGCGGCATCGGCGCACTTCGCAACCAAAGAATCCGCCGGCGTCAAGCCCTAAGAATTCACATAGCGTGAATTCTTCTCCGTTGTTCGAAATCCCGCGGACGTTATGATGCGCCACGAAATCAACAACCCATCGTCCAACTCCATCGCTTTCAATCATCCCCACTTCAATAACGCACAACGATGAAAACCGTACTTTACGCAATCTTGTTGGAACAATCTTCGCAGCCGGCATTCAGGTCGGCATCGCTTACCGCAGCGAACGCCCTGCCGACACCGTCCGCAGCGGTGCGATGAACCTAACCGGCGTTGAAATGGCCGGACAGGCGGACAGCTACAGCAATCCCGGCCCCGAGTGCAGCCCGTCGCCCGGCGGATCTCCGGGAGGAGGGAACGAGTAAGCGCACAAATCACAAAAGCTTCTCTGCCAAGGAGTTTTCCCATTACTTCCCTTCCGCCGGTCATGCCCTCCATTCCCAAACCACTCTTTCGCGATCCCATGGTTGCTGCTTCGTGCGCCATGGCGTTGACTGTGGGGTTTTGGGTAATGGTCGCCATGCCCAGTGTGCGGGCGCAGTGCGGGTGGAATTGGCAGGAGCCCAAATCCCATTTCGATGGCGTGGATTATCAGGGCTACGTGTTCTTAATCGAGAAGCTCGCCGCCATCGAGCTGCCGGAAGAT
>CAZZCL010000049.1:0-23494 GCA_964652295.1 uncultured Chthoniobacterales bacterium
GACCGGCACGGCCCACGGGACCGTGCTACAGCAGAATCGCTCCGATGCACATCTGCAGAACAGGGCCGTGACCTGTTCTTCTTCGCACCCAAAACCTGCACCCGCTGCGTCAGCGGGCGGCGTCATACGCCAGGCGGCGCGCCGTTGAGAACGAATGACCGGATGCCCCTTGCAGCATCGCCCGGCATGCACAAGTTGAAGGGAATGATCACACCTTCCACTTCCGCTGCCGCCGCGACGAAGCCGGCACTCCTCATCGCCGGGCACGGCTCCACCCTCAATCCCGACTCCAGCGAGCCCACTCTGCTTTGCGCAGAGGAAATCCGCGCCAAAGGTCTGTTCAGCGAGGTTGTTTGCGCGTTCTGGAAGGAAGAACCCGGGTTTCGCGAGGCACGCCATATCCTCGAGGGTCTCGAGGCTCCCACAGTTTACGTCGTCCCCAATTTCATTAGCGAAGGCTACTTCACCCAAAAGGTTATTCCGCGGGAACTTGAACTCGTTGGAACTTCGACACCGCGCGGACATCAAACATGGAACTATTGCGCCCCCGCCGGCTCGCACGAAGCCATGACCCGCCTCCTGCTCAAGAGGGCCGCGGAAGTCGCTCCCGACGTGCCCCCGGAAGAAACCAGCCTGCTCATCGTGGGTCACGGCACGAACCTCAATGACAACTCCGCAGTGGCAGCCAAAACGCAGGTGCAACGCATCGCCGCGCTCGGCCTTTATGGCGAGGTTCTCAACACATACATGGAAGAGCCACCGCTCATTGCGGAGTGGGACAGTTATACCACCCGGCCCAACGTGGTCGTCGTACCATTCTTCATTGCAGACGGGTTGCACAGCTATCAGGACATTCCTGTGCTTCTCGGTATCGAAGAAGAAACTCCGGCCGCTGCCAGTGCCAGCGATGTCTTCCGCACCAACCCGCACCGCCTTCGCAATCGCACGCTCTATTACTCCAGCGCCATCGGCACAGAACCGGGCTTCGCAGACATCATTGTGGATCAGACGCGCGCATTCGAGTGCGGCGAACGCCCCGCATGATGTCGCGCGCTGAAACGGCTTTTCACGAGGCTCTCGCCGAAGGCGCCGGCACCTTTACCCTCTGCGAGGTGCGCGCAGATGGCCCGGCGTCAACCGGCGTTAAAGAAGGAGCGCCCGGCGCGTTCACCCTTCGTCATCGCGGCGCCAGCCTGTCGGATCCCTTTTCGCGGCGATCCACAAATGCCGCCGACGCAAGGTTTTTCGTCCGCTACACCGCATCGGGCGAATACAGGCCGCTCAAAGGTGCGCCGAATCTTGCACGTGATTGGCTGCTGGAGCTGTCCACCGCAGCCGAGGCATGCCGTGCGCTCGATCTCATTTATCCGGCCGCGTTCGCGCTGCTAACGGCGTGGCGCAGCGGGACGGCTCCCTCTGTGCCTTTCAGCGAAACGGGTGCGCGCCAAACAGGCATGTACCGGATCGTGGGCAGTGCATCTCCCGACGTGGTCGACAGCACTGCAGCCGCTGCATGCAGCTCGGCGGGCGGCTGCCTCCGTACTCGGCTCTGGCCACTTGAGCCGGGAAACTTTGGCTCAACGCTGCCAGCTACCAAACGCGATCCCTCCATCGATCAGACAGTTAACACTCCGGGCGGCCCCGGTCATGTCCCGTATCTTTGCCTCGAAGCATGCAATCTGTTTGTCGCTGCATGCCGTTCCTCGATGAAAAAGGCGGCTGACCCCGCCGCAGCAGCCGCAGAGTCAACCGGCCAATGACTTTATATCGCGCCCGCATTCTTTGGGCCGGCCCGGGACATCTGCTCGAGAACGCAGCTGTCGCTGTTCATGAAGGCGAAATCGTCGCCGTCGGCCCCTTCAACGAGTTGCGGGAATCCGTTCGTGCGCCCGATACCAACGGCGCGCCATCGATTGTCGATCTCGGAGATTGCATCCTGTTTCCCGGCTTTATCAATGCCCATTGCCATCTTGATTACACGCTCTGCCGCGGATTGATCGCTCCTCAAAACACCTTCGCTGCGTGGATCGAACGCATCAATGCCTACAAGCGCTCCTTTTCCGATGAAGACTGGCGCCAGTCGGTTTCGATTGGCCTTAACGAATCGCTCCGCTGCGGTACGACGACCATCCTCAACATTGCCGCCTATACCCATCTGCTGCCTTTGCTTGAGGAGATTCCACCGCGCGTGTGGTGGTTCTCGGAGTTGATCGATCTTGTCCGCCGCGAGGATCCACGAGAGCACGCACGCCGTCTCGAATCCCTGTTGACCGAACGTGCCGCGTGGCGCGGCGGCCGGGGGCTCGCCCCGCACGCGCCATACACAGCAAGCCGCGCCCTGTACCTCGCCTGCGATGGCATGGCGACGGATGCACACACGCTCCCCGTCTCTACGCATGCCGCCGAAACCGCAGAGGAAACAGAGCTGTTCCGCAATGCCCATGGTCCGCTTCACGATCTGCTCGCGCGGCTTGGCCGATCCATGACCGATTGCGGGGCAGGATCCCCGTTCTTCCATCTGTTACTTGAAGGCCGGCTTCGTGCGCCATGGATTGTCGCCCACGCAAACGAGCCCGAACCGGGTGTGCCCGAAGCGATGGCCTTACACAAATGGTCGGTTGTGCATTGCCCAGGCACGCATCGCTACTTCAACCGCCCTCCTTTTCCCGCCCAACGCTATCTCGATGCGGGCGTGAACCTCTGCGTGGGCACCGACAGCCTCGCCAGCAACGATTCACTCAGTCTTCTTGGTGAGCTGCAGCGCTTTCACCGCTCGCATCCCGGCCTCCCGCCCGGCTTCCTGCTTGCCACAATAACCCGCAACGGCGCGCAGGCGCTGCGCATGGAAGGTCGGCTCGGAATCCTTGCCCCCGGCGCGTTGGCCGACGCCGTGGCAATTCCGTTTTCCGGGGCGCAACAGGAAGCGGAGGAACACGCACTTTCCTGGTGCGGCCCACTGGAATGGGTCATGGTCGGCGGTAAACCTGCTCTCTAAAATGGTGCGCGCACACACACGCCTTCGAACAGCGCAGTTGGCTTCGCTCGCAATTCTTGTCTCTGCCCCCGCGACACTCCCAACACCGCTCGCTGCGGCGCCTCCTGAAATCGCCGCCGCAGCGGCGGTGGCCATCGACGTTTTCAGCGGGCGGGTTCTGTATTCAAAAAATGCCAGCCAGCGCATGTATCCTGCCAGCATCACCAAAGTCCTTACCGCGCTCGTCGTCATCGAATGCGGCGCGCTGGACAAACCGGTGCTCATCAAAAAATCCGATACGAACGTTGAACCCACCAGCATCGGGTTCAAACCCGGCGAACGTCACACGCGCCGGAAACTCCTGCACGCGCTGCTGATTAAAAGCGCAAACGACGCGGCCCTTGCTCTGGCGCGCGACAACGCAGGCTCTGTGGCTGCCTTTGCCAAACGCATGACCCTCCGCGCACACAGTCTGGGGGCCACCCGAAGTCGTTTCCTCAATCCGCACGGTCTGCATGAGACCGCCCATTACACCACCGCGCACGATCTTGCCCTCATTGCCCGCGCTGCCATGCAATTGCCTCTGTTGCGTCAAATCGTAACGCTTGCCGACTGGGATTGGGACCAGCCCCGTGGCGGGATGCTCAGTCTATCCAACCGCAACCGACTGCTACAAGACTATGACGGCTGCACCGGATTGAAGACCGGCTTCACACGCGCAGCCGGCCAGACCCTCTGCTCCGCCGCCCTGCGTGGCGCAGACGAAATCGTCGCTGTCGTCCTGAAGACCACAAACAGCGGCATCTGGAACGACAGCATCGCCCTGCTCGATTACGGATTTTCCCAGGTCAATCCCAGGTAAGCACGGGTCTTTCCTCATCCGCTTCGCGCCTTGCCTCCCTCGCTTTGTAGAACAGAGCCCTGACCTGTTTCCATTCGCAGGTCAGCGCCCTGCGGTACAGTTGCCTGCGAGATGCGCGATGACCTCATGCACACATCTGTACAACAGGACCATGTCCTGTTGCATCTCCCATCAATACGCGGAGGAAGGATATTCCCCCCCCTGAGATCTCGACCTGGGTCAGATTCCTTTCCGTGTCTTTGCGCCTCCGTGAAAGCGGCTGTGGCCGATTTTGATTCTTCATCGGATGTCAAGGCATTGCACACCGCCTGCAGACGACATATCCGCCAGACTTGAGCCCGTTTGGGATCTGCTAAAATCGCGCTTTGCACGCAGGCGCTTTTCGCTGGATGATCCCCTCGAACGTAGCCTGCCCGCCCTAATGAAGGATAGATTAACACGGGATCAAATCCTTTGCGCCTTGCGTGCCTTGGATGAAGGGTGTGCCAAGCTCGGCATCTCGGGTGAGATTTGCATCTATGGAGGCGCGCAGATGGTCCTCGTTTTCGATGCACGTGACTCGACCCGTGACGTGGATGCGGTTTTTAGACCAAAGACCGAGATCATGAATGCCGCACGGGCCGTGGCGGCAGAGTTGCAGCTTCCCATCGATTGGTTGAACGACGGAGTGAAAGGCTTTCTTTCGCACAACGAAGATGTTACTGAAGCGTTCATCCCGGGCTTGGAAGGTCTGTCTCACCTGCGCATATTGAGTCCGGTCCCGGAGTATCTTCTTGCCATGAAATGCATTGCGGCCCGCTCTGACGACTCCTCCGAGGATCGGGCAGACACCGCGTTTCTCATTCGCTCGCTTGGTCTGACGTCTGAAGACGACGTGTTCTCTATTGTCGGAAGATATTATCCGCTTGAACGTCTCCATGTACGGTCGCGCTACTTTGTGAGGGACGTTTTTGAGGAGATTTCACCGTTAAACATTGGAAAACGATAGGAACCGATGATTGCACAGCGCATTTCCAGCTTGCGCGAAGTCGCCGGAGCCGCGTGCGACCAAAGGCAATTTAGCCATGCTTTGCGCGACTTTTTGGATGGCTTTTATGCCGCTCCAGACGTGAACAAGCTGCTGGATGAACCGAAGTGTCTTGATGCGTCTCTCAAGGACGATGGACTTGCTGATGCCTATCTTGCTGCGGTGTGCGAGCATCTGTGCCGCAGGCACCGGTTCCCCTGTCCTGCCTGGATCAAAGATCCGCGCCGCGTGCTCGCGAGACCCCATTTCGCGGCCAAAACTCATGAGCTACGAATGATCTACCTGGAGGAATCGCCCACCGCGTTCCGGAAGAGGAACCTGTTTGTCAGCGCAAACGCCCTCTCGAGGGCGTGAAAGACGGATTTCGGGGGGCATGGGAATACGGTCAGCAGCGTTCTGTAGAACAGGGCCGCGACCTGTTCCAATTCGCAGGTCAGCGACCTGCGCTACAGTTGGCTGCGACGCGTCGAATGGGGTATGACAAAGCATGGCCGGACTATGGCTGGCTGGCACGAGGTTGATACTCGGAGAATTGTCGCAGCTTCCAATTTTTCTTTAGCCGGACGGCAAAGGTAGAATCAATAAGACGAGCCGTCTCATCGCATCTTTGCGGCAAGAGATCCTTGTGACTTCCGACGAGCCGCAGCTCCGCGCATTGAGAATCGGTTCGCGCGGGATGAAACAGCGCGAGACGCTGAGGGTGCCCGATTGCCAACGATGCCACGGCGTCAGGCAGCGCATTGGTCGGCATCTTCGGAAACCGGCCTGAATCGTCTCCCCACACGAGTGACTCCGAAATTGCCAGCTCCACCAGCATCCGTTCGACGCCGGGCACCCAGTGAAATCCCATGTGGGTATCGATGTAGCACGGAGAAAACCCGGCACGGCGCAACGTCTCAATTTGCGCACGGATTTCGTCTTCAATTTCGCGAATCGTGACTTTCTCGAACCAATCGTTGACCTGGGGATGAAACGAGTCGTCTGCGCGCACAAGCAATTGCGCCCCGGCTTTGCCCAGCGCGCGCCGCAGTCTTGGGTGCTCAAACTCCGAGGTCGTTGTGGCGTGCACCCCAAAACAACAGCGATCCGCCAACGGCAACAACACCTGCGCCGCGTGGGCAAGAGCCGGGCCAGTTGCCATCAAGCCGACATTCCGGACTGTGCCCGCCTGAACGGCATCGCGGATTGCAAGATTCGTCCCCATGGACAGCCCGGCATCGTCCGCACGAATGAGAAGGTTATTCGTCATGAACAGGACGAGCGTTCCTACGACTCCTTCTTTGTGAAACGATCTGCGAGGTGAGCCGGATAGAGTGGCCGACAGGATTTCATTCGCAACCGATCATTACTTCCAGTGCATTCCGCGCCGTCAAGCGCCAGCCCCAGAAAATCGTGCGGACGATCAAAAATCCCTCGTGCACGCTCGGGGGGAAGCGGCCAGGCAATCATCGCGCACTATTTTACCCGCATCGCGTGCGTGAGCGCGCCCGCGTTTGCAACGCTTCGGCATCTGTCCGCCGCCGTTGGCAGCGGGAGCATGAGGCAACTGCGATCCGGAACCTGAGCGACGTTCCGGCGGTTGCATTTGCAGGGGTTTCTGTCCTAGGCTTTGACCGATGGCTGTTCCTGTAATCCCGAATATCGTTCTGCTTCACGCGCACGATGCCGGTCGCATCAATTCCGCTTACGGCTTCGCGCCACCGACGCCGAATCTCGTTCGATTTGCCCATGAAGGCGTCCTGTTTCGCCGCGCATTCTCCACGGCGCCAACCTGCGGGCCGAGCCGCGCCGCGATGTTCACCGGGCTTTATCCCCATCAAGTGTCGATGTTCGGGCTTCCAAACCGCGGGGCGTGGCGCATCCCGGACATGTCGCGTCATCTGGTGCAGATCCTTAATGCCGCGGGGTTCACAACGGCTCTCGCCGGTGTTCAACATGAGGTCGATCATGAAACCATTGAGCAGATCGGTTACGCGCGATTGCTGGATCGCGGCATGCAACCCGGCGAATTTTATCCCGCTTCGTTGGATCGCGTCGAAGAGTTCCTGAGCGAATCGCATTCGGCACCTTTCTTCCTGTCAGTCGGCATTGACGAGCCACACCGGAACAACATTGCCCGGCCCGAAATTGGCATCGACAACAAAAGTGAATTGTTCTCCAAAACCCGCTTCTACGATCCCGGCCAGCTGGACGCACGTTGTGTGGCACCGCCCCCGTGGCTGCCGGATCTTCCTGTTATCCGCCGCGATATGGCAAGCTTCCATGAAGGCGTGCGTCTTATGGACGAACATATGGGCCGGGTGCTGGAGATGCTGCGCCACAGACATCACAAGGACAACACGCTTGTCATTGTGACATCCGATCATGGAGTGGAATTTCCAGGAGGCAAAAAGACGCTCACTGATCAGGGCACAGGGGTTATGCTGATGATGCGAGGACCCGGCGGATTTCAAGGGGGGCGCGTTGTCGATTCGCTAGTTACCCACCTGGATGTGTGTCCGACAATTCTCGACGTGGCGGGCATTGCCCCCCGCCCGTGGTACGAGGGCAAATCGTTGCGATCACTCCTGGACGACACGTCGGCTGCGCTACACGACGAAGTGTTCACCGAACAAACTTACCACGGCGGCCTGGAGGCTCTGCGCGCCGTGCGCACCGAACGTTACAAACTCGTCCTGAGACACAATCCGATCGGCCCGTCACAACGTCACGACGGTCCGTCGAGTCGGCTGCTTGAAGAATTCGGCTGGTTTGATCGCGATCTCGGCCATGAACAACTCTACGACCTCTATCTTGACCCTTGGGAGAATGCCAACCGTGTTGGCGATCCCACCATGGCACAGGTGCACGCCGATCTCCGCTCGCGCCTTGAACAATGGATGGAGCGCACCGGCGATCCGTTTCCCACCGGACAATTCCCCGAACCCCAACCCCGCACCTGAGAGTTTTTTGCACGCTTAAGCCGCATGCTTAGCATCAGTCAGGTTGCAAAGAGTTTTGCAGGGCGCGAACTCTTCAGGAATGTCTCTCTGCAGATCCGTCGCGGAGATCGCATCGGTCTTGTCGGACCGAATGGGGCCGGCAAATCCACGCTGTTTGGAATTGTGCGCGGCGATCTCGACCCGGATGCGGGATCGATCTCGTGGGACAAGGGGGTCAAGGTGGGTTTTCTGGCGCAGGAAAATGCGGAAGCCGGAGATGTGACGGTTCTCGAAACGGCGATGGCAATCACGCCCGGATTTCTCGCACTTCAAAAGGCTGTGACAGCGCATGAACCCATCGGGGATTCCCGGACCACAGCGGATGTCCTCGGCGATGGCGATTTCTCGGATCACCTCGCGCGATACGAATCGCTGGGTGGATTTCAGGTGGAACCGCGGGCGAGACGCATTCTTCGTGGTTTGGCATTCCGCGAGAGCGATTTGCAACGGCCATTGCGCGAGTTAAGCGGTGGCTGGGTGATGCGGGCGCATCTTGCGAGGTTGCTTACGCAGGAACCGGATCTGCTGCTCCTCGACGAACCGACCAACCATCTCGACCTGGAATCGTTGATGTGGTTTCAGAATCATCTTGCCGGATATCCGGGCGCGCTCCTGGTCATTTCTCACGACCGCGAATTTCTGAATCGTATTGTCACGCACATCGCCGAGATCCGCGCTGCGCGCGTGACACTCTTCCGAGGCGGATATGACGCGTTTCTTGAGCAGCGGGCGGCTCTTGTCGAACAACATCGCGCCGCATATCTGAACCAGCAGCGCCACATCGAACAGGTGGAGGAGTTTATCCGCCGCTTCCGGGCCAAAAACACCAAGGCGTCGCAGGTTCAAAGCCGGATCAAGCAACTCGAGAAACTTGAACGCATCCCACCACCGGAGCCGGAGGGCGCATCCGTGCATTTTCGTTTCCCGCAACCAGCGCGATCCGGGCGCGCGGCCATCTCGCTGCGCGGAGTGCATCATGCCTACGGTGACCTTGTCGTTTATCGCGGCATCGATTTCGAGGCTGAACGCGGCCAGCGCGTTGTGCTGGTGGGACCCAACGGAGCTGGCAAATCCACGCTTCTCAAGCTGCTCGGCGGTGTGCTGCCGGTTCAAAATGGAGAACGGATTCTCGGGCACAATGTGCGCTGTGCGTATTATGCGCAAAACAGAGCAGAAATGTTCGATGCCTCACGCACCGTTCTTGAGGAAGCCATGTCCGTGCGCGGTGCATTCTCGGAACGCGAGACACGATCCCTGCTCGGCTGCTTTTTGTTCCGCGGCGATGACGTGCACAAAACCGTAAGCGTCCTGAGCGGCGGCGAGAAAAGCCGGCTGGGACTCGTCAAGACCCTGCTGGATCCGCCGAATCTCCTATTGATGGACGAACCGACCACGCATCTCGATGTGCAGAGCATCGATGCGCTCACCGCCGCACTCGAACAATTCGAAGGCGCCCTGATTTTCATCAGTCATGACGTCTACTTTATTCGCAAGCTGGCGAAACAAGTGCTGCACGTAAACGCGGGCACTCTCACGTTTTACCACGGCGGTTACGACTATTACCTTGAAAAATCCGGTGCCGGAGCGGCACGCGATGGATTGACCGCCCCGGGAGGAGCGGGGTTCTCCAACGCCCAACCGGCAGAAGCGAACACACAGAGACCAGTATCGCCCCCGGATTCGGCTGCTGCGCGCAATAACGCCGGCGCAGGCCCAAAATCTCGTGAGCAAAAGCGGCGCGAAGCCGAGATCCGCCAGGCCCGTGCCGCCGAACGGCGACGCGCCGAACAGGAATTGACCGAACTCGAAGAGGCCATCGTTCACAGCGAGACGCGTCAGGCCGTCCTGAGCGCCGAACTTGAGAAACCCGAAACGCATGAGGACCGCTTCCGGGCCATGAAACTCAATGCGGAGCTGCTGGAAGTCGCGCGGGAACTGGAAGAACTCAATGCGCGATGGGAAGTCGCCGCCGAGCGCCAAACTGCCGCCGCCGACAGCGGGTAAGCTGTTAGCGAAGAACATCGCGGGACTGCAGCGCTCCCGGCCCACCGGGCGTTGCACGCGAGCGGACTCGGGACTGGTATGGGGGCCATCCGGCGGTGAAGGAATTGCCAGCCTGATGACCCACTGGTAGAAGTTACTTTTTTGAACATGCACAGGATATTCTTCTCGTTGTACCTCAACCCTGCGCGGCGCTTTGCGCTCGCCGCGCTCGCTGTGCTGCTCATCGCCAACGTGGTGTGGCTGATTGAAGACCAGAAGCCATGGAACTCCGGGGTTGCCGAGCGCTTGGCCGAAGGGCGCAAAATCCGCGTGAAAGATTACAGGCTGACCTGGTTGTGGTATGCCGGCGCGGCCTCCGCGGCCACGCTTGCAACGCTGATGGTCGGCCTGCCTTTGTGGCTGCGCCCGCTGCCCCCCGCGCCTCGCAGTGTCTTAAATGCGAATGCGGCAGTGGGGAAACCACGCGTTCCCCCGCCGTCATGGCTGACCTTCGCAGCTCTGCTTGCCCTGCTTGCCGCAGCGGCAGCGGACCGTTTGCCGCGCCTCGATCACAGCTTGTGGAACGACGAGGAGTATTCCAAACGCAGTTACATCCATGGCACACGGGAGCCGGACGCGCCCGATGGTGACGCACTGCATTTCAAAGGTGTCACGTGGGAAGAAGCCCTTTATCGCAATCACGGCTCGAACAATCATGTTGCGTTCAGCGTACTCGCGCGGGCAGCCCTCGGCGCATGGCGCGTCGCCACAGGCCACACTTCCGATTCCTGGAATGAAGCCGCGTTCCGGATTGTGCCACTTGCACTCGGTCTGGCAACGCTGCCGGCGTTGGCGTGGTTCGGCGCATCCTGCGGCGCTCCGGTTACCGGGTTGTTTGCCGCGGCATGGCTGGCGTTCCACCCGTGGCACGTGCGGTATGCCGTGGAAGGACGTGGCTATGCCCAGATGATGTTTTTTCTCGTCTTGACGCTTGGCGTTCTCGTTCACGCGTTGCACAAACAACGCTGGGTATGGTGGGCCGCTTACGGGACATTCCAGTTCGCTTACATGCTGAGTTTCCCCGGTGCAGTCTATGCCGCCGCGGCAATGAACGTGTTCGCCGTAAGCTGGTTGCTGTGGGTTTCGCGAAAAGGCGGGTGGAATCTGTGGGATACGTTGCCGCGGCTTATCGTGGCGAATATGGTTTCTGCCATCGCCTTCCTGTGGGTGTATGCGCCGTCCATCCCGCAGGTTGCGGAGTATCTTGCGCGCGATCTTTCACACGGGCAAATGGGGTGGGAGTGGGCTCGGGATATCTGGGCGCATGGGGCCCTGGGAATCCACTGGTCTCCGCAGGGGCCGCCTGGAACGCATCGCGGCATCAGCATCGCGGAATATTCCGCCGAACATCCCTGGCTGGCCCCCGCGGTTCTCTACGGCCTTGCCGTGTTGCTCCTGGCCGGCATCCTTCGATTGGCGGCTCGGCGCGCTGTGTCCTCAGTGACGATTGCCGTCGGGATGGTTGCGCCGATTTTCGCCTTTCTGCACCTCAGTTTGCAGGACAACTTTCTTCTGAGTTGGTACCTCATCTACACGCTTCCGGCACTGTGCTGGGTGTGGGCCAAGGGGGCCTTGGCGTTGACGTCATTGCCCGGCCGGTTTCGCGTTGTCGGCATCGCGTTTGCCGTTTGCGTTCTTGCCGGCTGGATCGCCGTTACACAACCGGTGCGTGAGCGGTTGGGTGCGGTACCGCGCCAGCCAATGCGAGAAGCGGTGGCTCTGACGCGCCCAAACGGCGAACCCGCCAGCCGCATCATGACTGTGGCATTCGGCACCAGCGCCGAACAGATCGGCACTTACGATCCGTGGGCGCATCCCATCGACGGCGACAAGCCGGAGGAACTGCGCGAGTACATCCGACTGGCTTCCTCAAGTGGACGCATCCTGCGCGTTTACATCTGCGGACTTCTTGGCGCGCGCCGCACCGAGCCGACTCTTACTTCCATGGTTGCAGACAGCCCGGATTTCGTGGAGATCGGACGGCTCCCCGGGTTTGAGGAGATGTTCAGCTACCATGTCTATGAATACACAGGCGGGAGTGACGGCAGGGACCCGCCCGGATAACTCCGCCCCAAAGGCTGCCGTGCCTCTGCGCACGACCATGGTCGCTCACACTTCAAAAGCGGCTCGCACCACGCACTCCTGCTCTCGTTTGTGCGCGGCGAGCGATCCGACCGCCGGACTGGAGCCGACATCCCGTCCCGCATAATGAATGTAGCGGCGACCGAATGTGCCCAGAACCGGCAGGATGTGATTCCATGCGCCCATGTTCATGGGTTCTTCCTGGCACCACACCCACTTCGCCCCTTTGGGAAACTCCTCCGTTTCCTTCGACAACAGATCGAAGTTCATGGGATAAATCTGTTCGACGCGCATGATGGCCGCATCTGCGATCCCCGAGGCTTCACGGTACTGAAGCAGGTCGTAATACACCTTCCCACTGCAAAAGATCACGCGTGCAACGTCTTTCGCCTCACACACGGCGGGTGACCCGAGTATTTCCCGGAAATGCCCCTCAGTGAAATCCTGCTCCTCCGACACGGCAGCTTCTGCCCGGAGGAGGCTTTTGGGCGTCATGATAACCAGCGGTTTGCGAAACGGGCGCTTTACCTGACGTCGCAGCGCATGGAAATATTGCGCCGGGGTGGTGAGATTGCACACCTGCATGTTGTTCTCCGCACATAACGTGAGAAACCGTTCGAGGCGGGCACTGGAATGTTCCGGCCCGGCACCTTCATAGCCATGGGGCAACAGCAGGACGATGCCGCTGGTCACCTGCCATTTCGATTCCGCGGAGGCAATAAACTGATCGATGATGACCTGGCCGCCGTTGCAGAAATCTCCGAATTGAGCTTCCCACAGGCAAAGCATGTCGGGATAGCCAAGCGAATATCCGTAATCGAACCCGAGCACCGCGGCCTCGGAAAGAAGGCTGTTGTAGACGCAGAATTTTGCCTGGCGTTCGGCAAGGTTCATGAGCGGAATGTACCGCTCCCGGGTGTTGGCATCGTACAAGACGGAGTGGCGCTGGCTGAAGGTGCCGCGGCGGCTGTCCTGCCCACTCAACCGCACCGGCGCACCCTCGACAAGCAGCGAACCAAACGCGAGCGCTTCGGCATACGCCCAGTCGTAGGGTCCCCCGTTGTCGAAGATGGCGCGGCGCCGGTCCAACAACAGGCGCTTGACCTTCGGCAGCACCTTAAAATCTTCGGGCACAGATGTCAGCCCCCTCACAATGCGCTCGAGCATCTCGCGCGAAATCGCGGTGTCCACGGGGTCGTGGGAATACGGGGGCTGAAATTCCGCCGTGCTTTCCGAATAACTCAGGGGCGTCTCGGCGTCGCTCGCCTGGATCTCTCTTACTTCCTCGCGGGCGCGTTCCAGCACGCGCTTGTATTCCTGTTCCTCCTCCTTCGCCGCGTCCTCAGACAGCACTCCGGTTTCCGCGAGACGCGCCTTGTAAAGCGTCCACGTCGAAGGATGCCGAGCGATTTTATCGTACAGGTTCGGCTGGGTAAAAACCGGCTCATCCCCTTCGTTGTGACCATGCCGTCGGTAACAGACGAGATCCACAAAAACGTCGCGCCCGAAGACTTGTCTCAATTCGAACGCCAGTTGGGTGACATAATACACAGCAAGCGGATCATCGGCGTTCACATGGAAGATGGGCGCCTCGATCATTTTCGCCACATCGGTGGCGTACTGGCTTGATCGGGCGTCCGCAGGCAGGGTGGTGAACCCGATCTGGTTATTCACCACGATGTGAACCGTCCCACCTGTGCGGTAGCCGGGCAGCTGCGACATGTTTAATACCTCCGCGACGATCCCCTGCCCTGCCACCGCGGCATCCCCATGGAGGAGAAGGGGCAGCACGCGCTTGCGTTCGATCGTGTCGTCCAATACGCGCTGCCGTGCGCGCGCCTTGCCCTGCACGACCGGATTGACGGCTTCAAGATGGCTCGGATTGGCTGCAAGCGCCACGCGCACTTCATGACCGTCCAGTGTTGTGCGCACTGTTTCGTATCCCAGATGGTACTTCACGTCGCCGTCTCCGAGATTCAGATTGGGGATGTAATTCTCGCTGAACTCCGTGAATAAAACCTTCAACGGTTTCTTGATGAAATTCGCGAGAACCGTGAGACGCCCGCGGTGCGCCATTCCCATAACAATCTCCTGCACGCCATACGCCGGGCAGGCCTGGAGAATCGTGTCCAGCGCAACCATGAGCGATTCGCCGCCCTCAAGCGAAAACCGTTTCTGACCAACGTATTTCGTGTGGAGAAACCGTTCGAACGTTTCCGCCTCCATCAATGTGCGAAGGATGCGAAGTTGAACCTCGGGCGCGGCACCAAAGACCGGCGGCGGATTCTCAAACCGGTCCCGAACAAAATTGCGCACACGCGGGTTCTGAATGTGAATGAACTCGGCGCCGATCGGGCCACCGTAAATAGATTGCAGACGATCAACCAATTCGCGCAAAGGCAGGACTTCCCCCCCCATAAAGAACTTTGAAGAAACGGGCGTGTCCGGATCGGTCTGAGCGAGATTGAACTCTTTAAGTTCCAGCAAAGGCTGCTCGGGGGCATCGTCGGCGAGCGGATCCGTCCGAGCAATGGTATGCCCGAGAGTGCGATAGGCATAGACAAGGCTGTCGATGCGCGTTTGCAGATCGGCCGCCGCGGCAGGAGGCCTGTCCACAACTGCGGCGCCGCGCGGTTCCGGAGCTATCAGGCCAGCGCCGTTGCGCTTCGGCGGCTGCGCCGTACCGAGTTCGAACCCTTCGAAAAACGCAGACCATTCCGGATCCACAGCTTTGGGATTCTCTTTCCACTGCACGTAATTGTTCTCGAGCAAATCCGAATTGAGGCGGGTGGCAAACAAGGGTCTCATGGGTGTGGCGGCGGGGACGATCCAGGATTTATGTTGCCGGGTGAATAAGGAAAATCAAGCGCGCGCCCTTCTCAGCCACGTGATCATCACAACCGGCGCATCGTGGGAACCGGTTGATTCCGTGCGGCGCCTCACCAATTTTTCCACGGGCCGGACAGGGACAATCCTCGCTGAGACTTACCTTGCCGCAGGCTGGGCGGTGAGCTTGCTCCGCTCGGAAACAGCCACTGCCCCGCCGCCATCCGCCATGGACCGGTTGCGCCTGGAATCCTTCGGCACCCTTGCATCGCTTGAAACAGCTCTGCAACGCGCCGCAGCCGATTTCCGCCGGCCTGTGCATGCAGTTCTCCACGCTGCCGCGCTCTCGGATTTCGTCGTGCAACGCATCACCGTCGGCGGCGCAGATGCCCAGCCGGGCGACGGCAAGATCCCCAGCCGCGCTGGCGGCGTCCGGCTCGATCTCGCGCCGGCTCCAAAGCTCATCCACCAGTTGCGCACTCTCTTCCCCAACGCGTGGATTGCCGGTTGGAAATACGAGACGTCGGGCACACAGTCCGAGGCGATCGACGCCGCACGCCGACAGCTGGTCGAATCCCGCACAGACGCGTGCGTGTTGAACGGGTCGGCAGTCGGCATCGGCTATTTTATCGTGGATCATGCCGGTGCAGCCCCCACACCCATTCGCACCACAGACGAGCTGGCCGATGCCCTCAGACGCTTAAGTCCAGCCCGAAATCCAGCGCCGGGGCGGAATGCGTGATCTCGCCGGCGGAAATGTAATCCACGCCAGATGCCGCAATGGCACGTACTGTGGTGAGCGTGACTCCACCGCTTGCCTCAAGTCTGACCGGTCGGCTTCCACGCAAAGTCACGCATTCGCGCAGTTGCTCCAGCGTCATGTTATCAAGCAAAACAGAATCGATGCCGGGGATGTCGAACAATTCGCGGGCCTGATCCACGCGGTCGGCCTCCACAATGACTGGCACCGCGGGATGCGCGCGCTTGAAGTCCGCGATGCGCTCACGCAACGCTGCCATACCGCCCGTTAATGGCAGATGATTGTCCTTGATCATGACAGCGTCATACAGCCCCATGCGATGGTTGGTAACGCCTCCCGCCGCGGCGGCCGCCTTCTCCAGGGCACGCAAACCCGGAGTGGTTTTGCGCGTGTCCAAAATGGCGGCACCGGTACCCGCCACGGCTTCGACATACGCAGCTGCACGCGTGGCCACGCCGCTCAGACGCTGCAGGAAATTCAGGGCTGTGCGTTCTGCGGTGAGGATCGCGCGAGCGGATCCTTCCAAAGCAAGCGCTTCCGCACCCGGCGTGAGAGCATCGCCATCCTGCTTCAGCAGCGTCACATCGATGCGGCCATCCAGAAGAGTGAACGCGCAGCATGCAGCTTCCACGCCCGCGACAATTCCGGCGGCGCGCGCAACGATTTTCCCCCGCAAAACAGTTTCCTCGGGAATAAACGCCTCGGCGGTGAGGTCACCGGGACCGATATCCTCGGCAAGCGCCAGAGCGACGATATCGCGAAGGGCCGATAGTCGTCCGGTATTACAACCGGAATCGTCCGCAGAAACCGACGCCGAAGATTGCGTCCTCACGCTGCCACCTCCCGCGTCCGCGCCTCGGGCACACGCTCTTCGTCGGCGTTGTCCTCCCCCAAATCGTTGCGCTGAGCACGTGGCCCGTCCACAGGAAGCCGCAGCGTAAACTCAGCCCCCGCCCCCGGTTCGCTGTGCACGGACACACTCCCACCATGGGCGACAGCCACGTGTTTCACGATGGAAAGACCCAGTCCGGTGCCACCCGCATCGCGTGAACGATCTTTGTGCACGCGGTAGAAACGCTCAAAGATATGGGCCTGATCTTTGAGCGGAATGCCCGGGCCACGGTCGCCGACGCTCAGGAGCAGGTCCTCACTATCGCGCATCGCCGCGACCTCGATTGTGGGATTGGAACCGCTGTATTTGAGCGCATTATCGATCAGATTGAAAAGCGCCTGCTCAAGCCGCAACGCGTCCGCCCAGACATCCGGCAGATCGTGCGGGATCGACAGGTGCACCTTGGCCTGCGCTGTTTCGATGCGCGGATGCAACTGTTCGATTACGCGCGCGCACAGCGCGCCGACAGCCACCCAATCGAGATCCATGGCATCTTCGCGGGATTCGAACTTCGAGAGCGTGAGCAAATCTTCGATCAACCGGTTCAACCGGTCGCCATGCCGACGCATGGTTCGTAGAAATCCCGCGGCAACTTCCGGTTCGTTCATGGCCCCTTCCAGAAGCGTCTCCAGATAGCCATTGATTATGGCCAGCGGCGTGCGCAACTCATGCGACACGTTGGCCACGAATTCCTGCCGGATATTCTCCAGCTCCTTAAGGCGGGTCACATCGTGGAAAACGACGACTGCCCCCATGGGCGGTACGCCGGGCCGCGGCGTAACCCCGGTCGCGGTCACCTGAAAAAAGCGTCGCGTATATCCAGCGCCTGTTTTAACGCTGTGCTCAATCTCGCGCAGCTGTGGGCCTTCGTCCCGCAGAGCGGCATCCACCGCCTGTTGCACTTCGTGATTCAGGAACACTTCAAGCAGCGTGCGATTCATCGGCGACACTTCCAGATGGAACATCACGCGCAGGCCGTCGTTTGCGAGGCGGATGCGGCTGGTGCGGTCGGCAATCAGCACGCCTTCGACCATGTTACTCAGAATCGTGCGCAGATTGATGCTTTCGTCGCGGGCGGTCTGGCGCAGCTCTGCGATTTGGCGGGACAAATCTTCGACATCGTGCGCAAGCCGGCGCAGGAACGGACCGCCACCGACGCGCACAGGGCGCTCTGCGTCATGCGCAAGCTCGCGTACTGCCGCAGAAATTGCGCGCAACGGATGAACGAGATTGCGTCGCACAACATACAGCGCGAGCCCTGCTGCACCGAGCACCGCGAGCGCCGGCCAGAACCCCTCCATGGCTCACAGGTCCTCCACCGAAAACCGATAGCCCGCACCGCGCACCGTTTCGATGCGGTTGCTGTGTTTGCCAAGTTTCTCGCGCAAACGCCGCATGTGGGTATCCACAGTCCGTGTATCCACGTTATTGCGATAACCCCAGATGTCATTAAGCAGAAACTCGCGCGAAAGCACCCGGCCACGCTGTTCCATAAGCATGGACAACACTTTAAACTCGGTATTGGTCAGGTCGAGCCGCTGGCCATCCATGCGAATTTCCATCTGCTGACGATCCAGTTCGAAGCCGTCGAATGTCTCCACTGTGTCGCGCGCCGCCTGGCCGGTTCTGCGCAGGATGGCGTGGAGACGCAGGATCAATTCCTTCGGGCTGAACGGCTTGGTGACGTAATCGTCGGCCCCAAGTTCAAACCCTTCGATGCGGTCGCGGGCCTGGCCGCGTGCGGTAAGCATGAGAATCGGCACCGCCCGTGTCGATGCGTTGGCCCGCAGACTCTGACACACCTCCAGCCCCGACATCCCCGGCAAATTCAGATCGAGAATCACGGCATCGGGGCGGACGTCGCGAACCGAATCCATGGCTTTCGGACCGTTCATAGCCACGCGCACGGCGAAACCGGCCCGATCAAGATTGTATCGCACCAGACTGACAACGTCTTCCTCGTCGTCCACCAGCAGAATAGTGTGTTGCATTGCGAAAGATGCCAAAACCAGGCAGACCGCCCGACAGATCGCCATAGTGCACCGGGCCGACCGACGCGTCCATCCCAAAGCGTTTCTCTACCCCGTTCCCATGGCGTGGCATCGAGACGGCGCGTGCAGGCTGGCGCGTCCAGCAGGACTCGAACCTGCGACCTACGGATTAGAAGTCCGTTGCTCTATCCGGCTGAGCTATGGACGCCAGAACCATCATCCCTGGAGGAAAACTCAAACGGCGAAATGAATATGCCTCGCAAACCCGCTCTAAGTCAAGGCTGTGGCGCCTCGGCTTGCCGGCAGGGTTTCGCGTTTGCGTTCATCGGCTCCGCAGGCATGATCGGAGAGTATGTCCGTTCTCACTGTCGGCTCCGTTGCACTCGATACCGTAAAAACTCCCGTCGAAGAACACGCCAATCTTCTCGGCGGCTCGGCATCTTACGCGGCGCTTGCCGCAAGCTTTTTCGCCCCCGTCAAAATGGTGGGCGTCGTTGGGGAAGATTTCCCCGCAGAACACATCGCATGGTTCAGGGAACGCGGCATTGATCTCGAAGGGCTGCAGCATGCGTTAGGCAAGACATTCGCGTGGTCCGGTGAATATTCGTGGGACATGAATTCGCGCGAGACGCGTTCCGTTGCGCTCAATGTTTTCGAGAATTTCACTCCGGATCTGCCTGCCTCATACCGGAGCACGCCGATTGTGCTTCTCGCCAACATCGCCCCCGCGCTGCAGCATCATGTCCTCGATCAATTGTCCGCCCCGCGTTTTACGATCGCAGACACGATGGATCTTTGGATTGAAACCACGCGACCGGACCTCGAACGGCTTCTCACCCGCGTGGATCTCCTCATCCTTAACGACGGCGAGGCGCGCCAGCTCACGGGCGAAACAAGCCTGATCAAAGCGGGCCGATTGATCCGGGAGAAGGGGCCAAATTTCGTCGCCATCAAAAAAGGTGAGCATGGCTGTCTGCTTTTCGGTGCCGAGGAATTCTTCAGCTGCGGAGCGTATCCCCTTGAGGATATCCACGACCCGACCGGAGCCGGGGATTGTTTTGCGGGTGGCCTTGCCGGATTTCTCGCGCGCACAGCTGGCGAACACATCGATTTCCGCGAACTGCGCAAAGGCGTGGTCTTCGGCAGCGTGATCGCCAGCTTCAACGTGGAAGCGTTCAGCGCCGAAAGACTTCGGTCGCTCACGCTGGGCGAAATTGGGTCCCGCTACGAAATGTTCAAACTTATGAGCCAGATCGAGGCGGAAGAGATCCGCGGTTGAACTAAAACCCACTTGCGGGCGGGGCTCCGGTGCTCCGGGTATACTCCTCCACAGCGGCAGGCATGATCTGTTGCAGCTGCCGGATGCGCGTCTCGTCGGCAGGATGGGTAGACATAAACTCGGGGGGCTTGTCGCCGCCGGCCTGGGCCATCCGCTGCCAGAATGCCACACTCTTTCGGGGATCGAACCCCGCGCGCGCCATGTACATCAGGCCGATCCGATCCGCTTCCAGCTCGTGTTCGCGGCTGAAAGGCAGCATCACCCCGAATTGCGCACCCGCACCAAGCAAACCTGCGAGCACGGCGCGTTGCTGGGGATCCATGGTCATAATCGAGCCCTGCACGCCCATCATCGCCGTTTGCACCATATTGCTCTGGAAGACGCGCTGGCCGCCATGCCGCATGGTTGCATGAGCGATCTCATGCCCCATCACCGTCGCAAGACCTTCTTCATCCTTGCACAGAGGCAGGATGCCTGTGTACACGACAATCTTTCCGCCAGGCAAACAAAACGCGTTGCGCTGCGGGCTTTCGACCACAGAGACTGCCCATTGAAATTTCTGGCTTTCCTTATCCACAACCGCAACAAGCCGTTCGGCCACCTGCTCCACGAGATCCACAATGGGCCCGCTATCGATCGTGCGCTCCTGCGAAAGCACCTGGCGAAACGTTTGCAACCCGAGGGCCGCTTCCTGCTCAGGCGAAAACGCGACGAGCGTGGTCTTGCCCGTTTCGGGATTCACAAAGCGCTCCGCGCGCAGAACCATGAACATGACCACGACAGCCGCGATAAGCAGCGGCAACCAGTTGAAGCCATAACGGCGTCGGGATTCCATAACCCCGTTCTTTTATACAGAGGCCGGCGTTTGCCAAGCCGGATTCCGGGTCCTGACGGTAACCAACAGGCGGTACCTCGGCGATGGTGGCCATGTAAAGATTCGTTTGCGTACCCACGAACGCCCCGCCACAGTCTGCGCCATGGTCGAAATCTCAGTTTCGGCGGACGCGCCCTGCGCGAACATCGAAATTAAGAACCGTTTTCAGAACGCCTTCAGGCTCATGATTTTGTCACGCACGCTGGAGGACAAGCTGGCCAGCCTTTATCGCAGCGGCAAAATCACTGGCGGTTGCTATGTTGGGCGTGGACAGGAGGCGCTCTCTGTGGCGTGCGGACTGGCTCTGCGTCCGGGCGACACATTTGCGCCCCTCATCCGCGATCAGGCAGGGCGGCTTGCATTCGGCGAACCGTTGGAGGACAGTTTTCGCACTTATCTCGGCTCGCGCCTTGGCCCGGCCCGCGGGCGGGATGGAAACGTCCACCGCGGCCGACCCCGCGAAGGTTTGCTGGCCATGGTCAGCCATCTTGGTGCCATGGTGTCGACCTGCGCCGGGACACTTCTGGCACGGAAATTGCGCGGGGAAACGGGCCGGGCCGGACTGGCCTGCATCGGCGAAGGCGGAACTTCGACCGGCGCATTTCATGAAGCACTCAATCTTGCGGCTGTGGAACGCCTGCCCCTTGTCGTCGTTGTGGCAAATAATATGTACGCATACTCAACCCCCAATAATCGCCAGTTCGCCTGCGAACATCTCGCCGACCGGGCGCGCGGCTACGGCGTCCGCGGCTGGACAGTGCGCGGCAACGATCTCGCTGCGTGCCTTGAAACGCTGGATGCGTCAGTCGGCGAGGCACGCCGCGGCGGCGCCCCGCAACTTGTGGTTGCAACCCTTCTCCGACAGGGAGGCCACGGAGAACATGATGATGCATCCTATATCGATTCGCGTCTTCGCTCCTCGCCCGAAGGGCTCGACTGCATCGATGCAGCCGCCGACCAGGGCACAGCCGCCGGATGGTGCACGCGTGAAGACATCGCAACGTGGCGGGCCGAAGCTGTCCGTCGCGTGGACGACACGCTCACCCGCGTCCAACGCGAGCCCGCACCCGATGCTTCCGAAGAGACATGGTGCCCCCTCAGCACACGCCATCTTCAGGAGGGCCTGCACGATCCCGCCACTGCCGCCCATCCCGCCGCCGTTAACGCGAGATGACATTGACCTATCTTGATGCCATTCGCGAAGCGCAGGCACGGGTGCTGGAGGACGATCCGCGCGTTTTCGTTTACGGTCAGGACGTCGGCGCGTTCGGCGGGGCGTTCAAAGCCACAAAAGGTCTGGCCGCCCGTTTTCCCAACCGCGTGCTCGACACACCGATTAGCGAGGACGCCATGGTCGGTGCGGCGGTGGGCGCTGCAATTGAGGGGATGCGGCCGATTGTGGAAATGCAATTCGCGGATTTTTCAACCGTCGGGTTCAACCAGATCGTCAACAACGCGGGGACTTTATTCTGGCGCACCGGCGTGGCATGCCCACTGGTTGTGCGTCTGCCCGCAGGGGGCACGATGGGCAGCGGTCCATTTCACAGTCAGAGCATGGAAGCCATTTATGCGCATTACCCCGGGCTGGTGGTCATGACGCCCGCAACCGTGGAAGACGCCTACAGCATGCTGATTGAAGCGGTGGCCCTGGATGATCCCGTGGTCTTCTGCGAACACAAAATGCTGTATTACCATCTCAAAGCGCCGTCGCTTCCCGATTGCGCGCTGCCTGCCCACAAGGCGCGAATCGCGAGAATGGGGCGCGACGCGACGGTGGCGACTTACAGCGCGATGGTTCACGAAGCGCTGGCCGCAGCCGATGAACTGCTTGGCGACGGCTACGAAATTGAGGTTGTTGACCTGCGCACAGTTAAGCCCATGGACACCGACACTGTGCTCGGATCGGTTGCGCGCACAGGCCGGTTGCTCGCAGTCGGGGAAGCCTTTCCATGGGGTGGCGTGACGGCTGAACTCGTCGCGCGCATTGCTGCGGAGGGCTTCGGCCTGCTCGATGCTCCGCCCCAACGGCTTAACGCGCTTGATACGCCCGTACCATTCCACCCAAATTTGTGGGGCGCACACCGCCCCCGCGCTGCCAGCATCGCCGCGTCTCTGCGGCATCTTTTAACCCTTTAACATTCCGCCTTCCATGGTCCGCATCCCGATCATTGTTCCGCAATTGGGCGAATCCGTCGCCGAAGCCACCATCGTCCGTCTGAACGTAGCCGTTGGCGACCGCGTCCAGCCGGATCAGGAAATTATCGATGTCGAAACCAGCAAGGCGACCATGGGGATAACCTCACCCTGCGCCGGTCGCATTGTGGCCATCACCGCGCAGCCAAACGAATCTCATCTTGTCGGCGCAGTGATCGGAGAACTCGAAGTCACGGAGGAGGATGCCGAACGCCTCGGCCTCACCCCGGTGCCGCCAGCCGCCGCTCAGGAAGCTGGCAGCGCGAGCCAGTCCGAAGCTTCCACGCCTGCCCCGTCTCAAACGTTCAGCGTGCCTCCGGATCAACCTGAGCTGGCCGGACCGCCTCGGCCACCTGCCATCGTCGAACCCACCCTGCGCGGTCTCCCCGTGCCGGTGAATTCCGGCGGAGTCGCTTATCTCTCCCCGCGCATGCGGGCGCGCATGCAGGATCTGGGACTGAACGGCAGCGATCTTGCCGGGCTGGCGGGAAGCGGCGCAGGCGGGCGTGTGACCGTGGAGGATTTCGAAAAGTTCATCGCTGAGATCGACAAGAAACGCACTTCGCCGGCTTCGAGCATGCGCGTGGCCGTGGCCGACGCCATGCGCAGAAGCTGGTCGCGCCCCCTTGCAACCGTTGGCCGCAGCGTCCGTCTCGACGAACTCATGGCCCATCGCAAGGGGCAGGCCCGCAAAGCCGGACCAGCTCTCT
>CAZZCL010000050.1:0-23438 GCA_964652295.1 uncultured Chthoniobacterales bacterium
TTGCGATTCAGGAGCCTGACTGTCACCCAGTCATTTTGCACCTCCACAAAAACATCCTCTTTGGTCATTGTCGATGTGCCGGGAAGACCCTTTTCAAATCGTGTAAATCCTGAGAGTACGTCATTTTGATCAAGATAGTAGAAATACTCAACGCGCCCTGAAAATAGCGGCTCGGAATCCTGTTTTGCGCAGCCGACAAGCAACATAATTGAGATCGATAGCAGGAATACCGGTTTCATATTTTTTTCCGAGCAGTATTCTTATGGCTTTTTGCTTTCGAGTCGAGCGAAAAAGTGTGACAACGGAGACGTGTGCTTCTGGAAGTGTAAATCGCTCAGCCGCAGTGGCGAATGCTAGTTCCTGGAGGCACTGGGACGCACTCGGGTGGAGGCTTATTGCGACACGATTGCAATAAGACGTGAGCGTAGTAACGAAACCTGGGCAAAAACTTCTGCGGAATGGTGTGCGCCACGCCACCTTTCTCATCGAAATTCATTATATCCCGCTTGTGTACACCCTACCTGACCATGAATGTGCTTTATTTCCGGGATTTGTCTAAGGCATGAGCTGCAGCAGTATTGCCTCCTTCCGCGCCGCAGAACCATCGCATCGTCATCCAATGATATCTCGGCTGGCTCACGAAACGTCGTGAAGCAGCTACCATCAGTTCGGCCCGACATTTCGTCCGGGAGAAAGAAGAGGTAAACAAGGCCCGGGAATGGGCCGTGGAACAGTGGCCCGAGGCGTTGAACTGGTTCTTCCGCAACGCCTCGGTCAAGCGGCATAAGCTCGATAACACCGACTACCGGTCCGAAAGTGCGAAGGCTGCTCAACCCCGAAGTCCCAAAGCCACTTGCCGACGGACGGCGCAGCTACGACGTTGGGTTTTGCGATAACATTGTGGAGGGAATTCTGCGCTCCATTCTTGTTTTTTGGTGCGATGAAAGCCATTATGACGAGTGCGCGCCGGCGTTCGGGCAACTGGAGGATTACATCCGCCAAGAGCTGCGGACGTGATTATAGCGTAAGCACGGAAGGCCTACCGGGCGTCACAGTTACTACTCCTACCAGAGGCTTCATAGCTGGTGTCGGTTGCGGAAATGGCCGGGTAATAACGGCCAGCGACACAAGACGGCATGCGGCTTGGGGCGAGAACGACATGCAGGAAAACCGCCCGCCCGGTTTAACGGGGGGCGAGAGCCGGTTGGTCATTGGGTGAGAACCGTCCCAATCCGTCGGCTCCAGCCTATTCTACTCGTGCCCTGGACGTTCAACGGCGGTCGGTAGAAGTTGTCCCAAAACTACGAAAATCTCCCGTTCACTGACTGTTGAGTAAGCAATGAGAAGCGACTTTGCGTTGAGTTTAGGGAGTGAACCCTTCGGGCTTGAGCACAGGTGCCTACAGGCTTTGTTGCTCCTCGGTCATGTATCTCGATTCCCTCCCTCCTCGTTGCTGCGCCTTTGAACATCAGTGCTCAAGCGGCAACATCCCCACTTTTGGGATAGCTCCTGACGATTTCCTTTAAGTGTGGCGGCTTTTGTAAGAAAACACAATGTATGCATAACTGATGCATTTCAATCGCAATGCTTGGTGTGCCCTTCATCGCGGACCGATCTGGTCTATTGATTCACTTGGAATCACGTCAATAGACTGTTGCGGTGTGAAGCAAAGGGAGGGGGCGTTGTGTCAGAACATGCGGTCGATCGGATGTGCATCGCGCAGAATGACTTCCATAGTGTCAAAGCGGGAGGGCCACCACAACCGCTCTCCATGGTTCTCCGCCCTGGCAGCCGGTTGAGTTGAGTTCTCACACCTTTTTTCCTCGCGGGTCGAGGGCGTCACGCAGGGCGTCGCCCAACAAATTCATTGCCAACAGCGTACCCGCCATGGCGACAGCTGGAAAGACCAGAAGCCACCAATAGCTTTTGACCGGATTAATCACCTTGGCACCGTCGCTCAGCAGGACGCCCCACGAGGCTTGCGACGCGTCGAGGCCCAGTCCCAGAAAGCTGATAAACGATTCGTCGATGATCACCGTCGGGATGGTCAATGTCAGATACACGAGAACGATACCGGAAATGTTAGGCAGCACATGGCGCAGAACAATTCCGACATGACTCTGACCCAGCGCGCGCGCCGCAGTGATGAACGTCTGTTCCTTAAGCGCAAGAACCTGTCCGCGAACGATTCGCGCCATGGTCAGCCATTCAATTGCTCCAAGACAGAGAATGAGCAGGACGATTTTTGAATAGTTCGCGAGGCCGGCCAGCGGTCCGTTCGCAAATGCTTTTTCCAACCCGCCTGCGAAGGGGGTTTCGAGGAGATTAATCAGGACAAGCAGGAACAACAGGCGCGGTACGGAATAGAGCACATCCACCACGCGCATCATAACGGTATCGATCTTCCCGCCGAAATACCCGGCGACAACGCCCCATGCAGTTCCGATAAACAGGCTGATCACAGCGCCCGCCACACCAACGAGCAGCGATATGCGCGCTCCGATCAAAAGCCGGTAAAGCAGATCGCGCCCATTGAGATCGGTGCCGAGTGGATGAGCCGTGCCCGGCGCGGCGAATTGGGGGCCTCCAAGACCGCGGCGTTCGACCGGGACGAATTCCGGTCCAAGGGCGGCCGTCAGCACGACGATGCCGAGCACCGCGAGCGCCCAGGGTGCAGCTGGCAGCCGCATGAGACGGGTCCAGACTCCAGGCTCTCCGCCGTTGGCAGTGCCGCGTTGCAATGCGCGTTTGTCGCCGCCTTCAGCCATGCAGACGGATTCTCCGGTCAAGCCACGTGTAGCCAACGTCCACAAAAGCGTTCATCACAACGAGCAACGCGCAATACACAATCACCACGCCACCAAGAAGAAATCCATCGCGATTCGAGATGGCCAGGACGAAGAACTGACCTGCGCCGGGAATGTTGAAAACGGTTTCAATGACCAGCGAACCTGTGAGCAAATGGGCCGCAAGCGGGCCGGCATAAGAGACCACAGGGAGGATAGCCACACGGAGCGCGTGCTTGAGCAACACGGCGTGCGCGGGAAGCCCTTTCGCCACGGCAGTCCGCACAAAATCCTGTGTCAACGTTTCGAGCATGGACGCCCGCGTCAACCGCGCGATATAGCCCGCGTAGGGTGCAGCCAGGGTAATTGCGGGTAAAACAAGATGGGCCGGACTGCCCCAGCCGCCCACAGGGAGCCAGCCCAGCCACAGGGAAAAAACGAGGATCAATATCGGACCGATCACGAATGTGGGAATGGAGACTGTGAGCAACGCCGTAGCCATAGAGCCAATATCCCACAACGAATGCTGTTTTGCGGCGGCCAGTATCCCGGCTAAAAGCCCCGCAGCCAGAGCCAACAGAAAGGCAAACACCCCGATGCTCATCGTCACCGGCAGGGCTTCGGCCAGCAATTCGTTGACGCTGCGGTCGCGATACTTTGTGGAGATGCGCAGGTCGCCGCGGAGAAGATCGCCGAGATAATCGAAATACTGTTGCAACCCCGAACCCAGATCGCCAAGGCGTTGACGCCCCTCCGCACCGAGATTCAGCCGATCTGCCAGACGCTCCGCGGCAGCGCGTCCTTCCGGACCTTCTAAACGGTAGCGCAGGCGCAGCTGTTCCTCAATCTGCGGGGTGAGCTTGCGCTCCGCGCTGAACGGACCGCCGGGAGTAAGCCGGATGAACAGGAATGTGATGGTGACCGCGCAAAGCAGCACGCCCGCAAGCCCGGCCAGACGCCGCAGGAGAAACGCCGTCATCCGTCGCTCCCCGCCATCGCACCGGCGATGCGTCCGTCGCGGATCTCGACACGGCGATCGCCACGCCCGGCGTGCGTGGGATCGTGAGTGACAATTACCAACGTCTTGCCGCGGTTTCTGGCGAGTTCGACAAGCAAATCCATGATGGCGGCGCCATTCGCCGAATCGAGGTTGCCGGTCGGTTCGTCAGCAAAGAGGACAGCCGGATCGTTGAGCAACGCCCTCGCAATGGCGACGCGCTGTTGTTCGCCGCCGGAAAGTTGCGATGGCAAATGCTCCATACGGTCGCCAAGCCCCACGGCTTCGAGCAACTCCGCGGCGGCCGCGCGGGCGCGCCGGCCGACAATCCGCCCCGGGAGAAGGGTGTTCTCGATGGCGGTCAGTTCCGGCAGCAGAAAATAGCCCTGAAACACAAACCCCATGCTCCGGTTGCGCAGACGGGCGCGTTCCGCGTCGCCCATGGCATAGATGGACCCGCCGCCGAAACGGACCTCTCCGGCATTCGGTTTCTCGAGGCCGGCAAGGGTGTAGAGCAAAGTGGTTTTTCCGGCGCCTGACGCCCCAACGAGAAATACCGTTTCTCCGGTGCGCACGTCAAGATCCACGCCGCGCAACACGTCAATGCGACGGTTGCCCACGGTAAAGGATTTCACGATATCGCGCGCGGCGATCTGTGGCGCATCGGACATAAGCGAGGATCCTTGTGCATGGGACGGGCCATGGCAACACGCTTTGTCCAGTGGGAGAGCGCAAGGACGGAGCCAATCCCGGCGCGCGGCGATTATCGTTGCCGACGTCGGATCTGACGCAGTGCCTCGTAAACCACGATCCCCACCGCCGTTGCGAGATTCAGGCTTCGCACAATCGGTTCTCCGGGAATGGTGAGACAACACCCGGCATTGGCCGATAAGACAGACTCGGGCAACCCGCGGGTTTCGCGTCCGAAAACCAGCCAGTCACCCTCGCGAAATTCGGCGTCCCAATAGGGTCGCTCGTATTTTGTTGTCAGGAAATATCTGCGTCCGACCGGCGCGCATTGAAGAAGAGCGGCAAGCGACTCGCAATGCGCGAGATCGACCAGGTGCCAGTAGTCCAGGCCGGCGCGGCGCACGGCGGTTTCATCCACCCGGAAACCGAGGGGATGCACAAGGTGCAGACGCGCCCCGGCGGCGAGGCAGAGTCTGCCGATGTTTCCTGTGTTTTGAGGGATCTCAGGTTCGACAAGAGCGACGTTCAGAACGGGCTCGGCCCGGCGGAAGACTGCCATGCCGCTATGAAATGCCCTGTTGACATCGAGTGCAAGGCGGCTCCCGAAGGTTCAACTCTGCAGCGGTTCGATCGTGATCAGTCCGGTGGTAATGGCCCAGGCGTCCTCAAGGGTCATCCGCTTCTTTTCATGGCCGATACCCCAGGAATCACTATAGATAAGTTCTCCAGTCGTTTCGTTGAGCCCTATGACAAGGCGCATATGGCCACCGGCATTCTGAGGGATGCCGGGCTCTTCGACGATTCCAAGCTGCACCGACCACAACAGCGGCGTGCGTTCACGGACGGCCTGCCCGATTGCATTAAGGAACTTTTTATAATCACCCTGCTGCCGTGCGCGTCCGGCCTTGAGCACTTCGGACTGCATTTGTGCGTAGGTGGCCGCAACGTTGACGCCCTGATCGTGGACCATGCCGATCTGTTCCTTGCGTTCGGTGCGCGCGGCGCGGTTATAATTTTTCAGGATATCTTCGAGCGCATCGTAATCGAAATCGATCACAGTGCGCGGGCGCACCTTGAGCCGGGATGAAAGGCGTTTCAGGGCGTCAGCCATGGCAGCGGGGCTGGTGCCAGCCAGACCGGATGCATCGGCAATCTGCGCCAGTTCATGTTGATCCGCTTCCACGCCATAATAGCGCAAAACGCGTTCCACACTGGCGACCACGCAGTAACCGCGTTCGCCCTGATCGACCATGGGCACATCCGGCAGCCAAACATCGCCATTGTCTTCGCGTTTTGGCTCGGCCACTTCGCGGCGTTGAAGACCGCGTTGCACTGTGGATCCGGCGGCCACATTGACGAGCGGCGGCGGCTTCGGCGGAGCCGGACGAAGATTTACACGCACAAACTCAGGACGAAATCCGCCCGAGCCGGAGCCGCGTTCGGAGCTGTAGACCACCTCGTACAGCGCGTTGTCTCCAGCCCATTCGGTGACGTGCGCGCGCGCAGCCGCGCTGCGACGAAGCTGGGGACCCGCACCGAACCTGTCCCGCAGCCCGGATGCTGCGTCCACCGATCCCGACACGGTTTCAACCAGTGTCTCAAAGGCTGAGCGCGTCAACTCCTTCATGTTGCCACGTGCAAAAAAGATGACGGCGACCTCTGCGACACGGCCATCCGACCCGGCGTCGAGCAGCAGTTCCTGCGCAGGCTGGCCGAGATAGAACAAAGCAGGTCGGGCTGTCCGTGCGGATTTTTTTGCTGCGCCAACCCAGGTCAGTTGCGCCTCCATCGCGGCGGGTTCCTTCAACAACGCAGCAAGCGATTTATCCCAAAGGCCGGGTACTGTGAGGAGTTCGTCGAGATGCAATTCCGGGTGCGGGGTGGGGGTGCCGGACGGCTCTTCAACGGGATCGGCCGGTGTCTCCTGCGCATGCGCGCCACATTGCGTGCCGACTAAAACGATGGCGAAGATGAAAACGCCGAGCGCAAAGGCCACCATACCAGATGGGCCAGCGTTCACTACGCGACGGATGGACCGGAGCCGGGCTGTCATAACACGCTAATTGTTATTCAACGGCGTCGTGAGCACAAGGCGCTGGCGCGATCCGTGCACCGCTTGCATCGGCGGCGCCATCGCCGAATCTGATTGGTGTCCATAGGAGTTTACACGATTACCGGGCTGAAAAACGCTGTTCAACGCGGGAGTTTGGAGGCTGAATTGCATGCCCAGGTCACGGCGCGCGTCGAAAAGGCCACGCGCGATGGGAAACCCTATTTCCAGCTGCAAATGGCGGACTCGGCCGACAGTTTCACGCTGCGAATGTGGAGTGATCATCCCCAGTTTCAAAAGATGGCGGGACTGCCTTCAGGCGAACAGCCGTTCGTGGCAGTAACCGGCGAGTTTGCGCATACGGGCAGTTTCGGCCTGGAAGCGCGGCGTTGGGCGTTTCGATTTCTTGAAGATGCCGAACGCGAAGCTCTCCTTGCGGGCGGCGGGGAGCGGAAGGAAATCCAGGAAGCCGCGTGGCGAACGGTGGAAAAGCTGTGCGAATCGATCGGCGATCCGGCTTTGCATGCAGTGTGTAAAGGCTTCCTTGGCGAGTACGGCGTGCGACTGCGGCGCGCCGCGGCGGCCCGGGTGTATCATCACGCTCGGCGCGGGGGATTGCTCGAGCACATCGCGCAGATGATGCGCGCGGCAGACGTATTGTGCGGGGTGTATCCGGCGTTAAACAAGGATCTTCTCCTCGCGGGTGTGCTATTTCACGATTCCGGAAAGTTGTGGGAGAATCATGTGCCTGAGAACAGCTTTGCGATGCCTTACGACGACCGCGCCGAGTTGCTGGGCCATATCGTCATGGGCATCGAGCTGGTGAACACGCTTTGGCGCAAGCACGCGCCCGACCCCAACCATGCGGGCGCTCGTGCGCGCCTGCATCTGGCCCACCTGATTGCCGCGCACCACGGGGAGCTGATGTATGGATCGCCTGTGGCACCAAAAACGCCGGAAGCCATGGCGCTTCATTACATCGACAATCTGGATGCCAAACTCGAAATGTTCGACAGAGGCTATCGCAACGCGGCGTGCCTTGGTTCGGGCGTTTTCGAACGCGTGCATCCGCTTCCTGGAACCCTTGTCGAGGCTCTGGCTGTCCACATCGAAGGCGTGGCGTTGGATCCATCTGACGCGATTGAGGAGATGCGCCCGGGGTGAGCCGACGGAGCTGCATGCGCGGGTGGCGGTTTTCCTTTTCCCTGAACGCGCAGACATGAAAACGGCCTACAGCGGGTTCCCGCTTGCAAAGACCTTCCTGCGGTGCAGTCTACGCCCGCGGGCGTGTATATGCCGGGACACTGCAAAGGCGGCTGGCCCGGCCACGTCGCAGCAGGTGTGATTTCCGGCCGGAGCGGCGTGCAATCCTCCTGGTATTTTGCAGATGCGCCGCTCCAGTTTCCCGTAGCCTCTGAAAGACTGCGGGATGCGCGTTTTACCTATTCCAAATGGCCACAGGATTTTTCCAACTGTTTCACAACGATATCGGCATTGATCTCGGGACCGCAAATACCCTCGTCTATGTGCGCGACCATGGGATTGTCCTTCGCGAACCTTCGGTGGTGGCGGTGCAATCCGGCACGAACAAAGTGCTCGCCGTAGGCGATGAAGCCAAGCGGATGCTGGGCCGCACGCCGGGGAACATCGTCGCCGTACGCCCGCTTAAAGACGGCGTGATCGCGGATTTCGACATCACCGAAGCCATGCTGCGCCATTTCATGAACAAGGTGCACGGACGCCGCAAGATGGTGAAGCCGCGGGTCGTAATCGCTGTGCCCTCCGGAATTACCGAGGTCGAAAAACGCGCGGTAAAAGATTCGGCGATGAAAGCCGGGGCGCGGGAAGTCTACCTGATCGAGGAACCCATGGCAGCCGCCATTGGCGTGGGGCTGCCGGTGCAGGACGCCTCAGGAAACATGATCATCGACATCGGCGGCGGTACAACCGAAGTGGCGCTCATCTCGCTGGCCGGCATCGTGTTCAGCCGCAGCGTTCGCGTGGCGGGCGATGAACTCGACGAGGCGATCATTCAATATCTAAAGCGCGCCTACAACCTGATGATCGGTGAGCGCACCGCCGAGGAAATCAAGATCAAGATCGGTTCGGCTTACCCCGTCGGGGAACGGGAATCCACCATGGAGGTGAAAGGGCGCGATCTTGTGGCCGGTCTGCCCAAGACCATTACCGTTACATCGCAGGAAGTGCGCGAGGCGTTGTTGGAACCGCTCTCAACGATCGTGGACTCCGTGCGCGTGACATTGGAACGCTGCCCACCGGAACTCTCCGCCGATCTGGTCGACCGCGGCATGTTTCTTGCCGGCGGCGGGGCTTTGCTCCGTGGCCTTGATAAACTGCTTGGCGAAGAAACCGGGCTTCCGGTCCATGTGGCGGAGGATCCACTAAGCGCAGTGGCCGAAGGAACAGGAAAAGTGCTTGAAGAATTGAAAACACTCGCACGCCTGGCGAAAACCGATAGAAGCTGGCGCTGACCGCTATGGGAGGCTCCTGAGCCGCCCTCTCCCGGCGGAGCCGAGCCTTCCCTTGTTTCATTCCCTCTGTTCTCTCCGTTTGCTGCCCTATCCTTTAACCGCCTGAAGATTCATGCGCCATCCGAACCTCATTGTGCTCGGCATTTTCGCGATTCTCGTGGCGGTGATTCTTGCGCTCTCGCCGCGCACACTGAAATCGGCGCAGGGATTCGTATTGCAAACCGTCACGCCATTTTTATCGACGGGCTCGTCGCTTCAGAAGCAACTTTCCTCTCTCACACAGCAACTCCAGACACTCCAGCAGCTTGAGGTCGAAAATGGACAGCTGCAGATCAAGAACCGCGAACTCAACACCCAAATGCAATTGCTGCGGGGGTTGCAGGAGGAAAACCGGCAGTTGCGTGAAGCGCTGGATTACAGGCAGCGGTCGGTCTTCGAATTGCTCCCTGCGCGCGTGATCGGACGTGATGCGTCCACATGGTGGAACACGCTGGAGATCAATCGCGGCGAAAATGACGGTGTGGAAGTCGACCTGCCGGTGCTTACAGAACGCGGGCTTGTAGGCAAGATCGTAAGCACCACGCCAGGCTCCGCGCGCGTTCTTCTTGTCACGGACGAAAGTTGTCGGGTGGCAGCCTACATTGAGGGGACGGGCGAGAAAGGTATTGCGGCCGGAGAACGCGTGCAGAGCGGGGCGGCGCCCGAGTTGAAACTCGATTACCTCAGCAAACATGCGGATCTGAATCCAGGGCAGAAAGTTTACACTGCGGGCGTGGGCGGCGGCGTGTTCCCCTCCGGAGTCTTGCTGGGGACGGTGCGCGAGATCCGCGCGCGCAGCCTCGACGCGCAGGCGTCGGTGGTGCCGGCCGTGGATCTGTCCTCCATCGAAAACGTGTTTGTGGTTAAGGGAGTCAAATCGCAGTGATTTTTCCAGTGGTGCTCTTCCTGGTTGTGCCCATCGCAGCGGTGGCGGGCTATTTTTTTCCTCCCCTGGAATGGCTGGGTGGCGCGCGTGTATTTTTGCTTCCCACAGTCTTCATGTTTGGAGCGCTTGCGCTGCCGTTTTCCGGAATGCTGGGATTATCCATTTTTACAGGGTTATTCTGGGATCTTCTTGAGATACCGTGGTTGAGCGAAGGGCCGGAGTTACGCCCCGGCTGGTCGGTCGTTGTGTTTGCCGTGCTTGGCGCACTTGCGCAGGGGTTCAGGCCGATGTTCGCCCGTTACCAGGGCCGCTGGGAGGTCCACTGCCTGTTGAGCGGCGCGGGAACGGTCCTTTATCTCATTGTCCAGTATGCGTACCTTTCATTCGTCAGGGGGTTGCCGGAATTTCACGGTGGCGTATGGTCACGAATTCTCGGGGCGGGGGCGCTGGCCTTGTTTGCGGCGCCCGTTATCCATTTTTTCCTTGTCCGCACCATGAGAATGGCGGGTTACGAGGTGACCGTGGAGACGCGACCCGCTTTCGAGGAAGGGCCCTGAGAAGCTGCGTCGTGATGCGCAAAAAATCCCGTTCAACACTCGGGGCAAAGCGTCGGCTTCGACAAAACCCAATCCCCGGATAATATCATTTCAACCCGATGCGCGAGCGTATTCATAACACCGAGTTTCGCATGTACACGCTGGGAGCCATTGTACTCCTTGCGATGACGGCGCTTACCGTGCGCCTATGGCAGGTCCAGGTGAACGAGCACGACAAGTGGGCGTCCAAACTGCGCAAATCATCGCAGGATATTGTCCGCATCCCGGCGCCACGCGGCCATATCAACGACCGCAATGGAGTGACGCTGGTGGAGAACCGGTTAAATTTTAAGGTCGACTTCTATCTTCCCGACGTCGAGCAGGCTTACCGCAACGCGCACGATGACGTGCCGGTGAACGTGTACCAGGCGCGCGTACGCGGCATGCTCCGCGAGCTGGAGGAGCCGAATATTGTCGAGATCGTCGAGAAAACCGTCATCCCAAAACTGGAAAATCTGAATGTCGCCGAGGAATGGAGCACGGTCTCCTTGCGCAATCATTATCGCCAGCGTCGGTTTGTGCCATTCACCTTCTCCGACGATGTGGATTTCGAGACACTCGCCCGGCTCTCGGAACGTTCCGTCGATGCAGCCGGGGTGAATGTCTCAGAGAATCCGGTTCGCCACTACGTCTACGAGTCGCTCGCATGCCATATCCTTGGCTATACCGGCCAGATCCAGAATCTGGAGGATGAACCGGACATCAAGGAATTCACACGTGCCGGTTACGCACCCGATGAAGTGGGCGTCTCGCAGGTCGAGCTGCGCATGGATCGATATCTGCGGGGTACACCGGGGCGGCGAATTCTGCAGCGCAACCCAAAGGGCGTCGTCGAAGGCGAAGTCGGCCGCGTTGAACCGGTGCAGGGTGCCGAAGTGTTTCTGACCATCGACGCGCGCATTCAGCACATTACCGAGATGGCTCTGAGAGACGCGCTGCGTGGCCGGGGCCGCGCTGCGGCGGTCGTTGTCAACCCTAACAACGGTGATGTGTTGGCCATGGCCTCCTTGCCATCGTTCGATCCCAACAAATTCGTGCCGCGGATTCCGCGCGACCAATGGGAACAGCTGAACGACGATCCATCTGATCCGCTATTAAACAGGGCTCTCCTGCCCTTCGCTCCAGGGTCGACCTACAAAATCGTCGTGGCTCTTGCCGGCTTGAGTGAAAATCTTGGGGCCAACACATTCTTCAGTTGCGGCGGCGGCGTCTCGTACGGTAACACCTTTATGCGCTGTTGGAACACTGGCGGCCACGGCACGCTGGGGCTCCGCGAAGCGATCATGCGTTCCTGCAATTCCTACTTTTACAAGTTTGGCAATGCCGCCGGCGCCGATGCGATCGTGCGAGTGGGCAAGGTGCTCGGGCTGGGTGAAGTCTCTGGCCTGGGTTTGATCGGGGAATGGCCCGGTATTTTACCCGGACCGGACTGGCTCAAAGAGAACCATCCACGCGAGCGCTGGTCGGAGGGGTTCACCGCCAACACATCCATCGGCCAGGGGTACGTGCTGGCCACGCCACTGCAAATGGCGATGGTCGCGGCAACCGTCGCCAACGGAGGCACGTCGTATGCGCCGCGCCTTATCGACAAGGTCGTCGCGCAGGACGGCAGCATATTGCTGCAGGAAGAATCGAAAATCCGCGGGCACCTATCCGATTTCGGAATAACCCCTGACGAGATCGAGGTGGTTCGCCGCGGGATGCGCGACGTGGTCAATTCCGGTGGCGGAACCGCCGGACGCGCGCGCGTTAAAGGCATGGCGGTGGCTGGCAAGACCGGCACCGCACAGGTCTGGCGTGTCAACGAAAATGGTGTGAGACTCGGAGATAACCATGTCTGGTTCATTTCTTTTGCACCCTACGAAACGCCGCAGCTTGCCGTATGCGTGCTGGTGGCCAACGGCCAGGCCGGCGGCCGCGTCGCGGCGCCTATCGCAGCCCGAATCATTAATGAAAGCACTGCGCTCGAGAAAGGGTACACCCCGAAACTCGTTGCGCTCGAACCCGCAAAGGGAGGATTTTCTCACTTCGACGTTGTGTCCTACGCCAACAATGTCCCCGGCGAATACGCTGCGGACGGCGAAGATTTCGAGACCACCGATCACGTGGCCGATGTCGGCCAACCGCAACCGGTGGGCCGGAGCCAGGCTCCCGAGCCGCAAATTGCCCCTGCACCGGACCGCCGGATGCATGAGGGCGGCGAGCGGCCGTCGTTTTTCGAACGCATGGGACGAACGTTGAGCAAACCGTTTCGACAGCGTCGGCGTTAAACCGCCGACGCATGGCAGCTCATCCCGCCTCCACACCACATCCCACGTTCCATGATCGATCGCATCAAGCGGTTACTCGGCGTCGTGCCGAAGAACCAGACCAACATCCTTGTCATTAATCACGAACGTCTCGAGACGCGCGTTGCGTATCTCGAAGACAGCGCACTCGAAGAATTCTCCATCGAACGCCGCACCTCGCGCAACATCGTCGGCAGCATCTTCAAAGGTCGCGTCACCAACATCGAACAAGGTCTCAAAGCCATGTTTGTCGACATTGGCTTCGAAAAGAATGCATTCCTTCACTTCTGGGATGCCATACCTGGAGTGGATTCCAATATCGAAACGGTGGAACGAAACAAAGGCGGGCGTCGGCGGCCGCGCATCCAGGCTAAAGACATCCCGACCATTTATCCTGTCGGATCCGAAGTCATGGTGCAGGTCACCAAAGGCCCCATCGGCACAAAAGGACCGCGCATCACGACCAACATCAGTCTCGCAGGCCGCTACCTCGTCTTTATGCCTTACCATGATCAGAGCGGCATCTCCCGCAAGATCGAGGATCCCAAAGAGCGCGATCGACTCCGCAAGATTCTCCACAAGCTCGAACTGCCGGATGGCACCGGCGTGATCATGCGCACCGCCGGCGAGGGCCAGCGCGCACGCTATTTTGTCCGCGACCTGCACATTCTCCTCGAACAATGGACACGAATCGAAGAAGCCAGTCAGAAACGGAAGGCACCAGCCCAGCTCTTTGAGGAACCCGATGTCGTTGAGCGCACCGTCCGCGACTTTCTGACCGACGAAATCCATGCGGTCTATTGCGACGACGCCGAAGCTGTCGAACGCATGAAGACACTCACCCAGCAGATTTCGCGCAATGCACACAAGCGCATCTACCATTTTCGGGAACCGGTACCGGTCTTCGAGAAGTTCGGCATCGAAAAAGCGCTCGCCGACGCGTTCCATCGGCAGGTCTGGCTTCCGTGCGGCGGGTATATTGTCATCGACGAAACCGAGGCGCTGGTGGCCATTGACGTTAACACCGGGCGCAATAAAGGCGCGAAGGACATGGACAAAACCATCCTTCAAACCAATCTCGATGCCGCTGACGAGATCTCGCGCCAGTTGCGCCTGCGCAATATGGGCGGTCTCATCGTTGCTGACTTCATCGACATGCGTCAGCAGCGCGACCGCCAGGCCGTCTACCAGCGTCTGCGCGAACGGCTCAAGCGCGACAAGGCGAAAACTCATGTGCTTCCCGTTTCCCAACTGGGGCTCATCGAGATGACCCGCCAGCGTGCTCAGGAAAGCCTCAGCGACGCGATGTTTCAGAATTGCCCCCATTGCAGCGGGCGCGGTGTCATCAAAACACCCGAGACCATGAGCGTGGAAGTCCAACGCCGGTTGAATCACGTCATGCGCAAGTACCTCGATTCCGTGCACGAATTTCGCGTGACCGTCGCTCCTGAAGTGTTGCAACGCCTTCGCACCGAGGACGACGAACTCCTCGTTGAACTTGAACGCCGCTATGCCGGCCGGCTCACGTTCCGGGCGGATCCATCTTATCACACAGAAAAATTCGTCGTGGCGGACGCGCAAAGCGGTCGGGAGCTGGAGCCCTGACAATTCACCGGGCGCTCGTGCTGCGCGGACAAGTCCGCAGCGATGCGTCGCGGAAACGTGTCGGGATCAGTCCTGCATATCGTTCCCAGACCCGATGGCTGCCGGATCGTCACGCCAAAACATGCGGCGGATGGGATGTTCGTCGAGCAGATTCGCTTCCATGCCGCCAAGCCGGGTGCGGTCGTAGAATTGGACTCCCACAAAATGGTAAACCGGCGCGATGGCCGCCTGCTCCGACACAAGCAGACGCTCAGCCTCGCGGAAGATGTCGTGCCGCCGCTGTGGATCGACTTCGCGCGCAGCGGCTGCGATGAGTTCGTCGTAACGGGCGTTTGACCACCCCGTGCGGTTGTTGCCGCCGTCGGTCACAAAGCAATCGAGAAATGTGTTCGGATCGTTGTAATCCCCCACCCAACTGGAGCGGCATATATCGTACTCCAGCTGATCCATGGCATTGAGATAGACTTTCCACTCGATGTTGCGCAGCACGAGATCGATCCCAAGAGTTGCGCGCAGCATCTCTTTGATCTCCACAGCAATGTAGTCCTGCAACTCGCTGGAGTTGTAGAGGTATGTGACACGCGGAAATCCGGCACCACCGGGGTATCCCGCCTCGGCAAGCAAAGCCCGGGCGGCTTTCAAATCCAATTGCGGCCCGGATGGTGGCGCATAGCCTCCGGCTCCGGGCGGAGTAAAACTTGAGGCCGGTTCTTCCCCGGCGCGTGTGATGCGCTCGACGATGCGCTCACGGTCTATGGCATGGGAAAACGCCTTGCGCACGCGGGGATCGTTGAACGGTGGGCGTGTGGCATTGAACCGAAGAAAAAACGTGGCGAGAAAAGGTGCGGAATGGAAATCCTGCCGTTTCCGAAGCTCATCAAGCAACGAAACCGGGGTGAGATTCTTGTCGAGCATCAAATCGGCCGTACCGGTATGGTAAAGGTTGAATGCCGTTGTGGCGTTGCTTGTGGGAAAAATATCCACGGTATCCATGGCGACAGCGTCCCGGTTCCAATACCAGGGATTCCTGCTCAGGCGCACCCGGTCATTCACCCGCCAGAGATCGAGTCGATAGGCGCCGTTGGAGATGAGCCGTCCCGGGCGCATCCATTGGCCGTCCAACGTGCCACGCGCCTGCGAATGAACCGGTGCAAGTGTCACAAACGCACACAAATCCAGAAAATAAGGTGTGGGATAATCGAGGGTGACCTCAAGGGTGCGAGAGTCCGGGGCATGAAGGCCGACCTGCGAAAAGTCGCTGAGTGTGCCTTCATTAAAGGCTTTCGCACCGGCGATGGGATGCAACATGTACGCATAGCCCGAGGCTGTCTCCGGCTCCAACGTGCGGCGCCAGCTTGCAATGAAGTCTTCGGAAGTCACCGAAGATCCATCCGACCAACAGGCATCCGGGCGCAGGTGAAAGGTGTAGACCCGTCCATCCGGCGAAATATCCCATCGCTCTGCGACACCTTGCACGGTTTTGCCAAATTCGTCGAAGGCGGTCAACCCCTCGAACAGGGCAAGGGCAATGCGGCCTTCCGGTTGACCAGTGATCTGCGCCGGATCCAGCGTTTCCGGTTCCGCGGCGTTGAGAACCGTGAGTTCCGCGCGGTTGAGAACAGGCGCACAGCCGGCGATTGCAACTGCAAGAGCGACGGCAACCGGCCCTGCGACCAGAATGAGGCGTCTCAATTTGCTTCAGGCACCGGCGTAGCGGCCGGCGGATTCACGCCAGCGTCGGCAGGAGCGCTCTCAGGCACAAGCACGCCTGGTGCCACGGTGGGTCGATCTTCTCCGGATGGAGCGGTCGGCGCGGCGGCCGACGTTTCATCGGTTGAAGGATTGGCGGACGCACCATCTACCGACTCCGTCTCGGGGATTGGCGCGGCGAGCAATTCCTCCTGCGTTTCACTTAAAGGCGAATGAATCTGGCGCATCAATGCCGCATACCCGACTGCTGCCGCAAAAAAGATGACCGCCAAATAGGTCGTTACCTTTACCAGTACGCTGGAAGTGTGTGCGCCAAAAATGTTGTCCGTGACGCCGCCCCCGAAGGCTGCGCCAAGCCCTTCGCTTTTGGGACGCTGCATGAGCACCACCAGCACAAGCAGAATGGCGACCGTGATAATGAGCGCGAGAAGAATGTTGGCGAGCAATTCCATGGCAAAATGGGAATTGACCCACTTTTTCCCCCGTGGCAAGCCGCGGAAAAGCACTTGCAGCGCGCGTGCCCGAACGGGCATGCTCCCGCTTCATGATCGTAAAACCGTTTCGCGGACTTGCTCCGCGCCCGACTTACGCCGGCCGCGTGGTCAGCGTGCCCTACGATGTGGTAAGTCGCAGCGAGGCCGCCGCGCTTGCAGACGGCAATCCGTACAGTCTCCTGCGGGTGGATCGCGCCGAGATTGAGCTGCCGGAGGACGCGGATCCCTATGCCCCGCAGGTTTACGAACGCGCGCGGCACAACCTCGCCAGCTTTCAGGATGAGCGCGTGCTTCTGCGCGAGGACGCGCCGGTCTATTACCTGTACCGGCTGACCATGGGAAATCATACGCAGCTGGGTATAGCGGCGACAGTCCGGGCTGTGGATTATGAAAATGGCCTGGTCAAAAAACACGAAAAGACGCGACCGGAAAAAGAGGATGACCGCACCCGGCTGATTGACGCGATCAATGCGCAGACAGGGCCGATCCTGTTATGTTACCGCGGGCAGCCGGTTCTCGATGATTTGCTTAAAAACCTGGCGCAACTCCCGCCGACCTACGACACAACGGCCGAGGACGGCGTGCGGCACACTGTCTGGCGGATCTCGGACACCGCAGCTGTGGAACGCGCGTTTGAAAGCGTGCCGGCGGTTTACATCGCCGACGGGCATCATCGCGCTGCCAGCGGCGCCCGCGTGGCAGCTTTACGCCGCAAACGCGACGGAGTAACGCCGGGTAGTCCCGTGCCGTCGGAGCAGATCCTCGCGGTTCTCTTCCCCGCTGAACAGTTGCAGGTGCTCGCTTACAATCGTGTGGTGCGCGATTTGAACGGCCTGACTCCCAATGCGTTCCGCGAGAAGGTGGCGGCGCTCTTCCATCTGCTGCCGGAGGCACCGGACACCCCGGCGGGACCGCGCCACCTCTCGATGTATCTGGAAGGATGCTGGCGCCAATTGTCATGGCCCGAAGATCCGGGTGCCGGTCCTGTCGACCGGCTCGATGTCAGCGTGCTACAGGATCGGTTGCTCGCACCCGTTTTGGGGATCGACAACCCGCGAACCAGTCCCCGCATTGAATTTGTAGGCGGGATCCGCGGCACAGCGGAGTTGGTCCGCAAAGTGGATTCCGGGGCGGCGGCTGTGGCGTTCTCAATGTATCCGACCACGGCGGCGCAGGTCATGGATATCGCGGACGCAGGAGAGATCATGCCGCCGAAAAGCACGTGGTTTGAGCCGAAATTGCGTTCAGGATTCTTTATTCACGTGCTGGACTGAGAACGGCCGCACGCACACAGCAGAGCCTCTGCAACAATGGCAGAGCGCCTGGCGGCTGGAACACCGGTTTTTGCCCTCCCCGCCCGAAGGATTTCCCGCGCGTTCCCCGGTTCAACGGTCCTGCGGCGAAATCACGGCGACAATGGCGCGATGATCGCTTGCGTCACGCCAGATGGGCACATCGACAATCCGACTCTTTTCCCGTTCAATCTCAGGCCATAATCCGGGACTGGCGAAAAAGTAATCGAAACGACTGTAGACATCGGCAGCCGACCAATACTGGGTCCACCGATCGCCTTCGAGATCGCTGACAAGCACATCACCCATATGGGAGGGACTGCCTCGGACGCCTTCGATATCCTGAATTGGCGGCTGATTCTTCAGGTCGTTGAAATCGCCTGTGAGCAGGAGATTAACCCCCGGATTAGCAGCGAGAATGGCGTCCACATGTTTGCGGAGCAGACCCGCCTCACGCCGTCGCATCAGGGCTTCACCCTGTGGAACAGGCCGTTTCGATTTCAAATGGACATTGACGATTCGCAGCCGATACCCGCCTGGCGCCTCGACTGTAACATCGAGAAAGCCACGCTGCACCGCCTCCTGCACCCCGTTAAGTTCGTAGACTGCATCGTCCACGGAGTTTTCGGCCACGATCGGAAATCGGGAAAGCAAAGCCAGATGCCGGTTCTCATCATGCGCCTGCAGGAGAAAAGCGTGCGGATGCTCCTCGCCGTGGGCTGCAAGACGGTTGCGGAAATCTTCAAACTGATCCGGTGGCCCCATTTCCTGGATGGCAAGAACATCTGGACGCACAGCGGCGACAATCCTGAGGAGAGCCTCAATTTCCTTTTCGGGCTTGGGCGTGTCCGGCTGCTGAACATTGTCGATGTACCGGTCCATGCGCAGATAATTCCTCACATTGTAACTCATGACGGTGAGCTCGTTGGAGGGCTCGAGCGCGGAAGCGGTCGCGGGCAGCAGCAGGGCGAAGAGGATGACGACAGCGGCAGCAACGCGCAGCGGTCGTGCGGGGCGGAAAAAAAGGTTTCTCGGCATGAGTTTCAAGTGTGGGATCACATCCGTTCCGGGGCTTCGATGCCAAGCAGCGCAAGGCCGCGCTCCAACGTGGCGAGCGCCAGCGCCGTGAGAGCGAGGCGCGACGCACGAGCTGAGCCGTCGGCTTTCAGTACGGGACATGCCTCGTAGAATGTGTGGAAGGCGTTGGCAAGCTCGAACAGATAATTCGCAAGCAGGTTAGGCCTCCAACCGTCGAGAACAGCCGGTGCAATCTCGGCAAATGCCGCGCATTTCCGCGCAAGCGCCCGTTCGGCGGGTTCCCCGGCGAGGATGGGGCCGACCTGAGCCGCGGGATCTTCGTCGGCCTTGCGAAAGATGGCGCGCGCACGCACGCAGGCATTCTGGAGGTACGGAGCGGTATTGCCCTGAAGTGAAAGCATGCGCTCCCACGAAAACACATAATCGCTCATGCGATGCTGGCTAAGTTCGGCGTATTTGACCGCACCGATTCCGATGATGCGTCCAAGATGTTCCAACGTTGGGGCGTCGAAATCCGGGTGGCGTTCCCTCACCTGCGCGGTGGCGCGTTCAATGGATTCTTCGAGCACGCTGCGCAGCGAGACGTTTTCGCCAGAACGCGTCTTCATGAGTTTGCGATCCTCACCAAGGATACTGCCGAAGGCGATGTGCACCAACTCCGCCTCGATACCCATGTCCTGCGCGAGGGCGAAGAGCATCTTGAAATGCAATTGCTGAGGCGCGCCCACAACATACCAGACGGCATCGGCGCGCCATTCCCGAACCCGGTATTCCAGCGTCGCAATGTCCGTTGTGGCGTAGTTAAATCCGCCATCGGCTTTCCGGACGATAAACGGCGTTTCTGCCAGATCCGGCATCCAGACCACCAGAGCGCCTTCACTTCGTTTGGCGAGCCCCTGCATTTCAAGGCGGGTTGCGACGTCTTGAAGTGCGGGATTGTAGAAGCTCTCCCCCAGCGTATGATCGAACGCGATACCGAGCAGCGCGTAGAGGGAATTGAAATCGCGCATGGAGAGTTCCACGCAACGCTCCCAGATGGCGCGGTTTTCTGGGTCGCCCTGTTGGAGCTTCACCAGTTCGGCGCGGCATTGCGCTTCCACCCCGGGATCGGCTCCGGCAAGGGCGTTGATCTCGCGATACAATCGGACGAGTTCCCCAATGGGATCGGATTCCAGTGTCTGCGTGTTAAGAATCGTCTTCCAGCCGTGGATGACTTTCCCAAACTGCGTACCCCAATCGCCAACATGATTGTCCGTGATCACGCGATGGCCGAGGAAACGCGCTATGCGCGCGAGCGCATCCCCAAGAATCGTGGAACGGATATGGCCGACGTGCATGGCCTTGGCGATGTTCGGACTGCTGAAATCGATGACAATGGTGTGGGCAAGCGAAGCAGGCTCAACGCCGAGCCGTTTCAGATCGGCAAGCAATGCCGTTGCATGCCGGGCCAGGGCATCGTCGGTCAGGCGAAAATTCAGGAACCCGGCACCGGCCACCTCGGGAGCCGCGCACAGGGTGCCTCCGTCGAAACATCCTGCAATGGTCGTGGCGATCTCCCGGGGATTTTTTCGGGCGGCTTTCGCAAGTGTCATGGCGACGTTGGACTGATAATCGCCAAAGCGGGCATCGGTCGCTTCGGAAACGGCCGTTTGCCCCGCCTGAACCGGAAGGCCCGCTTGGCCGAGCGCCGATTCGAGACGCTCGCGAATCTGTTCCGCAAAAGTTTGCACGCGGCTCACGTTGCGCGTGCGGCGGGTGGAAGTCCAGCGCGCCTGGACACCCGCAGGGAGCTGTAAGCCGGATGTCTGCTCCGCACTGCGAGGTCCATCTCCCTCGCTTGTGCCTGAACACAGCACGCCTGCCCGGCGATCCACAGACAGGATGCCCGTGGATCGCCGGCAAGCGGAAAACGTTTCAGGAGTCCGCGCGACGGCCCCGGGCGGCGGCAACTTCCTGCGCCTGACCCCATGCGTAGAACACGATTCCAAGGACCAGCCCAGTGACGGCGGCCGACAAAACAGACACGGCACTCTGCGTAAATTCAGAGTTTTGGGTGGCGGCCTGCGTCGTAAGCACAAGACCCACAAGGCTGATTGCGAGCCCTTGCAAATCAGAAAGAATTTCCGTGACGCTGAAGCTGCGTTTTGTCAGCACCACAAGTTTTCCAAGAATGAGTTGCAGGGCAAAGCTCACCACTCCGGTAAGCATGAGGGCAAATGCAACCCAGTGGAACCAGCCGGATTCCATGTACTCCGCAAGCTGATAAATCGGCTTGAGCAGCCCGGCGCTGACTTCCTGTGCCTGCGAGCTGCGGTCGAGATTTTCGGTCATTTCTCCGATGCGCTGTTGCGCTTGTTCGACGACGCGTTCGGCTTGACGACCGAGATCGCGCGACTCGGATTCCTCCGCAACGACAGGCGGCGGAGCGGTTTCCGGGGTGGGAACATCCTCTGCGGCGGGCGCAGCAACCGCAGGCGTCGACTCTTCGACAGCGAGGGCGGAGGGTTCTGTGCTGGCGGGTTGTGCATGTGCCGTGACAACGGCGATCAACAACAGGGAAATCCAGCGGACGGGTAGGTTGGCGGGGACGACACTCATAGAAGACTCAGTTGACCACAGAGCCCGATTAAAGACAAGGCTTCCGAGGGGTTGCCCATTTGTGGAGCGCGCAGGTCAAACGTTGAGCCCACGTGGCTGACCGGGCGCATCCCGGGATTCGTCCGGCTTCCGCGTGGCAAGTCGATAGCAGCTGGCGTGTTCCGGATCGGCTGTTCGCAATTCCAGGGTCAGCTCAGGGCCGGGTTTGTCCGGCAGCCGACACCGTACAGTGGGTCCAGCGAGATCTTCACCGGCGGGACCGGCGGGTGCATTCCAGGTGAGCAACAGCTCGCTCCAGTTGCCCGTGGCAATGCGCACACCAACGGAAATCGCCGGGCGCGGACCGGGCGCGTCGTGAAGCACAAATAGATCCGCCTCGAACATCTCACCGCCAGCCCATTGAAACTTCGACATGCGCGCACTCGCGAGGGTGGGCCGCATGGCTTGCCGCACGGCGTCATATGCAGGCTTGGGAGTGTCTGGATGCGCAAGCAAACACTGGTTGGCGACAGTGGGCCATGGTTCGTTAAGACACCACAGCACGGCCCAGCCACAGTAGGGCCGCTGGCGTCGCGCCTCTTCGATAATGGCTTTGTGCCCTTCGCACTGCAGCCATTGGCTTTTCTCAATCAACGCCTCAAGATGCGGCTGCGGCCCCCAGTAATGTTCGATGGTCGAGATGCAAAGATAGGATGTGGGCTCCACATCCCAGGCCTGCATGCCGGAATGCAGTTTCCATGCACCCGACGGGCGCGGCGGCCAGAGTTCTTCCTCAGGCACAATCGCGCGGATGCGTTCCTCGGAGGAAGCGCCCGGCACGCCGAATTCGGTATAACCGGTGTTGCGCGCCCGTTGAAAAAGTTCGAAACATTCCATGCCTTTCCTGGGATCCCGGAACAGATAATAACCGTGCCCCAGACCTTCCACAGGCAAGGTCGGCACGAACGGCGTATCGGGGTCTTCGCGCCATGCAAGCGCCGCAAGCAGACGAATGGCATGGCTTTGATCGGTCATCCCGCTCCACGCGTTGAACAACTCGTTCCCGCCGCTCCAAAGAATGCGGCAGGGATGAGGGGATAACCGTTCCAACAAGGCTCCAGCGGCCTGTTCGAGTTCCCGGAGGTAGGCCGGATCGTCGGGGTACGCGTTGCACGCCAGCGGAAACTCCTGCACGACCATGATACCGGCGGCGTCGCAGGCATCGTAAAAGTCGGGAGTGGGAAGCGGGGCGCCACCCCAGACGCGGAGCACGTTCATGCCTGCCTGCGCGGCACGCTCCACGAGGCGGCACCAGCGATCCGGGCCGACTGCCCCGGGGAAAATGTCGGGCCCCACAATATTTGCTCCCTTCGCAAAGAGACGTCGGCCGTTGATTTCGATGTTCATTGGCGGGCGACTCCGGGATTTTGGAAATGCAGAGGGCTCATCCCATTGCCCGGGAGCCATTGTCAGTCGCGCGCTCCGGAACCCGACACGCCGTTGAAGAGTATGCGGCTGTATGCCGGAGGGACCAAAGGACGCGGTCAGCGTGTACAAGTCCTGCGACCCCTGACCCCGCGGCCACCAAAGGCTGGGGCGCTCAATGGCAAAGACGAATTCGACACTGGTGGAACGTTCCACTGCACGCTCTTCACGGTGTGCGAGCGAGCCGTCCGGACTGCGCAATTCAAGAATGCAACGCCCCTCTCCGACGCAGGCGAAGGCGGCGCGCACATCGGCCCGGAGCAAATCGGGGGAGAGGCGGGCCCGCCAGCCGAGTGATTCGATGAAATTCTCAGGTAACACCTCGATCCATGCGCCACCGGCGATACCCAGCGGGATCAGCTCTGGATGAAAATCCCAGCCATACCCGACCGGCGCCTTTGTCGTCGCACGGG
>CAZZCL010000051.1:0-23006 GCA_964652295.1 uncultured Chthoniobacterales bacterium
GCCCGCGAGGGGGCTGCGATTGTGACGCCTGCGCTTATGGTTGTCGGGGCACTCTTTGCGCCACTGCCAAAACCGCCGCCTTCGCAAGCCTTCGCTCCTCCGCCACAGCTTGCGGCGTTGCAGGAAGTTGCAGATGCGCTCGACGCAACCGCCGGGCTTGATGAACGGGCGCTGGACGAATTCCGTCGCCGGATTGATTCGCTGGTAGCTCAACCTGCCACGCAATGGTATTCGCATGCATCGCTTGAAGCGGCTGATGTCCTACAGGATCGGATCGCGGAAGAGGTGGTGGCCATGGGAGGAGCCGCGGCTGCGGCTGCCGAAGCCATGAACATGTTGAGCGAAAGCCTGGAAAACCCTGGTGAACCGTGGGCTGGCGCAACGGATGCTGCGGCAGCGGCGCTTGCCGAAGCCTTGCGCAATCTGGATGCAGCGGGGAATCTTTCTGTCGACCCGCAACTTGCCGAACGTCTCCGCGAGGCGGCGACAAACCCGCGCGCATTGGATGCGCAACAGCTCGCGGAAATGGCGCAACGTCTGCAGGAGCTGTCCGAGGCGTGTGAAGGACAATGCGATGCGCTGAACAACTCTGGCGCACGCGATGCCCGCATTGGGCGACGCCCCGGGCGGGGGGACATCCAACGCGGCCCTGGTGATGCACCCATGGTTCTTGGCGATGAAACTCAGCCCACAGGCTCGGATCATGTGGAAGCGCTGGAACCCAATACGGATCCCGATCTCCTCCCTGGGGAAACTGCCCGGATTGAAGCTTCGGCGCCGCAACCGCTCGAGATCGAACCCGCCGGAGCGCCGTCCGCGGCGCCGCGAGGGCGCGGCGGCGATGCTGTGTGGAGGACGGCCGCCACGCCGGATGAAGCCGGTGTATTAAAGCGTTACTTCGATTGAGTGCCTGGCAGTTTTCATGCGTGTCTACCATCTTGACCGCGCGCCAGCAGAACGGCGCATCGATTATCGCGCGGAACTCAACCCGCAACAGCTGGAGGCGGTGACCGGCCCCCCTGGACCGGCGCTTGTTTTAGCGGGTGCTGGCAGCGGCAAAACGCGCACGCTCATTTATCGCGTGGCATGGCTGGTGGAAAATGGGATCGATCCGGCCAACATTCTGCTCCTGACGTTCACGAACAAAGCTGCGCGCGAAATGTTGTCTCGCGTGGGCGAACTGCTTCCAAACGACATGAGCAGCCTGTGGGGCGGCACGTTTCATTCAGTCGGCAACCGCATCCTGCGTCGCAATGCTGCGAAGCTGGGTTACCCTGCATCGTTCACAATTCTTGATCGGGACGATCAAAAGGATCTTGTTGCCGCCGCAATGACGGACGCCGGCGTCGATCGCAAAGACAAGATGTTCCCGAAACCCGAGGTGCTTGCGGATCTGTTCAGCTTCTCAGTGAATACAGGCACTCCACTTGAGGAGCTGGTGGAACGCCGCGCCGCGCACAATCCCGAGATTGTTCCCGCCGTCCTGGAAATTCGGCGCGCCTACGCATGCCGCAAGCTGGACAACGGAGCCATGGATTTTGACGATCTCCTGACAAAAACCCGGGATCTGTTGCGCGATCATTCCGAGATCGCCCTGTTATATCGCGGGATTTTCCAGTTTATTCTCGTGGATGAATATCAGGACACGAACGCGATCCAGGCGGATCTGGTGGATTTCCTCGCCGGGGAAGCGGCTAACATCACTGCGGTTGGCGACGATGCCCAGAGCATTTATTCGTGGCGCGGCGCCGATCATCGCAACATTCTTGAGTTTCCGAAACGACATCCTCGGGCGCGCATATACAAGATCGAGTCAAATTATCGCAGCTTGCCGCCGATTCTCGAGGTGGCCAACGCGGCGATCCAGGGGAATACGGGACAATTCAGCAAAACATTGCGCGCAGTGCGGGAAGCTTCCGCGACGCGGCCTGGATGGATCCAATTGGCTACAGCGGGTCAGCAGGCGCAGTTCGTTGCGCAGCGCATTGCCGAGCTGCACGAAGGAGGTGTGGATTACAGCGAAATAGCCGTGTTGTACCGTGCGCACTTTCACGCGCTCGAAACGCAGTTGGAACTTACCCGCCGCGGCGTGCCATTTGCGATCACAAGCGGCCTCCAATTTTTCGAACAGGCTCATATCAAGGATGTGGCCGCTTTCCTGCGGTTTGCAGTGAACCCCTCGGATGAAGTTGCGTTCAAACGTATGGTGAAACTGTTGCCCGGGATCGGGGCGCGGGGCGCGGACGCATTATGGGCCGGGGCGCGGCGGATGCTGGAAGAAGCGCCGATCGATGCGGCGCTTGGGGATGCGCTCTCAGGATTGAAAGTCGCGGTCCGCGCACGGGAGGGCTGGGCGCAATTGTGTTACACATTGAACGAACTTGCGCCCGGGACTGCTGAAGATCGGCCGCCCCCATCGGCAATGATCGTGTCGGTGTTGGAAGGGTTGTATGGCGATTTAATGCCGGGGCAATATACCGATTTCGAGAATCGTCGGGACGATCTGGATCAACTTGCAGCATTCTCGGCGCAGTTCGACGATGTCACAGATTTCCTGTCGCAGGTCAGTCTTTTGACCGGGCTCGACAGCGATGCGCGGCGGCGGGACGATGCGGGCGCCGAATCAGTTGCGCTGAGCACGGTGCATCAGGCCAAGGGATTGGAGTGGCGCGTGGTGTTCGTGTTGTGGCTCACTGAGGGCATGTTCCCCGGGCGACGCGCCATTGAGGATGACAATGCCGGAGTGTTGGAAGAGGAGAGACGCCTTTTCTATGTGGCTGTGACGCGGGCAAAGGACGAGCTGTACCTCATGCAGCCCATGTTGCGAACCGGCGGTGGACCGGGTGATATGCTCCAACACCGTTCGCGGTTTCTGGATGAGATCCCGGAGGAACTGCTGGAGAAATGGGAAGTCAGTAGCTTCGGCGCAAACCCTTTTTAGAAAAGCGGGAACGCGAAAGGAGCGCACCGACAGGCGCGCGCGCTCCTTCCGGCGAGTGCCGGAACGGGCTTTTCACCACTCGTGGCTCTGGATGAGGTGAATGCCATAGGATTTGAGCGTCTGGATCTCGGGTTGACCCTGCTCAAGCCGGGCCTGGCTCTCGACGAGCTGGCGCACTGTCTCCTGCGTTTTGCACTGCGCCTCGGCGAGGTTGTCAAGCGTTTGTGCCAACCGATCAAGCCTTGCATCTGCGTTTCTGCGTCTCGCAAAGGTCAGCGACCGTTTCTGTCAGAAGGTCGAGACGTGCATCGGTGCGGTTCTGCGCCTCTCTGAGTTCCCGAAAATCGGCTTTCGTCATCGCGTCCTTAAGTTCGTTATACAAGGCACCCAAGGTCATCGCGAGTGTTTCGACGACTTCCGGTGCGAGCTGAGTGCTTAGCTTGCGATAGAGTTAGTGCGTGTCGCACATCTGGACTCTATTAACCTACATGCCGCAATGGGATTCACTATGAAGAGCATGAAGAGAAGGGATTTATGGGGAGGACTGCTATCGAACCAGGTTCGCCCAATCGGTGAGTTGGAAACGCTGTAGTTCAATGACACGAGAATATAAAACTCCCGAGCCCGTCTTTAAGGCGCTTAGCATTGAAATTGATTGGGAACCCATGCCGGAGATCGGCCAGTTTCATGTCGGTGAGCCGCTGCGCCTCGTGAATGTCAAGCAGGTGCTCCACACTTTTGAGTTCCATGATGATTTGTTGGACCACGAGAATATCGACGCGATATCCGCAGTCCAGGCGGAGTCCTCTGTATTCGACCGGAAGAGGATGTTGCAGCAGGAAAGAAATTGCCTGGAGTTTCAATTCGTGAGCGAGGCATTGTTCATAAGTCCATTTCAACAGGCCTGGACCGAGCGTGCGGTGACCCTCAATCGCGCAGCCGATCATATGATGAGACAAATCAGAGAAATCCATGCGAACGTTGAGCCAACAAGAGCAGTCAGGAAATCACTTTTCTGTGCCACCCCTTCATGTCCTTCATACTCTTCATGGGAAATCCTGGAGTTCGGGTCTTCGAACTGCGGGATTTTGGATCAGGCGGCGCTTGATTTTTCGATTCTATACGAACCTTCGTCATCGGAGTCCGAGCGAAGTGCTGACGGCTGCGATTTTCGCGGGAAGAAACCAATAGCATAGGAGCATAACTGTGTACGTGAGAATCACCCACACCCAGCCATGATTCGAAAAAGTTAGCGGCAGCCAGAAAACGGTTGCACAGGTAAAAACGCTGAAAGGTGCGTTCCTGGGTTGGACATCAAGCGCGAACGCCCAGAGCGAGAACAGCATGCCGACTCCTGAACATAAGCCTGCAAGAAACCAGAATCCAAAGATGCCCCAGTAAAAAAATGCCGAACCCGGCAAGGGGCGCCAACGCCATGGCAGACACGGGCGCACCGGCAGCCAGCATGCAGAGCAAATAACCGCCGAGGATGGCCGCAAAGCCGAGCCCGACGCGGAACACACTCGAACTGATTCCATGAAAGGAATGCACCAATGGGATCGAACTCCGCGTGGGCCATGGTTGGACTCCGCTGCGCGCGACTCGGGCACCCGCCGAACGTAGTAAAACACTGATATTCGCTTTGCGTCCTCCATCTGCCCGATGGGTGAGTCAATAGAACAGGAGCGCGCAGATCAGAATCGCACCGCCATAAAGTAACCCAAGCACACACGCAACTTGGAAGCGTGCCCCATGGGCGGTTATCCAACCGATCTGATTGCGCAGAAGCCATGGCATTCCCACCCAGAACAGGGAGAAACCAATCCAGCCGTACGCCAGCGCGGGTAACAACAATCTTGTTACAGGTTCACGCATAAAGGCGGCATCGAGCAGGACATTCGCCGCCAGCAACAGCACCATGGCCAGTGCGCGAACTGCCAGGAATTCCGTCATAAAAAACAGTGCGCCAAGATAAAGCACGGGGACCAGCAGCATTAACATCCGGCGATGGGGCGCGAACTCACCCAGATCCATGCGCCAAACAAGCGCGAAAGCCCAAAGCGCCGCGATTGTGAGCAGCACGGTTCCTGCCGCTTCGGAACGCGGCAGGCGTTTCAACAGCTGCATGGCAGCCGATGGCCTTACCAGAGGAAGGCCGTGGAGAACCACGAGCAGGAGTCCAAGCGCAATGCCGACAGGTTTGAGCGGCAGATCGTACATCATGCCGTTCTGTGCGGCATCCGGGGCAAACACGCTGCCCAGCCAAAGAGCGCTCATGCTGCCGCCGCAATTGCGGCGTCAGCGATCGCGATTTTGGCAGGCGGAACAGCGGCCTCCACGGGTTCGCCGTAGAATGTAAAACCGGTCGTCTCAGAAATGCGGACCATCACCAGTTTGCCTATATGGCGGGGCGCGCCTGTGAACACAACGATTTTATTCTGGCGCGTGCGTCCGCTGAGCCTGTCAGGCCGGGTTTTACTCGGGCCTTCGCAGAGGATCTCGACTTCGGAGCCAACCAGGGTGGCGGCTTTGCTGCGGGCGAGACGGTCGACGACACTGAGCAAATCCTGGTTCCGCGCTTCCTTGACCTCTTCAGGAACCTGCTCCTGCATCAGGGCAGCCGGTGTATCCCGCCGTTTGGAATATCGAAACACGAACGCGTTATCGAACTGCACACGTTCCACTGCGCTGCGTGTCATTGCGTAATCTTCCCCGGTTTCGCCCGGAAAGCCGACGATGATATCGGTGGTGACTGCGAGTTCGGGACGCGCATCGCGCAGTCGCGCGATCAGATCCTCGTATTTCGCCACTGTATACGTGCGCCGCATGGCCCTGAGAATGCGGTCCGATCCGCTTTGCAGCGGGAAATGAACATGATCGCACAGCTTCGGTAGTACGCGAAAGGCTGCGATCAAATCGTCGCGAAAACCGCGAGGATGCGGCGAGGTAAACCGGATCCGCTCGATGCCCTGCACTTCGTGCACCGCTTCCAGGAGTTGAACGAACGGACTGCAGCCGCGTATGGCCGGGAACTCGTGCCTGCCGTAGAGGTTCACGATCTGCCCAAGCAACGTCACTTCCCTTACGCCCCGTTCCGCGAGATTGCGAACCTCGCGGACAATCTCGGCGATGGGCCGCGAGCGTTCACGCCCGCGGGTGTGCGGCACGATGCAATAGGTGCAGCTCATATTACATCCCTGCATGATGGACACAAACGCGCTGGCCTGACCCGGTTTGAGCGTATGATCGCGGATGGCAGATTGGGAACGATCCTCTTCATCGACGTCGACAATGGCATGGCGCGGATCGTCGAACCGCGCATGGATTTTTGCGGCCACAAGCTGGTCGATGTACTCAGCCACCCGATGAAACTTCTGCGTGCCTGCAACCAGGTCGACATACGGGGCATCGCGCAGAAGTTCGGCTCCACGACTCTGGGCCATGCAACCAAGGAATCCGTAGACGACATGGCTCCGGCCCGGAAGATGGCGGTCGGCGGCGGCGCGCATGCCAAGTTTCCCCAGCGCTTTTTGCTCGGCCTGATCGCGCACACTGCACGTGTTGATGAGCACGACATCCGCCGTCCGTTCGTCGGATGTCATTTCATGACCGCGCGCGATCAACATGCGCACCACCTGTTCGGAGTCGCGCTCATTCATCTGGCAACCGTAAGTTTTGAGGTAGACGCGGGCCATGGCGTTGGGAATGGTTCACGGGAAAACCCGGCTTGGCTTTTTTCAATGTATCCGCACCAAGCCCGGGGTTCAAGATCTCGAAAAACGACGGACCAAGCGGAGTGCGGAAGGGCAGGATGGACAAGTCCTATCCGGGGAAACCGCTTGTGCAATGGCTGTTAAGGAACGAATTTGCTCATTAGATGGCCCGCAACGCCGAAATCGAACGTACAACAACCGAGACGCGTGTTCGCCTGCGTCTGGAGATCGATGGAGGCGGTTCTTGCCGGGCCGGAACCGGTATCGGTTTTTTCGATCATATGCTGGCGTTATTCTGCAAGCATGGGCTGTTCGATCTCGAGGTGGAGACTGAGGGCGATTTGCATGTGGATGGCCATCACACAATTGAAGACACGGGGATCGTTCTCGGTACGGCCTTCAAACAGGCGCTCGGAGATAAAACGGGCATTGTTCGCTATGGGACAGCTTACGTACCAATGGATGAAGCGCTGGCTCGAACTGTCGTGGATCTTGGTGGGCGACCGTTTCTGTCTTGCGACTTTCCTGCGGCATCAGGTGCAGCCGGGGCCCAGGGGAGCTTCTCGTTTACGCTGCTGGAAGAGTTCCTGCGTGCGTTCTCGGTGAACGCCGCAGCAAATGTGCATACGACACTTCTTGCGGGCCGCGATCCGCATCATATGATCGAGGCGGTGTTCAAGACGCTCGGGCGCGCGCTTGATGCGGCGACAGCGTTGGATGCCCGTGTGAAGGATGTGCCTAGCACCAAGGGAACGCTTTAAGCGCGTGGCCATGATCGCTCTGATCGATTACGGAAGTGGCAATCTGCGAAGTGCAGCCAGAGCACTGGAGACCGCCGGGGCAAGCGTGCGCATTGTCGACTCGCCAACAGCGCTGGATGAGGCGACCGGCGTCGTGCTCCCGGGCGTCGGCGCGTTTGGGGACGCTGTGGAACATCTGGATGCCAGCGGCTTCCGTGAGCCGCTCCTCGCGTGGATCCGGGCGGACAAACCATTTCTCGGCATCTGCGTCGGCTACCAGTTATTGTTCGAAGACAGCGTGGAATCGCCCGGAGCGCGCGGTCTGGGCGTCTTCAATGGCGGCGTGGTGCGTTTTCGCGGGGATACCGGCGTCAAGGTGCCACATATGGGATGGAACACCCTCCAGATTCGCGAGGCCCGGCTCTGGACGGGGTTACCGGCGGAACCATCCGTTTATTTTGTGCACTCATACTTCCCGCGCCCGGCCGATTCTGCCCTTGTTGCGGCGAGGACGTGGCACGGGGAGGAAATCCCCGCAGCGATCGAGCGTGGACGTCTTGCGGCAACCCAATTCCATCCCGAAAAAAGTCAATACATCGGACTCGCCATCCTGCGCAACTGGCTGGAGAGCACCACTGCAGCATAGAAGCGCGCGGCAACGGAAAGCCACGCGCCCCCGTAAGCAAGCGCCCACCGAGGCCGGTCGGATGGTTTAATTGGGTGATCGCGCGAGGACGGAACGCACGCGCCGATTGACCTTGGGTGTCTGCCCTGTTTCGCAGGGCGCAACGCGGTCAGCCATCGTCTGTCATATCTTTCTGAGCAACCTCACCGCGATCTTTCATCGCGGCTTTGCGGCTGAGCTTCACGCGGCCTTTGTCATCAATACCGATGCATTTCACCCAGACTGTGTCGCCAACCTTGACGACGTCTTCGGTCTGTTTGACCCGGAAATCGGCCAGTTCACTAATATGGACAAGGCCCTCTTTGCCGGGGAGCACTTCGACGAACGCGCCGAACTCTTTGGTCGTCACGACACGCCCCTGATAGACCTGGCCAATTTCCATTTCGCGGGTCATGCCGGAGATGATTTCCTTGGCGCGATTCAACCCATCTGCGTTGCTGGAATAAATGTGAACGCGTCCATCGTCCTCGATGTTGATCTCGGCGCCGGTCTCAGCAACGATCCCCTTGATGGTCTTGCCACCAGGGCCGATGAGCAGGCCGATCTTATCCTGCGGGATTGAAAGCGTCTCGATGCGCGGAGCATGCGGACTCATCTCCGAACGCGGCTTGGAAAGCACGGCATCCATGACATCCAGCACACGGAAGCGAGCATCGCGCGCGCGCATGATGGCCTCGGCAAGCATGGCGACAGGAATCCCCGGGAGTTTAAGATCGAGCTGAAAGCCAGTCACGCCGGTGCGCGTCCCGCACAATTTAAAGTCCATGTCGCCGAAATGATCTTCGGAGCCAAGGATATCGGAGATCATGATGTATTTTCCGATGCGACCGGTGGCATCCGCTTCTGAGATCAAGCCGACAGAGATTCCTGCTACGGGCGCTACGAGAGGCACCCCGGCATCGAGCAGGGCGAGGGTTCCGGCGCAGGTGCTGGCCATGGAGGTGGACCCGTTGGATTCCATGACTTCACTGGTCACACGGATTGCGTAAGGAAAATTCATTTCGGACGGGAGGACCTGCTCGATGGACCGTTCACAGAGTGCGCCGTGGCCGATTTCGCGGCGGCTTGCACCACCAAAGCGGCCTGTCTCGCCAACGCTGAACGGCGGGAAGTTGTAATGGAACAGGAATCGTTTTGTATCCACGCCACCGCCATACGCATCGATCATCTGGGCTTCCTGGGAAGGTGCCAAAGTTGCCAGCGCGAGCGCTTGCGTTTCACCACGCTGAAAGAAGCCGGTGCCATGCGCCCTCGGCAACAGCCCGGCCTCGGCAGTGAGCGGACGGATATCGTCGGCGCCACGTCCGTCGCAGCGTTTTCCGGTATTTAAAATCGTCTCACGGAACGCCTTTTTCTGAACGTGATCGAAGGCCTGGGAAATCTCGAAATCGGTGGCGTCCGGCACCTTGTCGAGGATGGCGGATTTTACCTCCTGCCGCAGTGCGCTGACCGCTTTTCCGCGAGCGACTTTTCCTGGGGTATAGAGAGCGTCCTCGATGCGATGGCCTGCGATAACCACCGCGATTTCAAGCAATTCCTCGCGGGCATTCATCAGTTCAACCTCGCGTTTGGGTTTGCCGACTTTTGCGGCAAGTTCACGCTGAAGTTCAACAAGGCGGGCAACATGCGTCTGGGCGAACTCAAGCGATTTGCAGAAGTCTTCCTCGGCGATCTGGCGTGCGGCACCCTCGATCATGATGACTTCCTCCGCGGTGCCGGCATAAACGAGGTCCAGATCGGACATTTCGCGTTCGGCATGTGTGGGGTTTACAACAAACTCCCCGTTCACACGGCCGACGCGTACCGCTCCGATCGGGCCTTTGAACGGGATGTCGGACACAGCAAGAGCTGCGGACGCCCCGTTAATGCTGAAAATATCAGGATCATTAATCCCATCGGCACTCAACAAAATGCTGATGACCTGCGTGTCGTAATAGTAGTTTTTGGGGAACAACGGTCGCAATGGACGGTCTGTCATCCGCGAGGTGAGCGTTTCCTTTTCGCTTGGCCGTCCCTCCCGTTTGAAATAGCCGCCAGGAAACTTTCCGACAGCAGCGGCTTTTTCGCGGTAATCAACTGTGAGCGGAAAGAAATCCTGCCCTTCTTTCACCGATGTTGCGGACACGGCGGCGGCAAAGATAATGCTTTCACCGCACTGCACGGTGACTGCGCCGTCGGCGAGACGGGCAAATTTTCCTGTTTCGAATGTGATGGCAGATGCGCCGACCTGCCCGGTAACGTTATGAATCATAGGATGGAGTTGGAATTTTGATGCCCATCAAGCCGACGAGCGATTGGTTGAAATGAGCTGTCGCCTCCGACTGCCTGCTGAGCGGGGATAACGGCTGCAGAAATTTGAACTGTGGCGGGACGCCTGCCGTGATGCGCCAATGAGTCCCGGAGGTCATCCGGGTGCCCGCCGCACGCAGCAGGTGACACTCGGAATCCGGCAGGCGCATGAACGGCGTCAGGGAAGAATTACTTCCTCAGATTAAGCGTTTCCAGCACCTTCTGGTATCGCTCGGCGCTGTGCCTTTTGAGATAATCGAGCAGGCGACGGCGTTTGCCGACCATCATGAGCAGCCCGCGTCGCGATGCGAAATCCTTCGGGTGCGTCTTGAGATGCTCAGTCAGCTGATTAATGCGTTCCGTAAGACCCGCCACCTGGACATCGGAACTCCCGGTGTCTCCGTCGTGCAACTTCAGCACATCGGCAGGGTTGGTTTCTGTTTCACTCATATTTTTTGTTGAAACAGTGACAGTGCATCACGGCACGACATTGGCAAGGGCTTTTCGAGAGTTTCCTCTCTGCAGCATGGCGGAAACGCGACCGATCAGCCTGCGAACCGATGAAGTGGGGCAGCTCGGAAATGCTGTGGTGCGGAGAAACGTTTTTCTCGAAGAAAACAGGCTGTGGGGTGGCATGAACCGGCAACAGGCTGCCGTCCTAAATTATCGTGCGACGTGTTTGCGCGACTTATTCCTCAACATCGATGCCCATTTGCCGGGCGGTTCCGCAAATTGTGCGATAAGCCGCTTCGTCGCTGATCGCGTTCATGTCCTTCTTCTTGATCTTCACGATCTCCATCACCTGCTGCTTGCTCAACTTGCCGACCTTGCTGCGGTTCGGCTCTTTAGATCCTGCGGCGATCCCCGCAGCTTTTTTCAGGAGAACAGCCGCCGGAGGCGATTTCGTGATGAATGTAAAGCTCTTGTCTTTATAAACGGTAATAACGACAGGAAGAATATCGCCCGCCTGTTTTTGAGTGGCTGCGTTAAATTCCTTGCAGAAGGCCATGATATTTACGCCCTGCTGACCCAGCGCGGGGCCGATCGGCGGGGCAGGATTGGCCTGCCCGGCCGGGATCTGCAATTTGATGATGCCTGTGACTTCCTTAGCCATTTTTGTAAATTCTTAAATAATGCGTTCCGCAAGCTTCGCAACTGGCGGCAAGAGAACGGGGCGGTGTCCGTCTTAGCCGCGTTCGACCTGCCAATACTCGAGGTCCACGGGATTTGACCGGCCGAATATGGTCACCGATACGCGAAGCCGTCCACGTTCCGGATCGATCTCCTCCACCACGCCGCTCTGATTCTGGAAGGGGCCATCGGCGATTTTGACCGTTTCGCCAACCTCGAAAGAGACCTTGGGAATGACGGTATCTTCTCGCTCGCGCAGCTGAAGGAGCATGCTTTCGACCTCATTATCGCGCATAGGGATTGGCTGATCCTTAGTCCCGGCAAATCCGAGTACGCCCGGAGTTTCCCGGACGAAATACCATGTCTTATCGATCAACCGATCTTCAAAATCGTAGAGGCGCATGTGGACGATGAGGTAGCCGGGAAAAAATTTGCGCGTGGTTTCGGTTTTTCTCCCGCGCTTGATCTCTGAAACACGCTCGGTCGGCACCAGAACTTCCAGAATATAATCCCCCATCTCCTCGGTCTTGATCCGCCGGACAATATGATCCTGGACTTTCTGTTCGTGCCCTGAGAGCACGTGAACCACGAACCATTGATCTTTACCCAGCGTATCGGCGCTCATAACATTCGAGTGGCTCATTTGTCCGCAGGCAGTGTTGCGGAGGATTCGACAGGCTCACTCTGTGCGGCTTGAGCGTCTTCTTCGGCTCCGGCCACAGCCAGTTCCCTGCGTGTTTCGTAGGCGCCACCCGTTACCGTACCGACTGTGCTTGCAAGCACAAGATCGGTCAGGCTGACGTACGCCCCCAGAAAGATCATGCCAATGACCACCACGACCGTGGAATCGTACAACTGTTTGTACTTCTTGAACCCTTTTTCTTTAGGGTCCCATGGCCACGTGGCTTTACCCAGTTCTGTACGGACTTCGCCGAGAAACGCTTTCGTTCTGGAGATCATGATCGATTAAAGATTTGAAATGAAGAATTTGACGCCACAGTCGAATTGTTTCCGGCCGAAATCCGTGCCCTTCTCTTGCTGCTTTCCGGAACTCTATGCCTCACGAAGTCTCCTGAAACCGCTGGGATTGCCCCCACGCCTGGTACAGGCCAGGAGGGACTTGAACCCCCAACCGGCGGTTTTGGAGACCGCTGCTCTGCCAATTGAGCTACTGGCCTATTCGAATATCACGCCGCCCGCTTCGCAGGCGACGCGCTTCGACAAGATGCTTTCGCCTTGAACGGGTCGTCAGTCAAGAACGTCCGCCACACGACCGGCGCCGACGGTACGGCCCCCCTCGCGAATGGCGAAGCGGATTGTCTTCTCCATGGCAATCGGGGTGATCAACTCCACCTCGATGGACACGTTATCGCCGGGCATGACCATTTCGACGCCGTCGGGGAGTTTGACCGAGCCTGTCACGTCCGTCGTGCGGAAGTAGAATTGAGGACGGTAATTCGCGAAGAACGGAGTGTGGCGACCGCCTTCTTCCTTGCTCAATACATAGACCTCGGCTTTGAACTTCCGGTGCGGTGTAATGGTTCCGGGCTTGGCGACGACCTGACCACGCTCCACATCAGTCTTTTTAATGCCACGGAGCAGAAGGCCGACGTTGTCTCCCGCTTCCGCGCTGTCCAGCAGTTTGCGGAACATTTCGATGTCGGTAACTGTCGTTTTGGCGGTATCCCGGATGCCGACGATTTCGACTTCCTCCATCTTCTTTAGGATGCCGCGTTCGACGCGCCCGGTGACCACGGTGCCGCGTCCTTCAATATTGAACACGTCCTCGATGGGCATCAGGAACGGCTGATCGACAGGACGCTCCGGCTGCGGGATGTAGGCATCCACGGCTTCCATAAGCGCGAGGATATTTTTTTCATGGTCGGCATCTCCGTCGAGCGCCTTGAGTGCGCTGCCTTTGACGATCGGGATATCGTCACCCGGGAACTCATATTTCGAGAGCAGCTCGCGCACCTCCATCTCAACGAGGTCGAGCAGATCGGGATCGTCGACCATGTCGACTTTGTTAAGGAACACAACCATAGCCGGCACACCCACCTGGCGTGCCAGAAGGATGTGTTCGCGCGTCTGCGGCATGGGACCATCAGCCGCGCTGACAACGAGGATTGCGCCGTCCATCTGCGCGGCACCTGTAATCATGTTTTTGACGTAGTCCGCGTGGCCGGGACAATCGACGTGCGCGTAGTGGCGGTTGTCGGTCTGATATTCCTGGTGCGAGGTGTTGATCGTGATGCCGCGTTCCTTTTCTTCGGGCGCGTTGTCGATGTCTTCGTATTTGCGCGCTTCAGCAAAGCCTTTCTTGGCGAGCACGGAAGTGATCGCGGCAGTGAGTGTGGTTTTGCCGTGGTCAACATGGCCGATCGTGCCAATGTTAACGTGCGGTTTGCTTCTTTCGAACTTGTCCTTGGCCATAAACTTAAGTTGCTATCAATACGTTGCCCCCGCGATCTTTTGGATCCCGGAGGGGCGAAATATTCGTTGTGTTACAGTTGGTCCTTGGTGAATACGCCGCGGTACTCGCGCGGCATATGCGACTCGACTTGCCACCCCGTGCTGCCCGGACGGTGCGAACGCCACTGCCGTCGCGCGGAACCATCAAGTGCCGTAGATTGACCCGAATCGCTTTAAACGACTCTGGCGTCTTCCCGACCTTGTTTATGGCTGGCTTGCGGTTGGAAGGCAGTTCCGGATCCGGCGAGCCCAAGACCGGGATTGAACCGGCGACCTCGTCCTTACCAAGGACGTGCTCTACCGACTGAGCTACTTGGGCATTGCCGCCTTGCCGAAACAAACCGGTGAAGAACGGGAACTATCGCCACTGCAACAATTCGATGCGGAAAAGGGTCTGTTGGACCCTCTCTGATCGCTTCTGTGTCAGCTGGCAAACATTTCTGAAACCGTCCTCCCGGCGCCTCCGCGCGACTGGGTTGCGTTCCACAACGTCTCTTTGGAGAAGTTGGGGTGTTGGGTTATGTCTCGCGGCGGTTCTACCCGCCACGTCCCGGGGCCGGCTGCGCACGATCCATCGCCGCTCTCCGATTTGGGGAAACGCATGGTACCGCCGCGTGCGAGCGTGTCAAAAGGAAATTCACAGGGCGCTCTCAGTGGAAAAGCGGGTGGAAGCCCTCATTCCAATGATTTGGGAAGCACCCTGCTGCCCGCCTTAATCTGCAACCCTATGTTGGTCATCCGGCGTCAGGCGCACCGGGCGAGAAGGAGGCATCCGGCTTCGGAACGCGATCAGTCAGGCGGCCGATGCGACGTCCTTTCAGAGGCCACCAGCGCCTGCGCGGCGAAGCGGGTTTTCCCAGCGGATCAACAGGTGCGTCACGATATTGGTTCCAAATTGGTAGGCTGCCATCAGGGATTCTTCGCTTAAGTTGCGGAAATACACCTCGCGATTGCTCCAGATATTCTGGTTCAAAGCGACGTACTGGCGGTTGGCATCCCGACGCATATCGATCGCGCCGTTCTCATCGATGCCAACCTGCCACATGTCTCCGTAATCGTTCAGGGTGTAAATTACGGCGATTTCACCGTAGATACGCAGCACCTCCACCGGCTCCTGATAGAAATTCAATCCGGGCGGCACACTCCGGATTCCGTTGAAATAGCCCATCGTGAAAATTTCATGGTCGTCGGCCAATGGCTCAAAATCTTTGTCCACATCCGGCAACACCCGTCGCATTTCGCGCCGGAAAGCGATGTCGAAGCGCGATCGGCGGCCTGGAAGCGTGCTATCGCCCCAAATCGCGCCCCCGTTCATGACATACTTGCGGAGGTTATCCACCTCGGCATCGCTCAGGGTGAAATCCCGCCGCCCGGTAAAGAAAATAAAAGGCGGACGCACAGTGAAAATTTCGTCGGATGCCAGATCGAGCGGCACCGCGTTTGGGTTGGCATCGATGCGGTCGGAAGAAAATTTTTTCATGAAAAACAGGAGATTCGGGAGGCTGCCGCCAACGATGCGTTTTTTCTCGCGGTCGAGGGTGACTGTGGAATTCCAATCGCCCCCGGAATACTTTGCCAGATAAGCCGTGAATTCGAACCGACGCCGCCGCAACCCGCCTGTGCCGGTGCTTCGAGGACCTGTGGTCCAGCCCTTGGAAAACTCGCTGATGCGCGCAGCAGCCTGCTTGTCGAGCGCAGAGAAGGCGTTTGTCGTTGGCGGTGGCGCGGCGGCAGGCGCCTGGGCTTTGGGAGGCACAACCGCGGAGAAGGCGGGTACGGCGAAGCTTGAGACGTTCAACGCCGTGGTGGTGATGGCATCCACTCTGGTGGAAGGCGTGGCAAGCGTGGGCGCTGTGGGCTGAAGCTGTGGCGTCGTGACTGGCTGCTGTTGGGTCTGAACCGGAGGAGCCTGCACCTGCGTGGAAGGCGAAAGAAAACCGCTGCCCGGCTCGCCAAAGAAATCCTGCTCCTCCAGGACCGCCTGGAAGAGAACCGTGCTTCCCAGCATCAGCACAATGCCCGCGTGCAGCAGGAGGCTGATTGTGAAGAAGCGCGACCGGCCAAGGTTTGCGAGAAAGCGTTGCAACGGAGAATCGGTGTGTGCCCGCCGGATGTCCGGAGCGGGCGGGGTGGGCTGCGGGCCGGCGGTAGTCGGTTCAACGGGGAAACGGGGGGGCGGATCCTGGCTCATAACTTTCAGGTAAAGGACAAGAACATTCTATACTGTGTGGCACGCGCGCGGGCAACCCCTGCCAGCGTCTTTTGCGCAGGCAGCCAAACTCGCGCACCCCTTCCATGCGAGGGATTGTGGTGCCTTCCTCGAAGGAGGGGTTTTTAGAAGCCGCTGCGGGCAGGGTGAGATCATTGCGCCTTCGCTCATGGGAACGGTGCGTTTTGCCTCATCCCGAATCGCTCAGATCGCATCCGGGGCGGTTTCGGGTTTTGGCGCGCGGTGCATCAGCTCGCTGACCGCCTGACGCGGGTCACGGTTTTCGAACAGGATGCCGTGCACCTGTTCAAGAACAGGCGCCTCGATCCCTGCTGCGCGAGCTTCACCGAAAAAATTGCGTGTCGCGGGCACGCCTTCCACAACCATCGGGGAGTCCTCCAGCACGTCCGCGGGCGGTCTTCCGCTCCCGACGGCTTCGCCGAAACGCCGGTTCCGGCTGTGCCCGCTGAAGCAGGTGACCATAAGATCGCCGAGACCGCTTAATCCATAAAACGTTTCGGGCCGACCGCCGAGCGCGGCACCCAGCCGTGCCAACTCGGCCAGGGACCGCGTGACAAGCGCAGCCTTGGCGTTGTCGCCGAGTCCCAGTCCATCGCCGATCCCCGCGGCGATCGCATACACGTTCTTCAGCGCCCCCCCGTATTCCACTCCCGCCACGTCGGTCGCAGTGTAGATGCGCAGGAAGGCATTGCCGACACGTTCCTGAAAACGTTCTGCTCCGGCTTGCTCCGTGCACGCAAACACGACCGCCGAAGGAATGCCGCGCGCGACCTCCTCCGCATGGGTGGGGCCGCTTAAGGCCCCGATCGGGTGTCGGGGGAAAATCTCGGAAAGAATGCGCGTCATGCGCGCTCCGGTACCGGCTTCGATGCCCTTGCTGCCGCTTACGACGAGTGCGTGTGGCGCGACACGCGACTCCGCAGCAGCGCGGAGGGCGACTTCGCGCATGGCGCGCGAAGGCGGCACGAAAGCTGCCAGATCGGCTTCCGCAAGCCCTTCAAAATCTTCCACGGGAAGAATCGCGTCCGGCATCCGGACCCCGGATAAATACAACGCGTTCTCGTGCGTGCGGCGCAAGTCGGCGATGTGTGCGGCGTCATGCCCCCAAAGCCGCACAGGCATCCCGCATCGCGCAAAATGAATCGCCAACGCCGTACCCCATCCTCCGGCGCCAATGACAAAGGCGTTGGTCACGCGCCCCCCTCCCCATTGCCATTCACGCGGTTGGCACGCGTTTCCGAATGCTGCACCTTCGGCTTGCGCTCGAACCGCGGCTCCGTACCGGCGCGCAAACGGCTAATATTGCTGCGATGCCGCCACGTTGCCAGCCCGCACATGATGGCTGCAAGCATGAACAAAATCCATGACCCCGCGCCGGCGAGAAGAGCCACTCCGGTTGTTATCGGAAGGCTTACCGCAGCGGCAAGCGAAGCAAGTGAGACATAGCGCGTGGCAAAGAACACGCCCACCCATGCCGCCACACCCACGCATGCTGCGATCGGCATCAATCCTGCCAGGACGCCGGCACTGGTGGCGATGCCTTTCCCACCTTTGAACCCAAGCCAGAAGGTGTAGTTGTGACCGAGAATCACGCCCAGGCCGGCTGCCACGCCTGTAAGCGGGCTCCCCAAAATCAAAAGAGCAGCGAGCGACGCCAGCAGGCCCTTGGCAAAATCGAGGATGAACACCGCGATCCCGAGGGGTTTTCCAAGCACGCGCAACACATTGGTCGCCCCGATGTTCCCGCTGCCATGCTGGCGGATATCCACCCCGCGCGCGCGTCCGGCCAGATAACCAAACGGCGTGGCTCCCACCACATACCCGAAGATGAGGGCGATGACCATGTCTGCAACGTTCATAAGTCTGTGAGGCAAGTGGGCGGGGCCGGTCTTGAAGCCTTACAGACGCCGGTCGAAATGGTGCGAAGGCGGAATCGGGCCTCCGAATTGCCTGGTCGTTTCATACTCAATCCCATCGCGCGCGGCGTGTGCCCAGATAGGCAAGAAAAAGCATGATGGCAGCATGCGAAACCAGCACCCACACGCTCAGGGCATAAGGGCTCAAGGTCGTTTGGGCAACCTGCACCGCCACATCGTAGTGCCGCGTATCGGTGAATCGCATCGTCTGCAGAAAGCCCGACCATGCCCAGTAACATGCGATAAACGGTCGGGTCATCGCTTCCGCAAAACCGGGCAGCACGAGCAAAGCGCCTGAAAGCGGCAGCTGAAATCCCACGAGATAAATGGACAACAACGATGCCTGGTCCGCAGTGCGGGCAAACGCAGAGATCGCGAGCGACGACCCGGTGATGGCAAGGTTCATCAAAAACAAGGTCAACATCTGCGGCTCCCAACCACCCGGGAAACGCACCACAGCATCCACGAACACTGCCATCCACGAGGATTGCACCGCAGCCAGGAGTACAACGAATGCAGCTTTGCCTGCGACATACGCAAACGGCCGCAGACCAGTAAGCTTTTCCTTTTCGACGATCTGACGTTCGCCAGCGATCTCGCGCGCGGCGTTGTTTGCGCCCATAAGAGCGAGCAAAATCATTTGAAACACCACCAGACCACTCACAAGCATGCCCGCCGCGAACGATTCAGCTGTAAACGCGGCGGCTTCCCGGAGCTGATCCAGCGGATTTACATCAAGGCCCATTGAGAGATTTGAGATCGACGGCAGGCCTTCCAACGCGAACACCACGACCAGAAGCGGAAACCCCAGCAACAACGCCAGCTGCAACCCCAGCTGTCCGCGGTCGCGCAGGAAGACTTTCATCCGCCGCCCGAAACAGACGCGCGCCTGCGTCAGGAACCCCGGCAGCCGTCCCGTGCCCGGCCTCGACTCGGGTGCACCCTGCGGCACCTTGTCTGCCAGCTCCCCGCCTTCGGCTATGTCTCCCGCACGTTCCTTGCGGCCAACGTGCGCCAGAGGCACTTCCGCCTCGGTGAAAGCCCCAGTGATGCTGTCAAAAAAGTCGCGCAATTCGCTTGCCGCAGTGTCCCCGGACCATGGGGCCGACAAACCCGACGCAGCTTCGCGTCCCGGTTCCCATGTCGGCCGCGTCGGCACCCCAAGTTCCAGGGCATAGCTGGCTCCATGTTTTGCCCAGGACGCCGCCCACTCGGTGGCGCGGCGGCGGCCAAGCACCGGGAATATTTCGTCCGACGTCTCAGCGCCGAAATAATGGAGCAGATACCCTGGCGGACCGTGATAAGTAAGCCGACCTTCATGAAGCACCACCAGAGAATCGTAGTGATGCATGTTGGCGAGGCTGTGCGTGACATGCAGCACGACGCGATCACCTTTCCCGGCAAGCCCGCAAAGCAGCGCGTCAATCTCGCTTTCCGCGCGCGGATCGAGTCCGCTGGTGACTTCGTCGCAGAGCAACAGGTCGGGACCAGCCGCGAGTTCCTGCGCAAGAGCCAGCCTCCGCCGTTGGCCTCCGGACAGCACGACAGTCCGGCGGCCTGCAATATCCTCCAATCCTGTTGCCCGCAACGTGCCATCCACAACTTCGCGGCGCGCCCGGCCTCCCATTGCCGCGCGCAATCGAAGCGCGCAATCGACATTTTCACGCACGCTGAGATGCTCGAAAGCGATCCCAAACTGGGGGACATAACCGATTTCCCACGGTTGCAAATCCTGTTCCTCCGCCAGATCGCGTCCATCCCAGCGCACACGTCCATCGCCATGCAGGATGCCGGCCACGATTTTTAACAGCGTGCTCTTACCGCAACCACTCGGGCCAATCACGGCGGCGATGTGCCCTCGCGGAAGCCGGAGCGTGATGTCTTCAAGAATCGGAGCCGCGCTTGCGCGCGGCGCGAATGTCATGTTTTCTATCTCAAGCACGACCAGAGAATGCGCAGTCCTCCACGGAGGCAAGCACATTGAACCGATTCCCCATGAAACGGAAACGCTTTTTTTTTCGCCTGCTGGGCATACTCGCCATTTTGCTGCTGATCCTTGCGGCAGCGGCAACCTCTGGTGTGCTTTGGCTCAACGGTTTTCTGCGCAGCCAATCGCTCACGGACACCCTGTCGAGAACTGTATCCAAGGCGCTCGATGTGGAGGGAAAATTCCCGTCCATCGCCATCGAAATGCCGTCAGCCGCCTCTCCCGGTTTTGCCGGTTTGGGTCCGCGGCGACTGCGCGAGGTGCGTGCCGACGATATCGATGTCCATCTCGATCTGGCGGCATTGCTCCGGCGGCAGTGGCGAATCAGTGACCTCGACATTGCGCGCGCCACACTCGCGGTCGATCCCGCTGCATCGGCCCCGCCGCCATCAAAGACATCCGGACCCAGCAGCGACAGCGCTTCCTCATCCGGCGATTCCCTGTCGCCCGGACAAAACGCCGCAGGAGAATGGTGGCGGAGATTTCTGCCAAACAGTTTCCACCTGGCGCGTGTACATGTCGATCGACTCGATTTGCAATGGCGATCAGGATTACCCCCCGGCAGCCTCAATGGGACGGCGGTTTCCGCGCGCAATCGCAGCGGCCAGCGATGGAATATTTCGGCTGAAGGCGGCGCTACCAGCATCGCAGGCCAGCCGCCGATCGCGCTCTCCTCAGCTTCCATCGAATATCAGACGCAGCCTTCCTTGTGCACGATCCGCAGCCTTCGTGCGAACATCGCGTCAGGCACTATTGAAGTGTCCGGCACAGTTCTGCCAGCTCTCGATCTTGAAGCAATCGTTCGCGGAGTGGACATCGCGCCATGGCTGAATGCCGCAATTGCTGCCCAATTTTCAGGGCGCGTTCGCGCCGAAATCCGCATTACATCCGGTGCAAAAGCGGGCCAGCCACCTGATGTCGCCGGATCGTTCGGCCTGGAGCAGGCCATGTTCACCAATCATCCTGCGCTCGGTACGCTCGCGACAGCGACAGGCATTGCAGACTACAAAACCCTGCGGTTCGACGAAGTCCGCTCCGATTTTATGCGCAACGGCGAGCGCCTCGATTTTTCCAATCTGGTCATTGAATCCCGGGGGTTGCTGCGGTTGCAAGGTGCCGGCCATATTTCCGGAGACAAAATCCGCGCCACCATTGAGGTTGGTCTGCCGTCGCGGGCGTTTTCTCGTCTGCCAGGGGCTGCCAGCGAGGTGTTCAAGACAGAACGCGGCGGTTACCGCTGGGCCACCGTCAGGCTCGATGGTCCGCTTTCCAATCCGAAGAACGATCTCATAACACGTCTGATCGCAGCCCCATTTAATCTTGTGCTCGCTGGCATTACCTATCCGATCACAGACTTCGTGCCCAACGCCGCCCGCGAAGCCACATCCGGAGCAGGCAACATTCTGAAAGGCGCAGTCGGCGTGGTGGGCGGTGCCGCGAAAGCGGTGACCACAGGAAAAACCGATGGCCTGACCGATGGCGCAGGCAATGTCGTGCGCGGTGCCGGGGGCATCCTGAATTCCATTAATCCGTTCCGCAAACGCGAGACACGCCAGCAGCTCAAGCCTGAACAACGTGAGTGACAACCCATCCTGATTTGAAAAATTGCGACGAGTCGACCGGTAGCTTAACGCCCTAGCGCCGACTTAATCGCCAGAACAGCCAGCCACCAAGCGCGAGACCCACCACGTTCGGAAGCCACATAATCAGGTGCGGATACGCTGAGGCGTTGTCTCGCAGCGAGTTGGCGATCTCAATGAACATGAAGTAGGCAAAAGCCACCACCAAACTGACTCCGAACCCAGCGGAACTTTCGCGCCGCTGGGTCGTAATACCGAGTGGGACGCCGATCAGCGCAAGCGTCAGACATGCGAAGGAAAAGGACAGGCGCTTGTTAAATTCCGTCCGGGCTTTCGTGCGTTGGTCGGATTTCCGTGACTCAAATTCGTCCAGCAACTCCTTCGCTGTCATCGAACTGAACCCGCGCCGTTGCTGGTTTTTTTCGTATAATTCCTGCAACGAAATCATTATTGGCACCTCAGCCATCCGAATGCCGTGGCGCATCTTGTCGAGGTCTTCGGGTGTCTCTTCGTCGTACTGCTCGAACCGGGCATTGAACAAGCGCATGATCATCGCCCGCTGCTCCGTGTCCGGCTCCAAGGCACCCTCGGCAGCTTCAATCACGCGGACAGGACGAGCTTTGTCGTCCAACTCGAACACATGCAGGTTATATAATCGGTTGCCTTCCTTGCGACCTACGAAGATTTTCCTGTTCGGAAACTCGTCAATGACTTGTTCGCTTCCAAAAAGCGAAATGGGATTTTCTGTGGCAATGTTGAGGATGGCGCTCTTCATCCGTTCCTGCGCCTTGGGCGCGACCTCCGTGTTGATCCACAGGCACAACAAGGATAAGGCCGCAGCGAGAATGAAGACCGGCATGCAGATGCGGGTAAAACCAAGTCCGCTGGCACGCATCGCAAGCAACTCGTTCTCCGCGGACATCCGGCTGAAAACCAGCAGCACCGCCGTCAAAAATCCCCATGGAATCGTGTACACACTCGACGCCGGAATCACGTAGGCAATAAACGTCAGGACTGCGTCAAGCGGGGCACGCTGATCCACCAGCAGGTCCAACAATTTCCGGAAGATATTACCGAGCACCAGAATCGCAGTCAAAATCAGGACGGCGAACGCGCCAGCCACAAGAACCTGTTTGAGCACGTACCGGTCAAGCAATCGCATACGCTACTATTAAGATGCTGAACCCCAATCAAACAAGGGAAAGCTGTGCAGAGCTGGCCGGGTGGTCATCCCCGGCCTCGACGGACTCCGGGCGGAATGCGAGGAAATGTACAAAAACATGCAAAGCCCTGAAGCCAAGGCAGCGGCTGTATCTGCAAAG